>DATENH010000210.1:0-22237 GCA_035275145.1 Steroidobacteraceae bacterium | reverse complement strand
CTGGAGCGGATGATCTGCACGAAGCTGCCGATGTCCTTCTGGAACAGCGCCAGCGACAGCAGCGATTCCTTCGCGAAATACCACTCGAACGACAGGTCGTACGCCTTGGCGCGATACGGATTGAGATCCGGATTACCGGCGGTGACGGTCTTGTTGGCGCCGCTGATCCCGACTGCCGCGCCCGGTGACAGAATGCCGAGGCCAGTGGTCTGACCGCCGCCGTTCGGCCGCGACATCACCTTCGCCGCAGCAGCACGGATCAGGAACGTGTCCGTCACTTCCATGACGACGTTGAGCGACGGCAGCGTGTCGCTGTACGTGCGACTCACGGTGGTGAGCACCGGCGAGCCGGAAGTGAACACGTAACCGGACGAGGTCTGATCGGTCTGCACGTAGCGCACGCCGAGGTTGCCGCGCAGCGGCCGGCCGAACACTTCGGTCTTCCAATCGGCCTGCACGTAGCCGCCGGTGTCTTCTTCCTCGACGGAATAGTTGTTGCTCAACGCCAGCTCGGGCCCGAGCCGGAACACGTTCGGATCGTACAAATTGAACAGCCCTGCCGCGGTGTTCAGATCCGGGCTCAGCCAATTGCCCTGGTTGGCACCCGGCGCGCCGAGATTGCCGCTGATCGCAACCTGGTGGCTGTAGTCGGCGATCGGCGTGGCGGCAACGTTCGCCGGAATCACGCCTTCCTGGCTGGTCTGCGTACCGTTCGAGCGCTGCAGCGACTCCGTCTGGAACTCGAACTTCTTGTACTGCGGGCCGGCCTTCAGCGTGAACGCATCGGTGACATCCCACGCGAGATCGATCGCGGCATTGCGGAATTCGTTGGTGGAACTCTGCGGGCGCAGGCGGATCTGCGACAGCGTCCAGGTCGCCGGGTTGGTGACGTCGACGTTGCCGTAGGTGATGACGGGCAAGCGGCTGTTGCCGCGATAGTCGAAGCTGTAACCGTCGACGTCGGCACGATCGAACAGCAGCGTGGTCTGGATCGGGTTGTCGTGATCGGCCTTCGAGTAACCGACCAGGGCGTGCAACCGCAACGTCTCGGAGAACTCGTGACTGCCGTCCAGTGTGATGTGCGTGAAGTCGGTGCGCAGCTCGTCGTGGCGGGCCTCCGAGCGGATGTCGACGTCGTTGAACACGCCGTACACGAGCGTGTTGGTCGAGTCGATGACTGCATCGACCACGTCGACGTTGTTCATGGCCTGCGCGCCGGTCGTGCTGAACACCGGCGCTTCCAGGAAGATCTCGTTGCGCTCCGCATCGAATCGCGCGAACAGCCCGTCCAGAGTCAGCAGCGTGGAGTCGGCGACCTGCCACTGTAACGAGGCAGTGATGCCAGTGCGCTCCTGCTCGTGCTGGTAGATGTCGTAACGCGGGATGCGCGGACGGAATGCAGCGTTCAATTGTGCCAATGTCGGCGCGCCAGGAGTGGTCGGTGCGGTCGTGCTGAACTCGGCGCCCGCGCTGCGAGAACCGTCGGTATTGCGCGAGTCCTGCCAGCGCACCGTGCTCGCGCCTTCGTCGAGCAGCTGGCGCTTGGTGTACGCAGCGGAGAGGAGCGCGCCGAACTTGCCGTCGGCCCACGTATCGCTGATGAGCACGGCGCCGCGCGGATTCACGTCATCGTCGATGTCGTTGTAGCTGCCCTGTACGCTGGTCACGACCGTGAAGCCGTCATAGTCGAACGGCCGTGCGGAGCGCAGATCGACGGTGGCGCCCAGCGAGCCCTCTTCCACTTCGGCAGAGGAGGACTTGCGGATCGTCACAGCGTTGAACAGCTCGGAAGCGAACGTGTTGAAGTCGAACGAGCGATCGCGGTTGGTGCCGCCGGCCGCGTCGGTGCCGCCGTTGGCGCTCATCGCTTCCATGCCGTTGATACGTACGCGCGTGAATTGCGGACCGAGGCCGCGAACGCTGACCTGCCGGCCCTCGCCACCGTCACGCGCGATCGACACGCCCGGCACGCGCTGAATGGATTCCGCCAGGTTCAGATCGGGAAAGTCGGCGATGTCCTCCGCCACGATCGCGTCGATCGCGTCGGTGGAGGCGCGCTTCGAATCGAGGGCGACGCTCAGGCTCTGGCGGTAGCCAGTAACCACGACCTCTTCGAGCGACTCCGGCGTCGGCGAGCTCGCTTGAGCGAATGCTCCCGTGGCTGCCGAGCAAGAGACGACGCCCAGGATTGCCTGCACCGCTAGACGAAGCGGGCTGCGATTGCGATCTGACAGCATGTGAATGACTCCCCCAAATCGCCGAAAAGCTGTTCTGTTCTGACACCGGTAGCATCGAGCAGGTACAGCATGACACCGGTGACAATCGAAGGCTAGCAGAGCACGATAGCCAGCGGCAAGACACCGCCGGCGCGCTGCGGCCGACACTGTCGCCCTGCAACAATGAAGACCAGGCACCGTCGCCCGATCGCCGCGGCGGCACGAACACGAGGTATGTTCGAGACCATGAGCGCAACTGTGCTTTGCTTCGGGGAAATTCTGCTGCGGCTGGCCTCTCCCAATAAGGAGCTGCTGCTGCAATCGGCCCGCTTCGATGCGCATGTCGGCGGGGCCGAAGCGAACGTCGCCGTGTCGTTGAGCAAGTTCGGCCACCCCGCCGCTGTCGTGAGTACGTTGCCGGCGTCGCCGCTGGGACGCGCGTGCGCAGACGAGTTGCGACGTCACGGCGTGCAAACGGATGCCCTTCGGTTCTGCGACGGCCGCATGGGCCTGTATTTCCTGACTCACGGCGCGGGACATCGGCCTGCCGAAGCGCTGTACGACCGCGCCGGATCTGCGTTCGCCGCTGCAGCGGCCGACGTTTATGACTGGAATGCGCTGCTCGCCGGCTGCAATTGGCTGCACGTTTCCGGCATCACGCCCGCCGTGAGCGATGCCGCGGGCGAAGCGGCGATGCGCGCGCTGACCGCGGCCCGGGAGAAGGGTGTGAAGATCTCGTTCGATTGCAATTTCCGCGCGCGCGTCTGGGGCGCGCGCGCGAAGCAGGCGCCGGCAGTGTTACGCAAGCTCTGCGAGCAGGCCGACCTGATCTTCGGCGACGACCGCGATTTCGCCTTCATGCTCGACGGAAATACGGACGCGGCTTTCGCAGCGTTCAACAACCTGCAGTTCGTCGCGTGCACGAACCGCGCACGGCACAGCGTCGACACACAAGAATTGTCAGGGTGCCTGCGAAGCCGGCGGGACACCTACACGACTCGCCCCTACTCTCTCTACGGCATCGTCGATCGCATCGGCGCAGGCGATGCATTCGCGGCCGGCGTGCTGCACGGCCTGATCCGCAGTTTCGATCCGCAGAAGACGCTCGACTTCGCCACGGCCGCGGCGGTGCTGAAGCACTCGATTCACGGGGATTTCAGCCTCGCCGGCACGGCGGACGTCGAATTGCTGCTATCGGAACAACAGACCGACGTGCGCCGCTGAGCGCCCGGCTGACGGGGTGTTTGCAGTATCATGCTCCTCCCGCTGCGGAGGATCCTTTCATGTACGACTTCAGAAAGTTTTTCATCAACGGTGCGTGGGTCAGCCCCGCGGGACGCCGCGAGCTCGACGTCATCAATCCTGCCACCGAACAGCCGGTCGGCAAGATCCTGCTCGGCACTGCCGAGGACGTCGATGCGGCCGTGAAGGCTGCGCGCGCCGCCTTCGAAACGTTCGCGCAAACCTCGCGCGAAGAGCGCATCGCGCTGCTCGAGCGCATCATCAATGCGTACAAGGCGCGCCTCAAGGACGTCGCCGTCGCGATTTCCGACGAGATGGGCGCGCCGATGAAACTGGCGCTCAATGCGCAAGCCGCGAGCGGCCTCGGTCATTTCATGACCACGCTGAGCGTCCTCAAGGATTTCGAGTTCGAGGAGCAGGTCGGCACCACCCAGATCCGCCGCGAGCCGGTCGGCGTGTGCGGCTTGATCACGCCGTGGAACTGGCCGATCAATCAGATCAGCTGCAAGGTCGCGCCGGCGCTCGCCGCCGGGTGCACCATCGTATTGAAGCCGAGCGAGATCGCGCCGCTGAGCGCGCATTTGTTCGCGGAGATTCTCGCGGAAGCCGGCGTGCCGAAGGGCGTGTTCAACCTGGTCGACGGCGACGGTCCCACCGTCGGCGAAGCGATCTCGCGCCATCCCGACATCGACATGGTGTCGTTCACCGGCTCGACGCGCGCCGGTGTGGCGGTCGCGAAAGCGGCGGCAGATACGGTCAAGCGCGTTTCGCAGGAGCTCGGCGGCAAGTCCGCGAACATCATTCTCGAGGATGCCGACCTCAACGCCGCCGTGAAGACCGGCGTGCTTTCAATGATGAACAACACCGGGCAGTCGTGTAATGCGCCGTCGCGCATGCTGATCCCGGCGAAGCTGTACGACGAGGCGGTCAAGATCGCGAAAGCGGTCGCCGAGAAGCCGGTCGTCGGCGATCCGAAAGCGGACACCACCACGATGGGCCCGGTCTCGAACAAGACGCAGTTCGAGAAGATCCAGCGGCTGCTGCAGAAAGGCGTCGAGGAAGGCGCCACGGTCGTGATCGGCGGACCGGGCCGGCCGAACGGGATCGACAAGGGCTACTTCGTGCGACCGACGGTGTTCGCGAACGTCAACAACACGATGACGATCGCGCGCGAGGAAATCTTCGGACCGGTGCTGGTGATGATTCCGTACCGCGACGAAGAAGAAGCGGTTCGCATCGCGAACGACACGGTGTACGGCCTCTCGGGCTACGTGTACTCGGGCAACATCGACAATGCGCGGCGCATCGCACGGCGGCTGCGCACGGGCATGGTGCACCTCAACGGCGCACCGACCGACATCAACGCGCCGTTCGGCGGCTACAAGCAGTCGGGCAACGGCCGCGAGTGGGGCCGCGATGGCTTGAAGGAATTCCTCGAAACGAAAGCCGTGATGGGATATTCGAGCGCGGCCTGAGCTGACGCGGTCTATCTGACGGGACCCGCTGCCGGATCGGCTGGCAGCGGCGTCACCGTGACGCGGTCGAACACGCGGTGGATCTTCATGCCGGCGATCTCGCTTGCGCCGGACCACTTCATCTCGTATTCGAGCTGCCCGGTCTTCGGCATGAGCCGGTACCTCTCGACGACGCGCGGCCCGCGCCGAACGCTGCGATCGATCACGAACCACTGACCGTCCCAGCCGACCTTCGAGTCCGCGAGATCGCCCTCGGGCAGCGATACCTGCGTGCGCGATCCTGCCACTACGCGCCGTGAGTCGACTGCAGACACGATGTCCACCGTCGAGCCGTCCTGGCGAATCGACAACGTGTCCGAGATCGCGAGCATCTTGTACAGCATCTCCTGCCGCCGCTTGATCGAAGCGCGGCGCGCCGAGCTCGGCTCACGCGGCGTGGCGGATCCCTCGATGTCGATCGGCGGGGGCGCCCCGGCCGGATACGACTGCTCCTGCTGCCTGCGCCACTTCATGTAGCGCTCGCGCTCTTCGCGCTGACGCTCTTCCAGCATGTGCTGCGCGTCGTCGCTGAGCGCGGCGTTCAGCTTCCAGCTACCGCTCAGGTCGACGGGTCGAGAGGGAACCGCGTCGAGCGCCGCGGCGCTCAGGGCCGCACAGCAGGAACCAGCGAGGAACAGTAAACGAAGGCGAATGAACACTGTTCGGAGTTGAATTCGTGGCCGGTGACTGGGCGTTTGTGCACACGCACTGTAGCAGGCCGCAGTGACGAAAGGGCGGTGCAGTAGTTATCGCATCGACGCGCGGTGAGAGAAGGTTCACGCTTGCGACAGGATCGTTCGAACAAACAGCGAACTAGTGGCGCGCAACAAGCGCCCCACCTCAAGCGAGGGACAACGACATGAGCGCTCCAGATCGCACGCCGCCGGGCGTCGGCGGCTTCTTCTCACTCTTCAACCTGCCCCCGACGGTCTTCAGGGCCGACCTGCTCGAGCGACTCGGCGAGGCGATGACGCAGGGAACCATCCATGGCGCGACCGAGATCGAATCCGGCTACGTGTACCTCGGCCAGATGGTCGCGCACGACGTCAGCAAGTTGACGCCGCCTCCCAACCGCTCATTTTTCCCGGCGGCAGACATCGAGCAGTTGCGGACCGCAGCACTCGATCTCGATTCCGTCTACGGCGCAGGCGTGAACGCGCCGCCAGTCGACGTCGCAACGGGCAAGCTGCAGCTCGGGCGTGTGCTCGACGAGCACGGGCAATTCGCCGCCGAGGACGATCTGCCGCGCACGCTCGGCGGGCAGGCGCTCATTGGCGAGGAGCGCGACGACGAGAATCTGCTCGTGGCGCAGCTGCACGTGCAATTCATCAAGCTGCACAACTACTTCGTCGAGCGCTGCAAAGCCGAAAAGCCGGCTGCAACGCCGCGCGACTGCTTCGAGCAGGCGCGAACGCAACTCACGCTCCACTATCAGCAGGTCGTTCTCTACGACTATCTGGAGCGCATCCTCGATCCGGATGTCTGGCAGTACGTCGTGCTCAACAAGCGCGATTCGCTCTGGCAACCGTCAGCATGCGAGGCACTTCGCATGCCGATCGAGTTCGCTGCGGCGGCGTTCCGCTTCGGCCATTCGATGGTCCTGCCCACGTACACGCTGAACAGGAGCGAGCGCGCCGATCTCAAGCGCCTGTTCGCACTGACGGGCAATGGCGGCCTCGCCGGCAATGCGGCGTTGCCGGCCAGCGTTGCTGTGAATTGGGAGCACTTCTTCGCCACGCGGGATCCCGTGACTCTGATCAACAAGGCGCTGCCGATCCGGCCAGTGACGCCCATCCGCATGCCGGACGGCACGTCGCTCGCAGTGCGCAATCTCATGACGGGCAACAAGTCCATGCTGCCCGACGCGCAAGCTGTCGTGCAGCACATCTGGCGCGCGCACCACAAGCTCGCCACGGCGCTGCACTTGCGAACGCTGAATGCAGCGGAGCTCAACCCCACCGCGTTCTTCGTCGTCGACCCGAACCAGCCGCCGCGCGTCGAGAAGTTGCTCGATCGCGTCGGCGACGACCATGGCTTCGATCGCAAGACGCCGCTGTGGTACTACATCCTTGCGGAGGCGTGGCACCAGCACCAGGGCGCCCGCCTCGGAACGCTCGGCAGTCTCATCGTCGGCTCGGTGCTGCGCGCGCTCGTGACGCTCAGCCGTCCGACGATCGGTGAAGCGGCATTCCGCTCGCAATTCATTCAACCGACCAAGAAAGTGCCGGTGTCGGCAGCCACGCCGGACGGCTTCGTACTCTCGATGGACGATCTGCTCGGCGCCGTGCGCAGCCGTGACGCGCGCTATGCAACAACAGATCAGCCCGCGCGACTGCTGCGCGTCGTCTGAGACCGCCCCCAACCAGAAGACAGGATAAGGAGAATTGTCATGAGCGACAGTGAAGCGATCGTCAACGGATTCGTCGGCAGCGACTACGTGAGCGATGGCAAGTGGAACGGCGTCCCCCTGCAGCACGCGGCCTGGTTTCCGGTCGCCGGCGTGAAGATGACGATCTACAAGGTGGCTATGACGCAGAACGGCGAGGCCTACGCCAAAGTCACGATCAGCGCGTCGCCCGCCAAGGGCTCGATCGAGAAAGCGATCTATCGCGCTGCCGACGACGGCACGCTGGTCGCGCAGGACATCGAGCTGCAGCCCGGCCTGCTGTGCACGGAAACGCTGCGAGTCGTGGCAGACGGCGTCAAGCACGAGCTCTCGTTCTCCGACGGTAGCAAAGGCGATTGGCTGTGTCCGCACGTGCCGGCAGCGGTACTGGCGACCTCGCTGCACGCGTGAGGCATTCGTCAGTGCGTGCGTTGCTCTCGCAAGGCCGCCGGGTATTCGTGCCCGGCGGCCGATCGACGGGAGCTGCTGCGCGGCGCGCACATCGGCTACGATCGCAGGCCAGCAGGGGCAGAAGATCGTTGTCACGCCATCGTGCGCGCAACCTCGACAAGGAATCTCGTCTCAACCGGCATGGTCGCGCTCGGAGCACTGCTCGCGAGCGAGGCGGTTGCCTGCCCTCTCGAACACCATAGCCAGCCGCTGGTCGGCGAGTACCGCGCGCAGACGCAACGCGATGCCGCACTGTTGCTGCGCATCGATCAACTCGACCTCGACCTGAAGGTCGTCGATTTCAGCCGCGGCAACGAGGTCGTCTACGCCGGCCCCGGCGGTCGCAACGGCCCGGAGTGGATCTATCTCGCCTCCGGAACGCCGGCTGCTCACGAAATCTGCCTGTACGCCGTCTATCGGCATGCAGCCCCACGCAGCTATCGCATCGAAGGGACTGTCCTGAGCAAGACGAGCCCGCAGACGCACGATGCGTTTCGGCTGCTCAGCGATGCGTCCGTCTCGTGGGCGGCGGCGGACACACGCTCTTCGCGGCTCGCCGCGGCGAACATGTATGAGCAAGCGGCCAACCTGGGCATCGCGCGCCACTCGGCCAGTCAATATGCGCGGCTGTACGGCGCTCAGGCTCAGGTGCAACGCTACGCGTACGACGATGCGCTCGCTCAACTGAGCAAGCTCGACCAGCTTCCATCGATGACGCCACAGGTCGCATACCTATCCAATTGGACACGCGGTGCGATCCTGAACCGCAGGTCGCAACTCTCCGCCAGCAAGGCTGCACTGGAACAGGCACTCAGCGCGGCACGTGCCTATCAAGGTACGTCGGGGCGCAGCCTGCGACGCGACCTCGCAGACATCACCAACCTCCTCGGTGAGGTCGAGGTCTCACTAGGCAATCTCGCCGAAGGCGAACGACTGATGCGCGAAGCGCAGCGCGCCGCCTTGGACGACGAGCAACTGCTGGGACTCGTGCACAACAATCTCGGCTATGTGTACCTGCGACGCGCCGACAGCGATCGCCTCTCCGCGCGATCGCAGCACCTGGCGCAATCGATCGAGGAACACCTTCGCGCCCAGGGCCATGCGTCGCGCGCCGGCGATCGGCAGGAGCTGTCCGGAATCGAGAACAACCTTGCGACACTCTACGAGCGCGTCGGCGACGTGCGCGGTGCGCGCGCGCACTATCAGGCGGCATTGCAGTTGCTCGGCGACACCGACGATCCGCTGCGCTCCAAATTCCTGTACCGGGGTCTCGGCAACATCTACCTGACGCTCGGCGACTATCAGAAAGCGGAGCGGTTCCTGCAGCAGGCGCTGACCATCTCCGAAAAATTCGAAGGCGAGCGCGAGATTCGTCTGTATTGCCAGGTCGGCATCGCAATGCGTGAGCAGCACCGCCTCGCCGAGGCCGTCGCGGCGCACGTGTTGTGCCGGGAGCGCGCCGCAGCGGCTGACGACGTGCGCGTCCATGCCGAGGCCCTGAGCGAGCTGACCGTCGACTACGAAGAGCAAGGCTTGTCCGCGCGAGCCTGGGAGACGATCCAGGAAGCGATGCGGCTACTGCCTAGGCTGGAGGATCGGGATGCGAAATCCAAGCTGCTCGTGCAGCAGGCGCGCGCGTTGCAATCTCGCGGCGACAAGGTCGCGGCGCGACAGAGCGTTCGCCAGGCGATCGAGATCGCCGAGTACGCGCGCTATCCGACTGCGAAGGTGGATGCGTTGTCGGCCGCGATGAGCATCTATCGTGAACAGGGCCGGATGCCTGAGGCGCTCGACTTCGGCAATCGCACGATGGACGTCATCGACAGCATCCATGCACAGCTCGATGCCGAACGTCTCGGGCCCGCATGGAGCGCGCGAACGCAGGGCGTCTACGCCGAGCTCGCGGTCACCCTGATCGAGGATCAGCGCCGCAGCGGACGTGCGGATCGTCTCGCCGCGGCTCTCGGCGTCGTCGAGCGGTCGCGAGCGATCAGTCTGCGCCAACAGTACAGCGCGCCCCCGAGCCTCGTTCGGCAGGTTCGCGACGACCCGCTGCTCGCCTCGATGGCAGAGCTCGCGAATCGGCAAGCCGGTTCGGCTGACTCAGAAGGCCTGCCGCTCGCGTACTACCACGATCACGACTTGTTGACGCTCTCGCGCCTGTCAGGCGTCGGCAACCTGCCGGTGCCGCCGCCACTCGATCTCGCACGCCTGCAGTCCGCTCTTGGCAGCGCGCAAGTGGCGCTCGTCTACCTCGTCACGAGTGCAGAGGCGTACCTGTTCGTGGTTGCACCGAAGAAGGTGAGCGTCGTCGACCTCGGCAGCCGGCAGCAGCTCGACAGCCTCGTGGACGCCCTGCGCAACGAACTGACGAGCAAACCGCTCGGGATCGCCGCATCGTTACGGGAGCTCGGCGCAATGGTTCTGCCGATGGACGCGATCCCTCCCGCCGAGGAATGGATCGTCGTTCGCGACGGCCCCTTGCATGGCGTGCCGTTCGGCGCACTGCACGCCGGCGATCGGCGCGGCGCGTACGAGCCGGTGATTGCTCGACGTAGCGTGATCGTCGCGCCCTCGCTCAGCGCGTACTTCATGCCGAAGCCGGTGCACACCGACGCATACTCCGTCGACCTCGCTGTGTTTGCCGATCCGTTGTTCCAGAACGCGCCGCCCACAGCCGCGCGGGCCTGGAATTCTCCGGGCGGGGCCTGGACCAGGAGCCTGCAGCGGCTGCCGTGGACGGCGCACGAAGCGCAGCAGGTGGCGGCCTTCTTCGCGCCGGATCGCACGCTCGTCTACACGGACGTCAACGCGACACGCTCGAACCTGCGCAGCCTCGACGCTCGCAACGCTCGCATGCTGCATATCGCTTCGCATGGCTACTTCCAGTCGTCCGACCCGGACAACATCGGCTTCGCGCTCTCGCCTGCGACCGCAGCGGGACGCACGGATTCCGGATTCGTCACGCTCACCGAGCTGTTCTCGTATCGCTTCAACAACGAGCTCGTCGTCATCAGCGGCTGCGACAGTGCCCTCGGGCTCGACCGCGGCGGCGAGGGCATGCTGAGCCTCACGCGCGGCTTCGTCGCACAAGGAGCGTCGCACGTCGTCTCCAGCCTCTGGCCGGTCGCCGACCGTGCGTCGGCGGAGTTCATGGCCAGCTTCTACGCGAGCCTGGTTGCGGGCGGATCGGTGGCACGCGCGCTCCGGGACGCGCAACTCGAGCTGAGATCGCGTCCCGAGTACGCCAGCCCCTGGTTCTGGGCTCCCTACATCCTCACGAGCGTCGCGCCCGAGAGCCCGATGGTTTTTCCGCGCAACCCCGCGCCGACCCGCGCAGCGCGAGCCCACTGACGCTCATCTCGCGAGCGCACGCCGTCTCCCGGTGAGAGTTTCTCGCTCTCGCCGACAGATCGGTTGAAGGAGGCACGCAAGTGCGTCGGGAGAGCGGACAGTGGCCGGGCGGGAAAAAAAACGACGCAGCAGGAAAGCAGCGAAGGGTGCGCACGAGCCGGCCGCGCCGCGGCGTCTTTCGAACGCCAGTGCGATCCAACGGCTGACGGCGGGCGATCGCGCTCGTCGTCGCACTCCGCCGCGCGCGGCGCTCGCCCAGTTGCACGCGCAAGCGAGCGCCAAGTGGGGAGCGTTCGCAACGTACCTGGGCCGGAAGAAGCGACATGGCAGGTGGACAAGCGAGGTCGCGCTGGTCTGCCTGGTCGAGAGCAAGCAGCCGCTCGAGGAGATTCCGAAGCAGCAGCGCATCTGGAAAGCGGCACAGTGGAAGGAACGCAGACGCACCTATCGCATTCCAACTGACGTCGTCGCGGCAACTCCAGACTTGCAGCTCCAACAGGGTGTCGTCCTCGGACCGGGCGACGGCGCAATCTTCGGCGCAGCGGATGCGACGATCGGCGCGGCAGTCGATCATCCTGTTTTCGGTCGCTGCTTGACGACCGCCGGGCACTTGTTCGGTGGTCCCGCGGCCGTCGGCAGTCTCGCGCAAGCACGCGCTTCGGGGCTGCAATTCAACGTGCTGGTCAAGCGCTGTGTGCTGCAACTCGCCGCCGACTATGCGCTGTTGCAACCGACCAACCCCGCCGACTGCGACAACCTGTTTCGGGACAGGGTGCGCATCGGGCCGGTCTTCGTTCCCACGGTGGCCGATCAGAACAAGCCGCTGTTCGTCCTCGATCAGAACGGCGCCGTGCCGACGATCTGTCGCGGCGTCCACGCCCGGCTGAACACCGTGGTCGGCGTTTTCGAGGACGTCATTCTCACGACCCCCGTCACCACGGCCGGCATGTCGGGCGCGGCGCTCGTCGACAGCGACTCGCGCCTGTGGGGATTTCTGCTCGGGACGTTCGCCGGCTCGTCGTTCTTCATGCCCGCGAACCTGCTGCTCACGCAGGAAGGTTCGCGGCTCGCGTAAGCAACTCCAACAGAGGAACTCGTCAATGGCTCCGCGCAAACCAAGGGCTTCGACTGCGACTCTCGCTGCAACGCTGCTACTCCTGACCGGCACGGTCATGAGCGCGACTCCGGAATGCCAGGTGGTACGGATCAATCCGGAGAGCGAGGTCGCCGGTCTGCATCCCGAAGCGACGGGAATCAGCGTGATCGTGGGCACCGATTCGCATGCAATCGCGGGAGCAGTGGTGCAAGGAGGGAAGTGGCGTGTGACGCAAGCGCAGTTCGATCAGATCAAAGCGCTCGCTGCGGTGTCCGATGAACAGCGCCGCAAGGTGCGATTGGAGCAGACACGGAACGGCAATCCCATGCCCGCCGATGAGCTGAACTTCCTGCTCAAGGGCGAGGCCGACTCGAGAGCATGCGGGGACGTCGCCGCGACCGAGCTGGCGGTTGCTCCGCAGGCAGACCTTGCGCGCGTGACCTCCTCGGAGCCGGCAACGCCTGTCGAATGCCTGAAGGCCGCGAACGACTGGATCCCGCCGGGAACGCGCTATCGAGTTCCAGTCGTCTTCAACAGTCACGGCGTGCACTGCTACTCGCCGCCGGTCATTCGCCAGGGCGATCTGCTCGAGGTCGGAATGGTCCTGAACCCGGGCGAGAAGCTGGACGCTGTACCCAGCGTCGAATTCACCGATTGCCCTCCGGAGTCCGCGGCGCCCAACGTGCTCGCCAACGGTGAACTCCCGAAGTTCCAGTCACGCATCACAGCGCAGCTGCGAGCGGAGCCGCACTTTCTCGGCTCCCGCGCGTGCGGCAGCGTATCGCCCGTCGTCACCGTCAAGCTGGGCGAAGGGAACAGCGCCGTCTCGACTCCGTACACACTCACTCAGTACCAGCGCTATCGCGCGACGTTTCACCTCGGCGCGCTCTACACCGATCTGCACAATCCGGACTTCGCGCTGCGCAACGACGGAACGTCCGACGTCATCTACGACAAGGAGGCGAACAAGCGCGGGCCGGAATACCTTGCCGCATTGATCGTGCCCGGGGTGGCGTACTACGCCGAGGAATTGTTCGAGAAGGTCGGGAAAAACCGGAATGCCAGCGATCCCGCTAACTGGGGCTACAAAGGCTACGATCCGATCCACGACAAGACCTGGAAGGACAAGCTGGGCCTGGTGATCACCGCGGGTATCGAAGATCCGGGCGATCGTTTCGGCCTCGGCCTTTCCTACGAAATCGCCTACGGCATCAACCTCGTAGGAGTCTACGAGATGGCGAAGGTCAAGCAGCTATCGGGACACGCCATCGGCGACCCGTTCACGGGCACTACCGACCAGATCCCCACCGACAAGGAATGGGAATCGAAATTCTCGATCGGGCTCACGTTCGATCTTGCGTACGTGACCAAGCTGTTCAGCGGCGTGACGACCGGAGGTTGAAGAGGATGGAGCGGGTGATGGGAATCGAACCCACGTTAGTAGCTTGGGAAGCTACAGTTCTACCATTGAACTACACCCGCTTGCGGCCGGGGGATTCTATGCAGCGGGCCGCCCAACCGGCAAGCTACGCCCATGAAGTTCGACCTCCGCGACCTGGAGCTGTTCGTCGCCGTCGCCGATGCAGGCAGCATCGCGCGGGCCGCCGAGCGCTCGCATACCGTTGCCTCCGCGGTCAGTAAGCGCATTTCCGATCTGGAAGAGGTCTTTGGCTGCGCGCTCATCGTGCGGGCTGCCAAGGGCGTCGAGTTGACTGCCGCCGGTCATGCGCTGCTGGTCCGGGCACGTGTCCTGCTCAATCAGGCGGTACAGCTCGACGACGAGATGCGCCGGCACGCGAGCGGTTCGAGCGGCTACGTGTGCGTGTTCGCGAACATCTCCTCGATCGTGGAATTTCTGCCGGGTGCGCTCGCCTCGTTCAGCGCCGCACATCCCGACATTCATGTGCAGCTCGAAGAGCACGTGAGCTCGGCGATCGCAGCGGCGGTCGCGGACGGCTCGGCGGACTTCGGCATCCTGAGCGAGCTGCCGCTGGTCGAGGGCCTGAGCACGGTGCCGTTTCGTAACGACGAGCTGGTGGTCGTGCTGCAGCCGGGGCATCCGCTCGCGGGCCGCCAGTCGTTGCACTTCGCCGAAATTTCCGACCAGCCCTTCGTCGGCCTGCATGCCGGCAGCGCCTTGCACCACGTGCTCACGCGCGCCGCGACGGAGATGGGCCGCACGCTCAACTGGCGCATCAACGTGACGAGCTTCGATGCCGCTTGCGCGATGGTCGCGGCCGGTCTCGGTGTTGGAATCGTTCCACGCGCCGCGACGACGCCCTACATCCGCTCCCTGTCGCTCGCGAGCATCGCATTGAGCGACGCGTGGGCGCGACGTCAGCTGTTCCTGTGCACACGGGCGGAAACACCGCTGCCCTCGGCCGCGCGGCTGCTGTTCGAACACCTGCTCGGCCAAAAACAAACAACGTGATGTCCGACAAAGATCCTTCGGACGTGCGACAGCGCGGCGTGCGCAGCTTCGTTCTGCGTGCCGGCCGCGCGACGGCGGGTCAACAGCGCGCGCTCGCGCAGTTGTGGCCGAAATATGGCGTCGAATTTTCGCAGGCGACACTGAACTTGCAGACGCTGTTCGGGCGCGCCGCACCGCGCATGCTGGAAATCGGCTTCGGCGCCGGCGAAGCGCTGCTCGAATTCGCCGGCGCGCATCCCGAATTCGATTGCATCGGTATCGAGGTGCATCGACCCGGCGTCGGCCGGCTGCTGCTCGGTGCGGAAGCCGCGAAGCTCAGCAATTTGCGCGTGATCTGTCACGACGCTGTGGAAGTGCTGCAACAGCAGCTGCCGCGCGCGTCCATCGCTCTCGTGCACATTTTCTTTCCCGATCCGTGGCCGAAGAAGCGGCATCACAAGCGCCGGCTGATCCAGCCCGCATTCGTCGAGTTGCTGGCGCAAGCGATCGCGCCAGGCGGCACGCTGCGGCTCGCGACGGATTGGGAGCCGTACGCGCAACACATGCGCGAGGTCATCGATGCTTCGCCCGCGTTCGCGAACGTCGCAGCGGACGCCGGTTTCGTCGCGCGAACCGCGGAACGGACGCTCACACGCTTCGAACGACGCGGCCAGCGTCTCGGTCATGGCGTGTGGGATCTCGAATATCGAAGAGCGGACTGACACTGCTGTCATCAACGCGCATGCATGTCACACATGCATGATGCTCTGCAGAAAAATTTCCTCTTGAATCCCCACGCTCACAGGACTAAAACCATTTCACCAACAAGGAGACAACGTATGACCTCGCCGAGTCCTGTGGTGGGTGACTGGTATCGCCGGCCGGGGGGTGCGTTGTTCGAAGTCGTCGCAATCGATCGCGACGACGCGACGGTCGAAGTGCAGCACTTCGACGGCACGCTCGAAGAGTTCGACCTGGAATCGTGGGAAGAGCAGGAGTTCGAAGAAGCGCAGGCGCCCGAAGACTGGACCGGCTCGGTCGACGTCGACGCCGAAGATACCGAAGCCGATCGCGAAGTGAGCAGCGGCGCAAGCTGGACCGATCCGCTCACGAGCCTCGATCGGTCGGAGGCGTCCGGCTACTCGGAGTGGCCGTCGCCGCTCGATTTGTAGAACACACCCAAGCGCGCGAGCACGAACAGCAGCGTCAGCCCGATCAGGCTGAGGCTCGCCGTGTAGACGAAGAAAGTGACATAGCCGACGTTGTCGACGACGAATCCGGACGTTCCTTCCAGGATCTTGCCCGGCAGCGCGTACAGCGATGAGAACAGCGCGTATTGCGTGGCCGTGTACTTCGGGCTCGTCAGGCTCGAAAGAAACGCGATCAGCGAAGTGCCGTGCAGTGCCTGAGCGAGATTGTCCAGGCTGTTGACCGCGGCGAGACCGACCAGCGACGGCGAGTCCGTCGTCGCGAGTCCCGCAAATCCCAGGTTGGAGGCCATGATCAGGCAGCTGCCGAGCACGAGCGCGCGCAGGATGCCCAGCTTCGCGATCACGATGCCGGCGAGCACGACGCCGATCATCGAGGTTGCCAGGCCAAATACCTTCACGACCGTCGCGATCTGCGGCAGCGTATAACCCTTGTCGATGTAGAAGGGATTCGCCATCGAGCCCATCGTGAATTCGGTCAGCCGATAGGTGCTCATGAAGAGCAGGATGAACACGGCCGTGCGCCAGCCGAAGCGGCCGAAGAAGTCGATGAGCGGACAGACGACCGCGCCGATGAACCACGCGCCGGCGTTGCGCATCCAGTGCGGCCAGTGAGTGCGCTGATCGAGCCAGGCAATCACGCGCTCCTCGCGCAGCACTGTATCGCGCGACGCGCCTGCCTCGGGCTCGCGACTCGCCAGCGTAGTGATCACACCTACCGCAACGAGTGCGGCCATCGTCGTGTAACTCGCCTGCCAACCGAACCCGGCCGCGACAGTCATTGCGCCGGCGCTGCCGACGATGAGTGCGCCTCGATAACCCAACTGGTACGCGGCAGCCATTGCGCCCTGCATCTCGGGCGGCGCGGACTCGATGCGCCACGCATCGACTGCGATGTCCTGGGTCGCCGCGCAGAACGCAACGAACAGGGCCCACATGGCCACACGCAGAATGTCGGCGGACGGATCGCTCAAAGACAGATTGAGCAGCCCGACGGCGATACCCGCCTGCGCGAGCAACATCCAGCTGCGCCGCCGGCCGAACAATCGATACAGCAAAGGCAGCTTGGTGCGATCGACGACCGGCGCCCACAGGAACTTGATCGAGTAGACGATGCCGACCCAGGCGAGCATGCCGATGGTCGCGCGCTGGATGCCGTCCTGGCGCAACCACGCCGACAGCGTCTGGAAGACCAGAAAGAACGGCAGCCCGGCGGAGAAGCCGAGCAGCAACATCGACAGCATCCGCGGCTGCCGGTACACGAGCACGGCTTGCAGCCAGCCGCGCCGCTCGGTGCCGGACGCAGCGGGTTGCCCGGCGCTGCTCAAAGGTCGTAATCCATCACGAGCGGCGCGTGATCGGAGAACCGCCGCTTCTTATAAATACTCGCGCCGAGCACGCTGCCGCGCAGGCCCGGGCTGAGAATCTGGTAGTCGATGCGCCATCCCACGTTGTTGGCCCAGGCCTCGCCGCGATTCGACCACCAGGTGTACTGGTCGGCCTTCGGGTTGATCTCGCGAAAGCCGTCGACGTAGCCCACGTCGCCGAACAGCTGGTCGAGCCACGCGCGCTCTTCGGGCAGGAAGCCGGAGTTCTTCTGGTTCGAGCGCCAGTTGCGCAGGTCGATCTCCTTGTGGGCGATGTTCCAGTCGCCGCACAGGATGAAATCGCGCCGCTTGCGTTTGAGCGCGCACAGATGCGGCATGAACTCGCTGAGGAAGCGGAACTTCGCCCGCTGCCGGTCCTCGCCGGAAGAGCCGGACGGCAGGTAGACCGAGACCACCGAAAGCTTGCCGATCTGCGCTTCGAGGTAACGGCCCTCGCCGTCGAACTCTTTCGAGCCGTAACCGATCGTCACGTTGTCGGGCTTGCGCTTCGCGTAGATCGCGACGCCGCTGTAGCCCTTCTTCTGCGCATCGAAGTAGTAGCAGTGATAGCCCTTCGGCCGATACAGCGCGTCGCCGAGCTGATGCTCCTGCGCCTTGGTCTCCTGCACGCACACGACGTCCGGCTCCTGCGACGCGATCCAGCGGAACACGCCCTTGCTGCCCGCCGAGCGGATGCCGTTGGCGTTGAGAGTGATGATGCGCATGCCGACATTATAGAGAGAATGTATAGAATCCCTTCATGTCCGCGTCCTTCATCGACCTGTGCCTGCGCCTCGGCGTGCTGCGTTTCGGCGAGTTCAAGCTGAAGTCCGGCCGCCTCAGCCCGTACTTCTTCAACGCCGGCTCGTTCAACACCGGCGCCGGCCTCGCCGAGCTCGGGCGCCATTACGCAGACGCGATCCAGAAAACTGCGTGGTCCTTCGACGTGCTGTTCGGGCCGGCCTACAAGGGCATCCCCTTGGTGGCCGCAGCTTCGATTGCACTCGCGGACCGCCACGGTCGCGACGCGCCGTGGGCGTTCAACCGCAAGGAAGCCAAGGATCACGGTGAAGGCGGCACGATCGTCGGCACGCCGTTGCGCGGCCGCGTGCTCATCATCGACGACGTGATCACCGCGGGGACGGCGATTCGCGAAGCCATCGACATCATCACCGCTCAGGGTGCTCAGCCTGTCGGTGTAGTGCTCGCACTCGATCGCCAGGAACGCGGCACGGGCCAGCTCTCGGCAGTTCAGGAAGTCGAGCAGACGCTGCGGCTGCCGGTGACGAGCATCCTCAAACTCGCCGATCTGATCGAGTACCTGGAGCGCTCCGGCGACGCGAGCCAGCTGGCGGCAACGCGGGCCTACCGCGGGCAGTATGGCGTCGCCTGACGGCGTCGGATTGAGCAAAGGTCGTAAAAATTTGACCGCCGGGGCTGCTTCGGCACAATAGCCGCGGTTACGGCGGCTCGAGCCACTATGCGCGGGATTCGCAGCATCGCGACAACGATCGTCCTCGTGGGAACGGCTTACGCCGCGACCGCTGCCGAACACTCGTCACGCGAAGCCTTCTTTCGCTGCAAGGATCGCAATGGCCAAACACACTACGGCGACAGCATGCCGGCGGAATGCGCCGGCCTCGACACCGAAGTGCTCAACGACCGCGGTATGCAGGTGCGGTTGATCGAGGGCGAGGCGACGCGACTCAAGCGGCTGGAGCGCGAAGAGGCGGAAGCGAAAGTCCGGAAGGAAAAAGCGGATAGCGCGCTGCGTGATCGCACACTGATCGAAACCTATCTGACGGTCGAGGACATCGAGCGCCTGCGCAATCAGCGGCTCGACCAGCTGAACGCACAGTACCGTGTTACTGAGCAGAACATTGCGAACCTGCGCGAGCGGCAGACGCGGCTCGAAGCCCAGATCGCTCGCTTCAAGCCGTACAGCGACAATCCGAGCGCGCCGGCGCTGCCGGAGCATCTGGCGGCGGAGCTGGTCAGTTCGGTGAACGGCATGCGCGTCTACGAGGAGTCGCTGGCCTCGAATCGCAAGGAACAGGCGCAGCTGAACGAGCAGTTCGACGCGGACGTGAAGCGCTTCAAGGAACTGAAAGGGCTACGTTAGATCTGGGCTGATCAACCGCGGCCGGAGCTGCCGAAGCCGCCGGCACCCCGCTGGGACTGCGCGAATTCCTCGACCACTGCGAACTCCACCTGCACGACCGGCACGACCACGAGCTGCGCGATGCGCTCGCCCGGTTGAATCGTGAAAGTCGTCTGGCCGCGGTTCCAGCACGAGACGAACACCTGGCCCTGGTAGTCCGAGTCAATCAGCCCGACGAGATTGCCGAGCACGATGCCGTGCTTGTGCCCGAGGCCCGAGCGCGGCAGCACGATGGCCGCATAGCCGGCGTCTTCCAGATGAATTGCGATGCCCGATGGGATGAGCTGCGTCTCGCCGGGTTTCAGCTCGAGCGGCGCGTCGATGCAGGCGCGCAGATCGACACCAGCTGAGCCTTGCGTTGCGTACTGCGGCAGCGGGTATTCGCGACCGATGCGTGGGTCGAGGATGCGCACCTCGAGCCGGCGCCGCGCGCCGGCGGCGTGCGCTCCATCAGCTGGCATGAGCAGGACTCTTGGATTGCGGAGTGAATGAGCGCGTCTTGTTGCTCGCCTGATAGCGCTCGGCGATGACTTCGACGAGCTGCCGCGCCAGCGCCAGCTTGCTCGTGAACGCGAGCTCGCGCTTGCCGCCGGCGGGCCAATACACGGTCAGCGCATTCTCGTCTTTGTCGAATGCGAGCCCCTCGCCGACCTTGTTGGCCGCAATCATGTCGAGGTTCTTGCCCGTGAGCTTCGCCAGCGCGTTGCGCTCGACGTGCTCGGTTTCGGCAGCGAAGCCGACCAGAAACGGCGGCGACTCGGAGCGCGAAATCGTCGCGAGCACGTCCGGAGCACGTGCCAGCGACAGGTTCATCGTGTCGTTGGTCTTCTTGATCTTCTCGCACGCGACTTGGTGCGCGCGATAGTCGGAGACTGCGGCTGCGGAGATGAAGATGTGCGCGCCGACCAGATGGCGCCGCACGGCTTCGAGCATTTGCTCGGCACTCTCCACTTCGATGCGTTCAACGCCGCGCGGCGTCGGAATCTGCACCGGCCCGCTCACCAACACGACTTCTGCGCCGGCTTCGCGTGCCGCCTGTGCGACCGCGTAGCCCATTTTTCCGGAGCTGCGATTGCTGATGAAACGCACGGGATCGATCGCCTCGCGCGTCGGTCCCGCAGTGACGATGACCTTCAGGCCGTGCAACGGACCTGCGCCACCGCGGGTCGTGAAAATCTCGTCAGCAATCTGCGTGGGCTCGAGCATGCGGCCGACGCCGACTTCGCCGCACGCCTGTTCGCCGCTCGCCGGGCCAAGCATGCGTACGCCTCGTTCCTTCAGGATCTGCACGTTCGCCTGAGTCGCGGCGTTCGCCCACATCTGGCGGTTCATTGCCGGCGCGAGCGTGATGCGCGCCGTCGTGGCAAGACAAATCGTGGCGAGCAGATCGTCCGCGAACCCGTGCGCGAGGCGTGCGATGAACTCCGCCGTCGCGGGCGCAACGACGATCTCGTCGGCCCAGCGCGCGAGCTCGATATGTCCCATCGCGGCTTCGGCCGCCTGGTCCCACAGGTCGCTGCGCACCGGCCGGCCGGAAACTGCCTGGAAGGTCAGCGCGGTCACGAACTGCTGCGCGCCGCGCGACATGACCACTTGCACCTCGGCACCGTGCTCCATGAGGCGGCGCACGAGGTCCGGACTCTTGTAGGCGGCGATCCCACCCGTGACGCCGAGCAGGATCTTGCGGGGCTGCGGACTCATGGCCGGATTATGGGGGCGGCCCTCGGGCGCATCAAACGAGGCGCAGTTATCGAGGTATTCCGCTCACCGCATGGCGCGATGGGCCGGCACAATCGCACCAGGCCCACCCCGAGGACAGCGGATGTCGATACGCCAATGGCCGCAGCGCGAGCGGCCGCGGGAAAAGCTGCTTGAGCGCGGGCCAAGCGTCCTCACCGAGGCCGAGCTGCTGGCCATTCTCCTGCGCACCGGTGTGCGCGGGTGCAGCGCTCTCGATGTCGCCCGGCAGCTGCTGATGGAGTTCGGTTCTCTGCGAGGATTACTGACAGCGGAGCCGCAGCGGCTGTGCGCGGCTCGCGGGCTGGGCCCGGCGCGGTATGTGATTCTGCAGGCCTCGCTGGAGCTGGCGCGCCGGCACTACCTGGAGCCGCTCCGGTCCACGCGCGGGAAGTGGTCAAACAGGCCTTGGCCCGCAATGCGGCCGCCGTCATCCTGGCCCATAACCACCCGTCCGGCTTGGCAGAACCCAGCGTGGCGGACCAGATGGTCACCCAGCGGCTCAAGGAGGCGCTGGCACTGATCGAGGTCCGGACGCTCGACCACCTGGTGATCGGCGACGGGGTCTGCGAGTCCTTCGCCGAGCGGGGTTTGCTCTAAATCCCCTTCCCTCTCAAGCCATTGGCTGGTATAAAGCGCGACTCTTTTTAGGGATCGCAGCTATGTCCAGAGTCTGTCAGATCACCGGCAAGCGGCCGATGACCGGCAACACGGTGTCCCACGCCAACAATCGGCGTCGCCGGCGCTTCCTGCCGAACCTGCACGTGCAGCGCTTCTGGCTCGAGAGCGAGCGGCGCTTCGTCAGCCTGCGCGTCTCCACGCGCGGTCTGCGCACCATAGAGAAGAAGGGCATCGAGAAGGTTGTGGCCGAGCTGCGCGCCAAGGGCGTCGAGCTCTGACTCGAGGAGAATTGCCATGCGTGAAAAGATCAAGCTGCTGTCTTCCGCCAACACCGGTCACTTCTACACCACGACCAAGAACAAGCGGCTCCATCCGGACAAGATGGAGGTCAAGAAGTTTGACCCGAAGGCCCGCAAGCACGTCGTCTACAAGGAAACGAAGATCAAGTAGCGATCTGCACGTCGGGTTTCAGCCC
>DATENH010000209.1:0-47193 GCA_035275145.1 Steroidobacteraceae bacterium | reverse complement strand
TACATCTCGCGCTGCTGACCGAGCGACTCGATTGGCGTCGGCGCCGCAATGTAATCGGCCATCTCGGGCGCGAAGCTCCACCACGGCGTGTCGAAGCGACCGATGCGCACGGACACCGAAGCACTCGTGTGCGTCAGGTAGCCCACGCTGCCTTCGATCGTCGTTTTCACGTCGATGCGACCGGTCGGATCCGCGTACACCAGGTTGTGCCGCGCAAGCATGTAGCGTGCAGTCGGCTCACCACCGTTGGAAATCTGATGGTCGTAGCCTTCCGGCGCTTCCGAGCCCACAGCGCTATGGATCAGGTCAGTCGCGCTCTTCGAGAGCTGCAACCCGAGCACGCCCACGGTCAGGCTGCTCGACCACGCACCGCGGTCATCCGCATCGATGCGCACTCGTCCATTCGAGGCAAACAGCAGGCTCGCGTAAGGCCGATCGGCCTGCTGTGCCTCGGCGGTAACTATGTCGGTCGGCGTGAATGCGATCAGGCCGATCTGCCGCGCGTGACGCACGCTCGCGGCGGGTGAACCTTCGAACAGCCCGTCGATGCCCCGCAGCACCGGATCGAGCGACAGGAAACCATCGCGTGCAGCAGTGCCCGAGAGCGTGAGTGCCACGCCGCCGGTGTAGTCACGATCGAGGTTTTTGACCGCGAACAGATCGTTGTCGATGTGCAGGCGCACGCCGCTCACTTCCTGCTCCGGCGCCCACGTGCGCCAGGCATCGTCCTGCGCGTTCGCACGCGCGACAGGAAGGATCAGCGCCGCAGCCAGCACGGCGAGAGCAACGAGTGTTATGTTTTTCGCGGACTCCATGACTACTACTCTTTCGAACTACTGCCAGATCGCTCTTCGTTGGTCGCTACTTTCTGCGCTTCGCCTCTCCGGATAAACGCGGCGTCGGGAATGACATTCATGACCGCCGCGTGTGGAATCAGTTGTCGTGCTTACGCAGACCCTGTTCCGCCGGATGCGAATACCGGTGAATGCATGCATCCAACCAGTGAATACGCCTCACATCGAACCACGTGACGCAGATTAAGACCGTCGCGTGAGAGAACAGTCGTGCGAGGCGTGAAGGCGGCGTGAAAAAAAGCGCTGCCTGCATCTCGATGACGCAGCAACGGGCCAGGAAGTGACAGGGTTTAGGGCGACCGGGCTAAACGGAATGAAGACCTGCCCTTTCGTTCTATTGGACAGCTCTGGCCAGCTCCCACTGCACCAGCGGTAGGCCACGCCGGACGTAGAGTCCGAAGCCGGCATGCCGGAACCGGCGCGCGAGCCGCGTGCGATACCAGTCCGTTGAGCGCAGGTGAATGTCTTCGTCGCTGCAGGACTGATCCGCGTTGCGCTCCCAGTCTTCGCGCGTCGGCACGTGCAGGAACAGCGCGCCACGACACAGCCGGCCCAGATTCGCAATCGCGCGCGCGGCTTCGGCGTCGGTCAGGTACTGCAGTACGTCGTAACAAATCACGAGGTCGAAGCGCGCGTGCGTGCGATACGACGCGATCGATGCGTGCCTCCAGCCGAAGCGTTTGCAGATGTGCGCGCTGACTTCGATGCCCGTGTACTTAGCGCGCGGGAACGCACGCAGCAACGGCCGACGCATCCAACCGAGCCCGCACCCCGCGTCCAGGATGGTGCGCACCGGCAGCTCGAGGTGCTCGACGAGCGCCGCGACGGTGCGAGCGCGGGCGGCGGTCTCCTCGCGCGTCGTCACCTTCGTGCGAGGGTCGAAGTAGAAGCGGCGGTAGAAAGCGGCGTCGAAGGCGTTGCGTGGCATGGAAGCAGATAGTGTCAGGCCAAAGCCCGACCCACAAAGGCTGCCGGTTCTTGACTCTTGCGACGCAGTCCCCAAGTACCCCGCCATGTCCCACAGGGATCCTATTCATGGCTATCCGTAACCCGCCTGCATGGATGTGGGCTGAAGCATGCGAAATGCTGGAGCAGGCACAACGGCTGCAACGGCAGTTCTTTCGCTTCGGCCGCGCTGTCGAGGCTCAACCGCGCTGGGAACCCCCCGTAGACATCGTTGCTTATGGGGATGAGGTTCAGGTGACGGTGGCTTTGCCGGGCGTGGCGCCGGAGCACGTCGACGTTCATACGGAGGGCGGCCTGGTCGTGGTCGCAGCCGAGCGTGCGCTGCCAGTGCAGCGGCATACGACGGCTCTGCATCGACTGGAGATCCCTTATGGGCGCTTCGAGCGGCGCTTCGCGCTCCCGGCGGGGCGCTACTACGAGCTGACGGCAAGAAGTTACACGAACGGATGCCTGGTCCTGCGCTTCATCCAGCGCTAGCCCTGGAGTTGCAATGAACGATTCGGAAATCAAAGACGACGTCACCACCCAGCCCGAGAAGGTCACCATCTCGGACGACATGCTCATCATCGTGCCGGTGCGCAACCTGGTGCTGTTTCCTGGCACCGTCGTGCCGGTCGCGATCAATCGCGAGCGCTCGCTGGCCGCGGCGCAGGAAGCCGTGCGCGCCGAGCGCAAGATCGGCTTCGTGTTACAGCACGATCCGGACCTGCAGTCGCCGACCGGGCGCGATCTTTACAAGGTCGGCACCGTCGCGAGCATCGTGCGCTATGTGACCGGCCAGGACGGCACGCATCACCTCGTCGTCCAGGGCGAGCGGCGGTTCCGCGTCCTCGACTGGCAGAACGGTCTGCCCTTCATGGTCGCGCGCGTGGAGTTCCTGCCCGAGAGCAGCACGACTCCCGAGATCGAGGCCCGTGCGCTGAACCTGAAGCGGCTCGCTGCCGAAGCGGTCTCGCTGTTGCCGCAGGCGCCGGCCGAGCTCGCGAACGCGATCCAGGCAGTGGAGTCGCCCTCGACGCTCGCGGACCTGATCTCCAGCTTCATGGACATCAAGGCGAGCGAGAAGCAGGCGCTGCTCGAGAATACCGATCTGCGTGCGCGCCTCGACAGCGTCGCCGAGTTTTTGACCAAGCGCATCGAAGTGCTGCGGCTCCAGCGCCAGCTCGAGGAGCAGACGCGCGAGGCGATCGACGAGCGCCACAAAGAGGCGCTGCTGCGCGAGCAGTTGCACCAGATCCGCAAGGAGCTGGGCGAGGACGGCGAGTCCGGCGATGAAGTTGCCGAGCTGCGCAAGTCGATCGAGGCCGCCGGCATGCCGGCGGAAGCGCTGGAGCAGGCGCGCAAGGAGCTGAAGCGCCTGGAGCGCATGTCCGACGCCAGCGCCGAACACTCGATGCTGCGCACCTGGCTCGACTGGATGCTGCAGCTCCCGTGGTCCAAGGTCGACGAGGAGTCGATCGAGATCGACAAGGCACGTCGCGTGCTCGATGAGGACCACTACGGCCTCGACAAGATCAAGCGCCGCATCGTCGAGTACCTCGCGGTCCGCAAGCTCAACCCGCAGGGCCGCAGTCCGATCCTGTGCTTCGTCGGCCCGCCGGGCGTCGGCAAGACTTCGCTCGGCCAGAGCATCGCTCGCGCGCTCGGCACCAAGTTTGCGCGCGTGAGCCTCGGCGGCGTGCACGACGAAGCGGAGATCCGCGGTCACCGGCGCACCTATATCGGTGCACTGCCGGGCAACATCGTGCAGGCGATTCGCAAGGCCGGCACGCGCAACCCGGTGCTGATGCTCGACGAGATCGACAAGCTCGGCGCGGGCATCCAGGGCGATCCGTCCTCGGCGCTGCTCGAGGTGCTCGATCCGGAGCAGAACAACACGTTCCGCGACAACTACCTCGGCCTGCCCTTCGACCTGTCGAAGGTGATGTTCATCGCCACGGCGAATGTGCTCGACACGATCCCCGGGCCGCTGCGCGACCGCATGGAAGTGATCGAGCTCACCGGCTACACGGAGGAAGAGAAGGTCGAGATCGCCAAGCGCTACCTGATGCGCCGTCAGCTCGAAGCGAACGGCCTGAACGCCGAGCAGGCGTCGATAACTGACGCAGCATTGCGACAGATTGCGCGCGATCACACGCGCGAAGCGGGTGTGCGCAATCTGGAGCGCATGATCGGTGCAGTCCTGCGCAACGTCGCGGTGCGCATCGCCGAAGGCTCGATCCAGCAGCAGACCATCGATGTCGACGATCTGCCGCCGATCCTCGGCGCCGCGCGCTTCGAGAACGAAGTCGCGATGCGCACCAGCGTGCCCGGTGTGGCCACGGGGCTCGCCTGGACGCCGGTGGGCGGCGACATCCTGTTCATCGAGGCGACCCGCGTGCCCGGCAACGGCAAGCTGATCCTCACCGGTCAGCTCGGCGATGTCATGAAGGAGAGCGCGCAGGCCGCGCTTTCGCTGGTGAAGTCGCAAGCTTCGCGGCTCGGCATCGACTCCGGCATGTTCGACAAGAGCGACATCCACATCCATGTGCCCGCAGGCGCGATTCCGAAGGACGGTCCGAGCGCGGGCGTGGCCATGTACACGTCGCTGGTGTCGCTGTTCACCAATCGCACGGTCGCGCACAACCTGGCGATGACCGGCGAGGTGAGCCTGCGCGGGCTGGTGTTGCCGATCGGCGGCGTCAAGGAGAAGACGGTCGCGGCGCATCGTGCTGGCATTCGGAAGATTCTGCTGCCAGCACGCAACCGGAAGGACCTGGAAGACGTACCTAAAGTCGTGCGCGATGAAGTGGAGTTCGTGTTCTGCGAACGCGTCGACGAAGTGGTGCGCGAAGCGCTCGGCATCGACCTCGTGAAGCCGGTCACAGCAGCGGCCTGAACCCCCCCTGAATCGACGATCGTGACTTGTCCACAGCCCGAAAGGGCTGTGGACCCTCGTGCGTGTTCACCTCGGGCGCTCTTAGGAATGAATCGCATTGCAAGATCTGCTCGAAGGGAGTAATCAAGGAGTCATGGTCCGCTCTCCATCGTGCGAGATGCGCGATCCCACGCGCAGTCCAGCTCACCTCAGCGAGCTGACGGTCACGCATCACTCCCGATTTCGCACCGTTGCAGTGCCCATGAGTCGAATGGTCGATGGAACATGTGACGTTGTGGATCAGTCTTTGTCTTACGGTGATGAGCAATGCTGGACTGCGAACACTGTGAACTGCGTGCAAGTGCGCACACACTAACGAGCGTATAGCCCAAGAGAAAATTTATGGAGGGCGGTTCGATGCAGTCAGACAGCCCCAGCCGAAGCTCGCAGCGCGGCGGCGAGAGCTTCGTCGAGGCCTTGAGCGCGTACAGCAGGTTTCACCGCGCGCAGCACTGGTCCGGCACGTTCGGCGAGTTCCTGCGGACGGTCCTGCCCGGTAACGGTCGCCAATTGGCGCGCGCCAGCCATGAATACCTATGGGACATGCTCTGCTGGTTCGGCAAGAACCACCCGGTAGCCACCACCGGCTCCGCGACCGGTAACGCCGGTAACGGCAACGGCGAGCCCGCGGGCCCGAAAGAATTGTTCAAGCGCGAGTTGTTCGGCATCGACGAGCCGCTCGGCCGCGTGGTCGACTACTTCAAGGCCGCGGCCGCAGGCTCCGACGTCGGCCGGCGTCTGTTGTTGCTGCTCGGTCCGCCGTCCGGCGGCAAGTCGACGATGGCTATCCTGCTCAAGCGCGGCCTCGAGGAGTACAGCCACACCGACGAAGGCGCGATGTACGCGCTGCAGGGCTCGCCGATGCACGAGTCGCCGCTCAATCTCATCCCGGCCAGCCTGCGCGCGGACTTCCGCGACACGTATGGCGTGGAGATTCGCGGTGAGCTCAGCCCGTGGGCCCGCGATCGCCTGGAACGCGAATTCGAGGGCGACTTCCTGCGCATGCCGGTCGAGCGCATCTTCCTTTCGGAAGCTTCGCGCATGGGCGTCGGCACTTACGCGCCGCACGACCCGACGACTGCGGATCTTGCGGACCTGGTGGGCTCGGTGGACCTGTCGAAGGTCGCACAGTTCGGCGACGAAGGTGATCCACGCGCCTGGTCGTGGTCGGGTGCCGTCTATGCCGCGAGTCGCGGCATGCTGGAGATGATCGAGATCCTCAAGGTCAAGCGCGAGTTCCTGTACCTGCTCCTGACCTTGACGCAGGAGAAGAACGTCAAGGTGTCGCGCTTCCCGCTGATTTACCTGGACGAGACCATCCTCGCGCACACGAACCTCGCCGAGTTCCACAAGTTCCTGCAGGAAAAGGAGAACGAGGCGCTGCTCGACCGCATGGTCATCGTCAAGGTGCCTTACACGCTGTCGTATGTCGAAGAGTCGCGCATCTACAACAAGCTGGTGTCCGCCGCACCGGCGTTCCGCGATGTGCATCTCGATCCGCACGCGCTGCGGCTGGCGTCGGTGTTCGCAGTGCTGACTCGGCTCATGAAGCCGGAGCGCGAGGGTCTCGACCTGTCGAAGAAGTTGCGACTGTACGCGGGCGAGAGCGTTGAAGGTTTCCCGGAAACCGAGGTGACGCGTCTGCGAGGGGAGGCGCCCGAAGAAGGTCTGACCGGCGTCAGCCCGCGCTTCGTCGTCAACTCGATCTCGAACGCGATCACGCGCAGCGACAAGAAGAGCCTGACCAGCATGGAAGTGCTGCTCGCGCTCAAGGATTCGATCGAGAACGACGCCCGCATGGATGCGAAGGCGAAGAAGCTGTGGATCGATTACCTGGTCCTCGCGCGCAAGGACTTCTACAACCGCTGGGTGAAGGAAGACGTGCACCGCGCGCTGTTCGCGTCGTTCGAAGACGAAGCGCAGCAGCTACTGGACAAATACCTGGACGAAGTGGAGGCCTCGCTCGACCATCGCGAGGTCACCGATCCGATCACCGGCGAGTCGCGTCCGGCGGACGAGCGCTTCCTGCGCTCGGTCGAGGACAAGATCAAGGTGTCGGAGTCCGGCAAGATGACTTTCCGCCAGGAGGTCGTACGCAAGGCCATGGTCGCGTACAAGACCGGCGAGAAGTTCACGCTGAACAGCCACTCGCGCATGCGCGAGGCCATCGAGCAGTACCTGTTCGAAGAGCGCCGCGACGTCCTGCGGCTGGTGACTTCCGCGGCGCGCCCGGACGACGAGGCGCGTAAGAAAATCTCCGCGGTTCAAGATCGGCTCACGGCGGAGTATGGTTATGACGAGCACAGTGCGAAGGAAGCACTGAGCTACGTGACGACATTGTTGGCGCAGGAGTAGCGAAGAGTCAGCGAGGTTGCGAAGGGGCACATGAGCGAAAACACGTCGGGCGGAGGTGGCTCCGGCGGTAGTGGCGGCGGCCCGGGCGGGGCGGGCTGGTACGATTTGTTCTCGCGCGGTGCACGCGACTGGCTGCGTCACAACGACAAAGTCCGCGACGCTGTCCGGCAGCACTTGCCGCAGATCGTCGCGGGCGCGGATGTGCTCAACGGCGGCGCCACGACGGTGCGCGTGCCGGTCAAGATGCTGGAGCACTACCGCTTCAGGCTCCGCAACTCCAACGAACAGCAAGGCGTCGGGCAAGGCCAGGCGAAGCCTGGCGATCGCATCGGCCGCCCGCAACAGGACAGCGACAATCAGCGCGGCCAGGGCGGCAACGAAGACGGCAGCATCCAGTACACGCTCGAATTCCGCATCGACGACATTGTCGATTGGCTGTGGGAAGAGATGCAGCTGCCGAACCTCGAAGCGAAGGCGGGCCGCGCCAAGGAAGACGACTGGACGCGCGAAGGCTGGGATCGTCGTGGTGCGCGCTCGCGTCTCGATCGGCGGCGCTCGTTGAAAGAATCCATCAAGCGACGCGGTATGCAGACCGCGCAAGGGCAGGACTCGCCCTCCTTCACTGACGACGATCTGCGCTACCGCCAGCTCACCAAGCGCGAACAGCCGGCGATGCAGGCGGTCGTGATCCTGCTGCTCGACGTCTCGGGCAGCATGGGCGAGCGCGAGCGGCAGATTTCCAAGACGTTCTTCTTCTGGGCGATCCAGGGTTTGCGTCGCCAGTACCGTCACCTGGAGCTGGTGTTCGTCGCGCACACTTCGGAGGCCTGGGAATTCCAGGAAGAGGAGTTCTTCCGCGTCACCGGCACGGGCGGCACGGTCGCCTCCGCGGGTCTGAAGAAAGTGCGCGAGGTCATCGACGCGCGCTTCAGCCCGAGTCAGTTCAACGTCTACTTGTTCTACGCCTCCGACGGCGAGAACTTCCCGTCCGACCAGCCGCAGGCGCAGACCGCGCTCGAGGAGCTGGTCGGCGATTGCAACTTCGCCGGCTTCCTGGAAGTCGCCCCGCTCGCCGGGGCCGCGCCGGATAGCGAAATCGGCCGGCTGTTCGTGGAGATCGCGCGCGACGAGGACAACGTCGGCGCTTACCGCGTCAGCGGCACCGACGACATCTGGAATGCCGTGCGCCACTTCTTCGGTCGAGCTTCCGAGTAACCCATGGCCGAAGACTGGCAAACGCATATTTCCCGCATCGAGCAGCTCGCGCGCGAGAAGGGGCTCAATTACCACCGCGTCGAGTTCGAAGTCGTACCCGAAAGCTTCATGACCGAGATCGCGATCTACGGTCTGCCGGTGCGCATGCCGCACTGGTCGTTCGGCGTGCGCTACATCTATCAGCTGATCCAGCACCGCATGGGATTGTCGCGGCTGTTCGAGGTCGTGTTCCCCGGCAACCCGGGCCGCGCGTATCTCGCGAAGAGCAATAGCGCCGCGGAGAACGTGCTGGTCACGGCACACGTGCTCGGCCATGCGGATTTCTCCGCGAACAACATGTTGTTCCGGCGCAGTCAGGATCAGGTCGGCGAGCACATCGTCGAGCAGGCTGCTGCGCACGCGCGCCAAATCGGCATGGCGATCGAAGAGCACGGTCTCGAGCGCGTGGAATCCGTGCTCGACGCTGCGCTGGCGCTCGAGCAGCACATCGACATCGACAAAGGCCTGCGCCGGGCGCGCTACCCTGAATTGATGGCGCAACCCGCCCCGCCGTCGAGCGACGAATTCGCGAAACGTTTCGCCGCGCTTGGCCCCGACACGGCACGGCCGGCGCCGAGCGGGCCCGCGAAGCGCGCGCCCATCCCTGCGCATCCCGAACGCGACCTGCTTTGGTTCATCGCTCAGTACGCGCCGGAGCTGGAGCCGTGGGAGCGCGACATCTTCCTCGCGGTGCGCGAGGAGTCGTTCTACTTCTACCCGGTGTTCGCGTGCCAGATCATGAACGAAGGCTGGGCTTCTTACTGGCACGCGCGGCTGCTGCGCGAAGCGGATTTCCTGCCGCAGTCAGCGTACGTGGACGCGATCAAGTGCCACTCGGACGTGGTGCGCCCGAGCGCCAGCGGCGAGAGCGTGGCGCTCTCCACCAATCCGTATCACCTCGGCTTCTCGATCTGGGAAAAGATCGTCGAGACGCAGGGACTCGAGGCCGCGCGCAAGATCATGTGCGAAGACGACGATTTCGCTTTCGTGCGCAACCACCTGACGATGGAGCTGGCGCAGGAGCTCAAGCTGTTCCGCTTCAAAGGACCGGCAACCGGCACGCTGACGGTGCAGGAGCTGGATCTGCCGCTGCTGCACGAAGCCCTGCTCGCGCCCAAATATGCGTTCGGCGCGCCGACGGTGAACGCTACGCGCGTGCACGTCGACGGCAAACTGGAGCTGGTGCACGACCACACGACCGACGGTCGCGGACTCGATCCGGAGCGCGCACGCAAGGTACTGGAATACGTCGCGCGCGTATGGCGCCGACCGGTCACGATCGCGACCGTGGATAACGACAATAGAGCCGTGGAGATCGCCGTCACGCCGACGGCGGAGAAGTGACTACGCCGCCTGGGCGGTCAAAAACTGTTTCTTGTGATCCCGCAGGAAGTCGTCGACCGTGCGCGGCTCGCGACCCGTCAATTCCTTCACGACCTGCGTCGGCGGCGCATTGATCAGGTTCGACGCGCACGCATCCCACAGCTCGAGCTTCGCTTCGATCATCACCGGCGACAGACCCTTGCCCTGTAGCCAGCCGCGCGCCTCGTTCGCGGTGATATCCGTGTAACGCACGGGCTTGTCGAGGATGCGGCTCATTCGCTCCGCAATTTGCGGATAGCTCATCGATTCCGCGCCTGTCACCGTGTAGGTGCGGCCGCTGTGAGACGAATCGCGCAGCACTACGGCTGCGACCGCACCGACGTCGCGCGCATCCACCCACGTCCACTTGGTCGAACGGAACGGTCCCGCAATGACGCCCTGCTGTGCAATGGATCCCGAGAACTCGAACAGATTCTGCAGGAGCTGGCTCGGCCGCAAGCGCGTGATGTCCAATCCTGTGGCAGCGACGGTGCTCTCTGCGTGCCCATACCAACGCAGCATGCGCGCACAACACATGTTCGGATCGGCGCCTACGCCCGACAGCTGCACCAGCCGCCGCACACCGGCAGCCTTCGCTGCGGCAACGATTCGCATGTGGGCTTCGGCGAGCTGCGGCGAGAACGGCCAGGAGAGGAAGATCGCCTCGACACCTTGCACCGCGCGCTGCAAACTGACGGCGTCCGTCGGATCCACCTGCACGCCCTGGACATTCGGTGCCTGGAACGGCAATTCGCCGCCCGGCTGCAGCAGGGCTCGGACGGGAACGGGACCATTCGCAAGCTCGGCCAGAACCGCCTTGCCCACAGCACCCGTCACATCCGTCACAAGCAGCATGGTTGCACCGTCACCCGTAAAACCTGACAAATCTTGGAGCACTACATTAAGCGGCCCGCGCGTCGCGGTAAACGCTTTCCGGAGCAACTTCCTCGTGCGCCACAGTCACCAATGCACGCCTACAATATCCCCCGACAAGGAGCCCTGGCCGGGCACCTTGACTGTTCTTTGGGGAATGTGGGGATCGTTTGAATAGTTTCAGTGACATCGTGGCATTCGTGCGCGTGGTCGAGGCCCACAGCTTCGTCGCGGCCGCACAAACCCTGGGGATGTCCCCTTCGGCGATCAGCAAGGCCGTGAGCCGGCTGGAAGATCGCCTCGGCGCGCGCCTGCTGAACCGCACCACCCGCTCGCTGAGCCTGACGGACCTCGGCACCAGCTTCTATGACCGCTGCCGCGAGGCCCTGAGTCAGCTCGACCAGGCCGAGAGCGAAGTCACCGAGGCCCGCGGCGTTCCGCGGGGCAAGCTGCGGGTCGATGTACCGGTTTCGCTCGGGCGCCTGCTGATCGTGCCGGCGCTGCCGCGCTTCATCGCGCAGCACCCGGAAGTGACAGTGCAGATGAGTATGAATGACCGGGTCGTGGACCTCGTGCAGGACGGCATCGACATGGCGCTGCGCGTCGGCGAGCTCAGCGATTCGAGCCTGATCGCGCGCCGCGTCGGCAGCTTTCGCGTCGTGACCTGTGCTTCGCCGGAATACATCGAGCGCAACGGCACGCCGCTCACGCCGGAGGACCTGAAGCCCGAGCAATGCATCGCGATGTTCCGTCTCGGCACCAACCAGGTTCGCGAGTGGATGTATGCGAAGAACGGCGTCGAGCACACGATCTTCCCGCGTGCCGCGCTGTCGTTCAGCGATCCGCAGTCCGCGGTGACCGCGGCGGTGAGCGGCGCGGGCTTCGTGCATTCGCTGGATTTCACAGTCGAAGCACAAATTGCGTCCGGATTGTTACAGCCGGTGTTGCAGGACTGGAATGCGGAGTCTTATCGCCCCGTGTCGGTCGTGTATCCGCAGCATCGCCAGCCGACCGCGAAAGTGAAAGCGTTCATCGATTTCGTCGCCGGTTTGTTCCCGCAAGCCGCCGCTGTTGCCGCACCAACTCAGTCCTCGCGCGTCGCATAACGCAGTCACCTCGCAGTTACCGGCGAGGTAATTGCGACCGCGGCATATCCTCATAACTCTCGCGATTCCTGATTCGTCTTCATGAATGTCGTGCGGCCAACCCGATTGGTCGCATGCGCTTCGATCTCTACAGTTGCGCTCCACGTCGCGAGCCGTCGCGTGACGTCAGCCTCCTGACAGACCGTTGTCAGGAGTGCTGGAAGATCATCCCGATGTCGAATGACGCGCCACTGGCGCGTCTTTAATTGAGACGGAATGGAGAACTGGTATGACCCGATTCAACGTTCGTGCGCTGACTTCTCTCGCCGTGTCCGGTGCGCTGCTTGCTGCGCTGGTCGGTTTGAGCGGCTGCAAGAGCGAAGCGACGACTGCGCAACAGCCGGTCGCGCCGCAGGTTTCCGTTGCGTCCGCGCTCGAGCGCGATGTGACGGAGTGGGACGAATTTACAGGGCGGCTCGAAGCCGTCGAGTCCGTTGAGGTGCGTCCGCGCGTCACCGGCTACATCGAGAGCGTGAACTTCACCGAAGGCAGCACCGTCAAGAAGGGCGACCTGCTGTTCGTGATCGACCCGCGTCCGTATCGCGCCGAGCTGTCGAAGGCCGAGGCCGAGCTGGCGCGCGCAGTCGCACGTTCCGAGCTGGCCGTTGCCGATGAAGGCCGCAGCGCCAAGCTGCTCGACATCAAGGCGGTCTCGCGCGAAGAGTACGACTCGCGCATCAATGCGTCGCGCGAAGCCAAGGCGGACGTCGCCGCGGCGCGTGCAGCGGTCGATGCAGCGAAGCTCAATCTCGAATTCACGCGCATCACCGCGCCGATCGGCGGCCGCGTCAGCAAGGCCGTGGTCACCGCGGGCAATCTCGTGACGGGCGGCTCGAACGCAGCGACGCTGCTCACGACCGTCGTGTCGCTCGATCCGATGTACGTGACGTTCGAAGGCGACGAGCAGATCTACCTCAAGTACAACGAGCTGTCGCGCCGCGGCGAGCGCGCCAGCTCGCGCGACGCCGCGAACCCGGTGCTGATGGGTCTCGCCAACGAGACCGACTATCCGCATCACGGCTCGATGGTGTTCGTCGACAACCAGGTCGATCCGCGCACGGGCACGATTCGCGCGCGCGCCGAGTTCCAGAACAAGGACGGCTACCTGACGCCTGGCCTGTTCGCGCGCGTCAAGCTGCTCGGCCACAACTCGTATCGCGCCGTGCTGGTCGATGACCGCGCCATCGGTACCGACCAGAGCCAGAAGTTCGTGTACGTGATCGACGCGGAGAACAAGGTCACGTATCGGCCAGTGCAAGTCGGCCGGCTCACGGATGGTTTGCGCATCGTGCAAAAGGGCCTGCAGGCGGGCGAGACAGTCGTCGTCAATGGTCTGCAGCGCGTCCGCCCCGGTGTCGTCGTCGCGCCCGAGCGCGTAGCGATGGATGCCCGCGAGCTCGCCGAAGCGAAGCTCGCGATGGCGGCGGGCAAGTGACCAGAGCTAATTAGGGAGTCACGCTGATGAGATTCGCGCGCTTCTTCATCGATCGACCGATCTTCGCAGCGGTGCTGTCGATCATCGTGTTCCTGGTCGGCGCCATTGCCGTCTGGCGGCTGCCGATCAGCCAGTACCCCGAGGTCGTACCGCCTTCGGTGCAGGTGCGCGCGCAGTATCCCGGCGCGAATCCCAAGGTGATCGCCGAGACTGTGGCGGCGCCGCTGGAGCAGGAAATCAACGGCGTGGAGGACATGCTCTACATGTCCTCGCAGGCGACCAGCGATGGCACGATGCTCCTCACGATCACGTTCAAGCTTGGCACCGACGTCGACAACGCGCAGGTGCAGGTCCAGAACCGCGTCGCGCAGGCGCTGCCGCGTTTGCCCGAGGACGTGCGGCGAGTCGGCGTCACGACCAAGAAGGCTTCGCCCGACCTGTTGATGGTCGTGCACCTGATCTCGCCGGACAACCGCTACGACACGGTTTACCTGCGCAACTACGCGACGCTGCAGATCCGCGACGTTCTCGCGCGCTTGCCGGGCATGGGCGAAGTGCGTCTGTTCGGCGCGGGCGATTACTCGATGCGCGTGTGGCTCGACCCAGAGCGCATCGCGAGCCGCGGCCTGACCGCCGGCGACGTCGTGCGCGCGATTCGCGAACAGAACGTGCAGGTTGCCGCGGGCGTGATCGGCTCCGATCCGGCGCCGGTCGGCACCGAGTACCAGTTGCAGGTGACGACCTCGGGTCGCTTGATCACCGAGGCGGAATTCGGCGACATCATCCTCAAGACCATGCCGGACGGCGGCGTGACGACGTTGAAAGACGTCGCTCGCATCGAGCTCGGCGCCGGTCAGTACTCGCTGCGCAGCCTGCTCAGCAACCAGTCCGCAGTCGCGATTCCGATCGCGCAGGCGCCGGGCGCCAACGCGCTGGAGCTGTCGGACGAAGTCCGCAGCACCATGAAGGAGCTGAGCAAGAATTTCCCCGAGGGCATCAAGTACGAGATCGTCTATGACCCGACCGTGTTCGTGCGCGATTCGATCAAGGCCGTGATCGAAACCCTGCTCGAGGCGCTGGCGCTGGTCGTCATCGTCGTGATCGTGTTCCTGCAGACCTGGCGTGCCTCCATCATCCCGCTGATCGCCGTGCCGGTGTCGATCGTCGGCACCTTCGGCTTGATGCTGGCCTTCGGCTTCTCCATCAACGCGCTGTCGCTGTTCGGCCTGGTGCTCGCAATCGGCATCGTGGTCGACGACGCGATCGTCGTCGTCGAGAACGTCGAGCGCAATATCGAGAACGGCCTGTCGCCGCGCGAGGCGACTTACAAGGCGATGGAAGAAGTCAGTGGCCCGATCATCGCGATCGCGCTGGTGCTGGTCGCCGTGTTCGTGCCGATCGCGTTCATCACCGGTCTGACCGGCGAGTTCTACAAGCAGTTCGCGCTGACGATCGCGATCTCCACCGTGATCTCGGCGATCAACTCGCTCACGCTCAGCCCGGCGCTGTCGGCGCTGCTCCTGAAGCGGCACGGTGCGCAGCCGGATGCGCTGACGCGCGGCATGGACCGCGTGTTCGGCCGGTTCTTCCGCGGCTTCAACAATCTGTTCAAGCGCTCGGCTAACGGCTACGTGCGCGGCGTCCGTGGCGTGCTCGCGCACAAGAGCATCGTGATGGGCGTGTTGATCGGCATCCTCGGGCTGACCTGGGGCCTGTTCCAGATCGTGCCGAAGGGCTTCATCCCCGTGCAGGACAAGCAGTACCTCGTCGGCCTCGTGCAACTGCCGAACGCGGCGTCGCTGAATCGCACCGATGAAGTCGTCCGCCGGGTCGGCGACATCGCGCTGGGCGTTCCCGGCGTGCACGCGGCAGTGCAGTTTCCGGGCCTGTCGATCGCCGGCTTCACCAACAGCCCGAACTCGGCGATCGTGTTCTTCGCGCTCGATTCGTTCGAGGATCGCAAGAGCTCCGATCTCTACGGCCTGAAGATCGCCAATCAGCTCAACATGAAGCTGAGCGGCATTCAGGACGCGCAGATCGTCGTGTTCCCGCCGCCGGCGGTGCAGGGCCTCGGCACGATCGGCGGCTTCAAGCTGCAGCTCGAAGATCGCGCCGACCTCGGCTACGACGAGCTGTACAAGGTGACGCAGACGGTGCTCGCGAAGGCGCGCCAGACTCCCGAGCTGGCGGGCGTGTTCTCGAACTACGAAGTCAGCGTGCCGCAGATCAGCGCCGACGTGAATCGCGTCAAGGCGAAAGAGCACGGCATCGCGCTGACGGATGTGTTCGAAGCGCTGCAGGTGTATCTCGGCTCGATCTACATCAACGACTTCAACCGTTTCGGTCGCACGTACCAGGTGATCGCGCAGGCGGACTATCCGTACCGCGCGAAGGCCGAAGACATCCTGCGCCTGAAGACGCGCAACGAAGCGGGTGAGATGGTGCCGCTCGGCTCGGTCGTGCAGGTGTCGCAGACCTACGGTCCGGATCGCGTGTTCCGCTACAACGGCTACCTGACTGCGGACGTGAACGGCGGGCCCGCGCCCGGCTACTCGACCGGTCAGGCACAGGCTGCGATGGAGCGCATCCTCGCCGAGACGCTGCCGAACGGCGTGAAGTACGAGTGGACCGAGCTCACGTACCAGGAAATCCTGGCCGGCAACAGCGCGGTGTTCGTGTTCCCACTGTGCGTACTGCTGGTCGTGCTGGTGCTCGCCGCGCTCTATGAGAGCTGGACGCTACCGCTCGCGATCGTTGCGATCGTGCCGATGGCGCTGTTCTCCGCGATCGCCGGCCTGTGGCTGACGGGCGGCGACAACAACATCTTCACGCAAATCGCGCTGTTCGTGCTCGTGGGTCTCGCGAGCAAGAACGCGATTCTGATCGTCGAGTTCGCCAAGGACCGCGAGCAGACCGGGGTCGATCCGGTCGCTGCGGCGCTGGAAGCGGCGCGACTGAGATTACGGCCGATCCTGATGACGTCGATCGCGTTCATCATGGGCGTCGTGCCGTTAGTGTTTTCGTCGGGGGCAGGTGCGGAGATGCGCCACGCCATCGGTATCGCCGTGTTCTCCGGAATGATCGGCGTGACGCTGTTCGGCCTGTTCCTGACACCACTCTTCTACGTGTTGCTGCGCGCCGCGGTGGTCAAGGCCCGCCAGGCGCGGCACGCGGCCATCGAAAATGCGGAAGGTGCGAGCCATGCGTAATCAACTGGTGGCAACGATCTCGGCAGTGCTGCTCGCAGCGTGCGCGGTCGGGCCGGACTATCACCGTCCCGAAGTCGCGACGCCCGATCAGTTCATCGGTGTCGATGCGACGCAGGTGTCCACGCAGGACGTCGAGCGCGAGTTCTGGAAGCAGTTCAACGACGAGCAGCTCAACGACATCATCGAGCGCGCGCTGGTCGCGAATCACGACATCCGCATAGCGACGTCGCGGTTGCGCGAGGCACGTGCGCTGCGTGGTCAGTCGAAGCTGGATCTCGCGCCGACCGTCACCGCCTCCAGCGGTTACACGAAGGCGCGGGTGAGCGACCGACAGCTGGGACCGCTGCAGAATGTCGATCGCGAGCAGGACTTCTACGACTCCGGCTTCGATGCGTTCTGGGAGCTGGATTTCTTCGGCCGCGTGCGACGTGGAGTCGAGGCGAGCACGGCTCAACTGCAGTCCGCCGAGGCGAACGTGTATGCGACGCAAGTCAGCGTGACCGCAGAGGCGGCGCGCAACTACTTCGAACTGCGCGGCGCTCAGCAGCAGCTCGAAGTGGCGCGTCGGAATGCGGAGAACCAGGGCGAGACAGTGCGCATCACGACTGCTCGACTCGATGCCGGCCGCGGCACGCAACTCGATGCATCGCGTGCGCAAGCTCAGTTGTCCGCGACCCTCGCGACGATTCCGGATCTCGAAGCAGCCGTCACTCGCAGCATGCTGCGGCTCGGCGTACTGACCGGGCAGCAACCGGAAGCTCTGTTGCCGCAGCTGTCTGCGGCTCGGCCGCTCCCGACGCTGCCGGTCGCTCACGACATCGGTACACCTGAGTTGCTGCTGCGTCGACGCCCGGACATTCGCGTCGCCGAGCGCAATCTGGCCGCGTCGACCGCGCAGATCGGCATCGCCGTGGGCGACTTGTTCCCGCGCATCACGTTCCTCGGGCACTGGGGTTTCGATGCGGTCAACAGCAGCGATCTCGGCAACACGGGCAGCGAGACTTTCTCGTTCGGGCCCAGCATAAGCTGGGCTGCGTTCGATCTGGGACGCGTGCGTCAGAAGATCGCGCAGCGCGAAGCTGCGGCGGATGGTGCACTCGCCAAGTACGAGCAGACAGTGTTGCAGGCGCTGGAAGAGACGGATGCGAGCCTGACGGCGTATTCGAAGGCGATCGTGAAGCAGCAGCATCTGCAGACGAGCGCGAACGCTTCGCTGGAGGCCGCGAAGCTGGCACGAGCGAGATATGAGAGTGGCGTTGCGGACTTCTTGCAGGTGCTGGATGCAGAACGCACGGCACTGGCGGCGGAAGATCAGCTCGCAAGGAGCGAGACGCAGACGGCCACGGCGTTGCTGGCGACGTATAAGGCGTTGGGCGGAGGGTTCAGGCCGTTGCAGACGACGGCGGCGCGGTGACGGGATTATCAGCCTGACTCCTTGAAACATGACAGGCACTGTCTCATTACCGGGAGTATCCTCCACCACACTCCCCTATGACCGCCCAGCTCCCCTACTTTCACGACGCCGTGTCGGCGTGGTTCAACCGGACTTTCCCGGCGCCGACTCCGGCACAAGCGGAGGCCTGGCCGGCAATCCAATCCCGTCAGGACGTGCTCATCGCCGCCCCGACCGGCTCCGGCAAAACTCTGGCGGCCTTCCTCGCCGCCATCGACGAGCTGGTGCGCGAGGGCGAGCAGTGGGGCTTGCCTGACGAGACCCGCGTCCTCTACGTCTCGCCGCTGAAGGCGCTGTCGAACGACATCAATCGCAACCTCGAAGCGCCGCTGCGCGGCATTCGCGAGGAGCTGCGCAATCACACAGTCCGTGACGTCGAGATCCGCACCTGGGTGCGCACCGGCGACACGCCGCAGTACGAGCGGGCGCAGATGCGGCGCAAACCGCCGCACATCGTCGTCACGACGCCCGAGTCGCTCTACATCCTGCTCGGCTCGCAGTCCGGCCGCGAGATGCTCGCGACCACGCGCACGGTGATCGTCGATGAAATCCATGCTGTCGCAGGAACCAAGCGCGGCGCGCACCTCGCGCTGTCGCTGGAGCGCCTCGATGCGCTGGCCGGTCGCCGTGTGACTCGCATCGGCCTGTCCGCGACTCAGGAACCGATCGCAGAAGTCGCGCGGCTCCTGGTCGGCGCGAACGGTCTCGATGCCGAAGGCAACGCCCGCTGCCGCATCGTCGACAGCGGTCACAAGCGGCATCGCGATCTCGCGATCGAGCTGCCCGACGGGCCGCTCGAAGCGGTGATGTCGAACGAAGTCTGGACGCAGATCTACGACAAGCTCGCGCATCTGGTGCGGGAGCACCGCACGACGCTGGTGTTCGTGAACACGCGGCGTTTGTCGGAGCGCGTCGCGCGCCATCTTTCGGAGCGGCTCGATACGGAGTCGGTCGCGGCACATCACGGCAGCCTCGCGCGCGAACATCGTTTCAATGCCGAGCAGCGCTTGAAGCGCGGCGAGCTGAAAGTACTGGTCGCGACCGCATCGCTCGAGCTTGGCATCGACATCGGCGACGTCGACCTGGTGTGCCAGCTCAGCTCGCCACGTTCGATCAACGCCTTCCTGCAGCGGGTCGGTCGTTCGGGCCACGCGGTCGGCGGCACGCCGAAGGGTCGCTTGTTCCCGCTGTCGCGCGACGATCTCGTGGAATGCACTGCGCTGCTCGACAGCGTTCGGCGCGGTGAGCTGGATCATTTGTCGATTCCGCAGCTCGCGCTGGACGTGCTCTCGCAGCAGATCGTTGCGGAAGTCGCGACGCGCGATTGCAGCGAAGCGGAGCTGTTCGAACTGTGTCGCGGCGCTTATCCCTATCGCGCTTTGACCCGTGAATCGTTCGACGATCTCGTGCGCATGCTGGCCGAAGGATTCACGACGCGCCGCGGCCGCCATGGCGCGCTGCTGTATCACGATGCAGTGAACCGCATGGTGCGCGCGCGCAAGGGCGCGCGGCTGACTGCAATCACTTCGGGCGGTGCGATTCCGGATACAGCCGACTACCAGGTGATGCTCGAGCCGGAGGGCTACCTGGTCGGCACCGTGAACGAAGACTTCGCGGTCGAGAGCTTGTCCGGCGATGTATTCCAGCTCGGCAACACGTCGTACCGGATCATCCGCGTCGAGCGCAGCGTGGTGCGCGTCGAGGATGCGCGCGGCGAAGCTCCGACGATTCCGTTCTGGCTCGGCGAAGCGCCGGGACGCACCGATCAACTGTCCGTCGCCGTCTCACGGCTGCGCACCGAGATCGAAGAGCGGCTGGAGAGCGGCAGTGAATCTGCACTCGTGTGGCTGATGCATGAGGTCGGCATCTCCGAGGCAGCCGCGGCACAGGTCGTTGCGTATCTCGCGGCGGCGCACGCCGCGCTCGGCAGCCTGCCAACCCATCAGACGATCGTGTTCGAGCGCTTCTTCGACGAAGCGGGTGGCATGCAGCTCGTGATCCATTCGCCGTTCGGCAGCCGCATCAATCGCGCGTGGGGTCTTGCCCTGCGCAAGCGCTTCTGCCGCACGTTCAACTTCGAGCTGCAAGCTGCCGCGACCGAAGACACGATCATCCTGTCGCTGACGACTGCGCACAGCTTCGAGCTGTCGGACGTGGCGCGCTATCTTCACCCGAACACGGCGCGGGAAATTCTCGTGCAGGCACTGCTCGCCGCACCGATGTTCACCACGCGCTGGCGCTGGGATGCGTCGATAGCGCTGGCATTGCCGCGCTTCCGCGGCGGCAAGAAGGTTCCGCCGGCGCTCGCCCGCATGAATGCCGAGGATCTGCTCGCCTCGGTATTTCCCGACCAAGTCGCGTGCGGCGAGAACATCGTCGGCGACATCGTCGTGCCCGATCACCCGCTGGTGCGCCAGACGGTGCGCGACTGTCTCGAAGAAGCGATGGACGTGGAAGGCTTCGAGCGCCTGCTGCATGCGCTGGTCGAAAACCGCATCCGGATCGCGGCGCGCGATCTGACCGAGCCCTCGCCGCTCGCTCTCGAAGTGCTGTCGGCGCGGCCGTACGCGTACCTCGATGACGCACCGCTCGAGGAACGGCGCACGCAGGCTGTGATGAGCCGCCGCTGGATGGATCCTGAATCAGCCGCCGACATCGGCAAGCTCGATCCCGAAGCGATCGCGCGGGTGCGCAGCGAAGCGTGGCCCGAAGCCGCGAGCCCCGACGAGTTGCACGACGCGCTGTGCTGGCTGACGTTCCTGACTGAGCAAGAGGCTCAGCGGGAGCCCGCATGGCCCGCACTCATCCACGACCTGATTACCCAGCGACGCGTCGCGCGCACCGGGCAGTTGCTGGTGGCCGCTGAGCGCATCCCGCTTCTGAAAGCGGTTTTCCCGAACGCCAGTTTCGATCCGGACCTCGTCGTGCCCGGCTCCAGCTCGAAGGAGTGGGCGCGCGATGAAGCAATGCGCGAGATCGTGCGCGGTCGACTGGAGGGACTCGGTCCGACCAATGCCGGTGCGATCGCGACATCGCTCGGTGTGGACGTGGCCGATGTCGATGCAGCTTTGCTCACACTGGAAGCCGAAGGCTCAGCGATGCGGGGCAACTTCGAACCGGATCCTGCCATCCCCGTCCAGTGGTGCGATCGGCGACTCCTCGCCCGCGTGCACCGCTACACGGTCAAGCGCCTGCGCGCCGAGATCGAGCCGGTCCTGGCGCGTGACTTCCTGCGCTTCCTGTTCGACTGGCAGCGAGTCACACCGACGACACGAATGCAGGGTCCGGACGCAGTGCCTGCCGTGCTCGGGCAACTCGAAGGCTTCGATGCGCCGGCCAGTGCCTGGGAAACCGAGGTGCTGCCGGCGCGCATCGCCGAATACGACCCGGCCTGGCTCGACGAGCAATGCCTGGCTGGCCGCATCGTGTGGACTCGACTCGCGACGCGCGCCGGCGACGCCGAACGCGGCGCCGCGCCAGTTCGCTCGACGCCGATCGCATTGCTGGCGCGTCGCAACGTGCGACTCTGGTCGTCGCTCGTAGAGCGCCCTGAATCGCCTCAGCTCACAGCAAAGGCCCAGGAAGTCGCCGCGTTCATCCAGACGCACGGCGCGTCGTTCTTCGACGAAATCGTCGAAGGCGCAAAGCTGCTGCCGACCCAGGTGGAAGAAGCGCTGGCAGAGCTGGTCGCGCTCGGCATTGTGAACTCCGACAGCTTCGGCGGTCTGCGCGCCCTGCTCGTCCCCGCCGACCGTCGGCGCCCGAATGCCCGCGACGCGCGCCGTAAGCGCCGCATTGCGATCTTCGGGATGCAGGATGCGGGACGTTGGGCACTGGTGAGAAAGGGCGCCGAGCCCGAGGCAGGCGAAGACATCGAGCACGTCTGCCGCACGCTGTTGCGCCGCTGGGGCGTGGTGTTCTGGAAGCTGCTCGAGCGTGAAGCGGATTGGCTGCCGCCCTGGCGCCAGATGCTGATGTGTTTCCGCCGCCTGGAAGCTCGCGGCGAGATCCGCGGCGGTCGCTTCGTGGCTGGATTCTCAGGCGAACAGTTCGCGTTGCCTGACGCGGTCGGTGCACTGCGCGATGCGCGACGCAAGCCGAACGACGGTGAGTTCCTATCGCTGTCCGCGGCCGATCCGTTGAACCTCGTCGGTATCATGACGCCGGGCGCGAGAGTCCCGTCGCTGACCGGCAATCGCGTCCTCTACAAAGATGGCGTACCGGTCGCGGTGTACGCGGGCGGCGAGGTTTCGTTCCTGGAGCTGCTGGAGGAGAAGGAACAGTGGCAGGCGCGCAATGCGCTGCTGCGACGGCAGGTACCGGGAGTGTTGGCCGATCTGGCTTAGCCTGGCAAAAGTCGCGCCTTTTGCCGGGCGCTCGTCGAAAGGGCCTTGGCCGCTTTCGACAATAGATCAGATGACCTCGGTGGAGTCGCTCGAGCTGGCGGGCTTCTGCTTGGGCTTTTCGTATTCCGGCTGCAGCGCGTTCGGATCGACCGCGACGTCGTCGCGCTCCTCGTGCTCTTCGTCCTTCGGATCGCGGTGTGCGATCGTGCCAAGGCCGTTCATTCGGGTGTTCACTTCGCGCGGGTTGCCCGTGTAGAGGATTGCGCCAACGCCGTTCATGGTGGCGTCCAGCGTGTCCTTCGGATGCACGATCACGCTGCCGACGCCCTCGACGATCACCTTGGCCTCATCGGCCACCAGCCGGCTGAAATCGCCGTGGCCCGCGCCCGACATGCGCACCGTGAGCTCGTCCAGACGGCCGTCCGCGAGGATGTGCGCAGCACCCGCTGCGCGGATATGCGTCTCGCCCCCGTCAAAGCCGGTGAGGCGGACATCGTTGCCACCCTCCACCTGCAGCGACTCCAGGCGCGGCACGGTGATCTTCAGCGTGATGCGCCGGCGATTGTTGGTCATGAACCAGTCGCGCGGCTTGCTCTCGATGAACAGCGTGTTGTGGCGGACCTCGGTCTCGACGCGCTCGATCGAGGAGGAGCGGCCCTCGATGACCAGGGACTCGGGCTTGCCGATGGTGATTTCCAGGCGGGCGGCACCCTGCATGTCGATCGACTCGAACTCACCGACCTCGCGGGCCTCGCTGCGGCTCGGGCCCCGGCTGCGGCGGTCGTCGGGGCCGTCGTCGCAGGCGCTCAGCAGCGATGCGCTGGCGACCATCAGCAACAGTCCGGCCGCTCTTTCCGCTTTCATTTAGGGGCACCCTCTGGAACCTGGGGAAGACCTCTCGCAGGCATACCTGCGTAAAGGCCGCCGTATAGTGCGCGGTTCCTGGGGCTTCCTGAAGCGAATGCCGGTAAGTCGCCGCCCGGCGCCGGTCAAGGGCTCGGGAACGTGTCAGCCGACCCTGTGACAGCGGTCACATTCCGCAGCCGGCCGAATCCGCGCCGCAGATTCTTTGTATCGATGTGTGACGCAGATCGCGCGGTCCTGTGATGGTGATCCGCGTCCGCCGGGGGGTCCGGCGCGTAATTTTATGTACGACGGAAGCCTACCCCTTCCCGACCAGAGAGCCTGACCGCCGCATGACCCGGCATTTCGCCGCCCGCTTCAGCGACCTCGTCGCGCGCCTGGTGCCGCGCCTGACGTTCGACGAGCCGCTCGAATCGGAATTCCGTCGCTGGTACGCCGAGCACACGCGCTCGCGCGTCCGCAATGCGATGTGGCTGGCGATGGGCAACATGCTCGTCGTGATGCTCGCCGGCGGGCCGTTCCGCGAGATGCGCAATGCGATCTTCGGGCCCGAGAACCAGCTGATCGTCGACGTGCTGCGCTTCGGCTTCATCGTGCCGAGCTGCATCGCGATGCTGCTGGTCTCGTACACGAACCTGTATCGAAGCTGGTTCAGCCTGACCGCGCAGATCGTCGCGCCGGTGCATGCGCTGTCGTTCGTCGTGATGGACATCCTCATGCAGCCGCGTGGCTACTCGCTGAGCTCGTGGCTGCCGCTGGTCGTGCTGGCGCCGTATTTCCTGTTCGGCATGCTGCACGCACAAGCCGTGCGCACCTCACTGCTGGTCGTGCTCGCTTATGCGATCGGCGGCGCGCTTGCCGGCGTGAGTGGACCGCAGCGCGTATTCGACACCTTCGTGATCGCCTTCGCGTGCGTCATCGGCGGCGCGATCCACTTCTCGTTCCAGCGCGGCATCCGCCGCAACTATGTCTCGAAGCAGGTGCTGAGCGAATCCGCGAACCGCGACAGCCTGACGGGCATCCACAACCGGCGCATGTTCGACGATCACATGCAGCGGCTGTGGCAGCAGGCCATGCGCGATGGCGTGCCGATGGCACTGCTGCTGGTCGATCTCGATCACTTCAAGGCGTTCAATGACCGGCGCGGCCACCAGGCCGGCGACGCGTGTCTCGCGAAGGTCGCGAGCGTGCTGCCGGTCGCGGCGCGGCGGCCCTTCGACCTCGCGGCCCGCTATGGCGGTGAAGAATTTGCAGTCCTCCTGTACGACGCTCGCCGCGATCGCGTCGAGGAGATTTGCCGGCAGCTGCACGGGAGCCTGCAGAAGGCGGCGCTGGAGCATCCCGCCTCACCGGTCAGCCAGTACGTGACCTTCAGCATCGGCGCGGCCTGCGTCGAGCCGAACCTCGGACGCCATCCCGAAGGCTTCATCCAGCTTGCCGACGAAGCGCTGTACGCGGCGAAAGAGCGCGGGCGCAACCGCACCGTGATCATGGATCGGGAATACGAAACGCTCACGACTGGTGCATTCCGCATCCCGCGGACGCGCGGCGAAGCCGCGTAATCCCGCTAACCGCTGCTCGGGTGTTATCCTTCGGCCTTCATCAGGAGGCCCGGGATCATCGTGCTCACGGCTGACAAGGTACTCGTCACGGTCGGAACTCCCTGCTCGATCTCCGCGGTCGGCAGCACCGAGACCTACCTGGCGCGCGTCACGAAGGCGCCCGAGTTCATCGCCTACGCAGCGTTCGATGCGGGCCTGATCGATGTCGAGCTGAATACCAACGGCTCGCCGGCACTGCGCTGGCTCGACGGCACGCCGACCACGATCGACGAGATCGAGCAGCGCCACGGCGCGCAGCTGCGCGCGAACCTCGGCATCCGCCACGTTCCCGAGCTCACCGCGGCAGGCTCGACCGTCGTGACCGATATCGCCGCGCCGCTCCCGCACGACTTCGAAAGCGGCGGCTTGCGCAAGCTCGCTGGCCTCATGTATCGCGACGTGCGCGAGTCGGCTCTCAAGGACATGTACGGGTTGTTCGATGACGACCCGCGTCTCGGACCGTCACTGCAGGCGCAGTTGTTCGCGTACAGCGGTCTCGGCGCCCTTGCGGCTCTGCCCGTCTCGTTGGCGGAGCTGCTGCCGAATCCCTACGAGTTCCGTGTCGCCGGTGCGACGGCATTCATGGGCATGGACTCGCTCGCCGAGTTGCGCGCCGCGGGCACCGACGGGCTCGAGAACGACAAGCTGCGCGACAAGTTCGCGATGCGCCTTGCGAACTCGCTGTCCTCGCACGGACCGGCATTGTTATCGACGATGCTCGCGCCTTCGTATTCGCTGAGCAAATCTCTGAAGAACCCGGCGCTGCTGGACAGCTTGCGGTCCGCGGGCGGCTACAGGCGCGTGCCGCAGACTCCGCTGAATGCCGTCGGGGCATGCGCGTCGAGCTCCATCGTGTTCTGCGAATTCGCGCCGCAGATGGTGCTCGACTATCCCGGTTATCAGCGGCCCACGATGACGTTGTGGACCGCGGCGGACGCCGCGACGCGGCCGAGCTGGCAGATTCTCGACGCCTTCGGGCCCGGCGCGTTGATGACGCGCAACAAGCTTGCCACGATGAATGCAAGCCGCGCCCCATCGGAGCAGCGCTCCGTGTCGGATTGTCTTGCGCCGTTCGACATCGATGCGAACGGTACGGTCGTCGGCGAAGGCGGCTCTGGCGTCCTCGTCACGACGCTCGACTTCGCGTTGCGCAACTTCCTCGACATCACCTCGATCATCGTCGGCTGGGGCCAGAGCGGCGAAGCAGGCGGCAAGGCGCACTTCGCAGGCGTCGGCTTCGGCGGCGAGAACGCGCTGATCCACGCGTTCGACCTCGCACATCGCGGCCACGGCTATGGCATTGCGGACTTCCAATATCTGGTGGCACACGCCACCGGCACGCGCACCAACTCCAAGACCGATCTCACGACCGCAGCGAACGCGCGCACGAGCGCGGCGGAGCGACAGGGACGCAAGGGCGCGTTGCCAGCGATGACCGTCGGCACGCCGAAAGCTGTCGGCGACGGTCACACGATGGGCGAGACCGGCTTGAAAGCGTTGTCGCAAGCACTGCAGTACCTGCTCGGCAAAACGGCGGTGGGTATTCCGACACTCCGCAATCTCGATCCCGACCTGGGATCCGCCGCCGAGTCGTTCGTGCTCGAAGCGCCGCCGGTCGCAGGAAATGTCGACGGCGGTGCGGTGTGTGCGACGCAGGGATTCGGCGGTTACAACGGTGCGATCGCGCTGCGCGCGGCGCACGCGGAAGCGTTTGGTCGCTACGCGATAGATAAGAAGGTGTTGTCAGCGTATCTGGAGCGCTGGCCGGAGCTGCGAAGGGAGAGAGAAAAGAGGGAGAGGTATTGGCGGCTGCGCAGGCGAGCGACGATAGAGCTGGTGCAGACGCATTGTTGGAAGGGGTTGGAGTAGATCGGGCAGGGAGTGTCGGGCTAAAGCCCGACCTACAAGTCGACTACCACCCTTGATGGGTGACCTGTAGGTCGGGCTTCAGCCCGACTCTATCATTACCCTGCCTTCTTGCCTGTGAACGACCCCTCTCCCAACTCACCCAGCGACACCTTGCCCTTGATCGAATTTCCATCGACCGTGCCGGAATAAGTAATCGCCAGGTCCGTGCCCTGCGCGTTCACTTTGAAATTGATCGTCAGCTCGTTGCCCTTCACGGTGCCGGTCACCGGCGCTTCGCCGAGCTGACCCTTGTAAGTGCCCGTGACGTTCGAGCCGTCCTGCTTGAGACTGAAGTGCGGCGTGCCGGTGCCCGCCTGCGTCTCCACCGTGAAGTCCCACTCGCCCGCGACATTCGCGTCGGCAGCGAGCGCTGCGCCGGCGAGTGCGGCGGACGCGAGCATCGTGATGAACAGTCTGCGCAGAATCTTCATGAACCTCTCCTCATGTCCTCATTGGGATGATGCTTTCGACCGATACATCTCGCGCAGCTTGTGCTTGTACAGCTTGCCGTTGTCGAGCCGGGGCAACTCGCCGACGAAGTCCACGCTGCGCGGACATTTGAAATGAGCCAGGTGCTGGCGGCAGTAATCGATCAGTTCCGCAGCGAGCTGCGGCGACGGTGTGTAACCGGACTGCGGGATCACGACGGCCTTGACCGCTTCGCCCCACTCCGAGTCCGGCACGCCGATCACGCCCACGTCGGCGACCGCCGGGTGCGCGAACAACACGCCTTCGGCTTCCGCGGGATAGATGTTCACGCCGCCCGAGATGATGAGATGCGCGCTGCGGTCGGTGAGGAACAGATAGCCATCGGCGTCGAGATAGCCGACGTCGCCCAGCGTGTAATAGTCGGTGCGATAAGTGCGGTCCGTCTTCGAATCGTCCTTGTAGTACTTGAAGCGTCCGCTCGCAGGCGCCTTCATATAGATCAGCCCAGCCTCGAGCGGCGGCAACTCTGCGCCGGCCTCATTCAGGATGCGGATGTGATCCGGCGTATCGGGCCGGCCGACAGTGCCGGGCCGCGCCAGCCAGGTCGGCGAGTCGACGAGCGTGCCCGTGCCTTCCGTCGCGCCGTAATACTCGTACACGATCGGACCCAGCCAATCGATCATCCCGCGCTTCACGGTCGCCGGGCACGGCGCAGCACCGTGGATGATGTATTTGAAGGACGAGAGATCGTGTCGCTTGCGAACCGCCTCCGGCAGCGCCAGCAGCCGATGCATCATGGTCGGCACCAAGTGCGTGTGAGTGACGCGATGCCTTTCGACCAGCTCCAATGCACGCTCGCAATCCCAGCCGTCCATCAGCACTATCGACGTGCCGTAGAACTGCGGGACGGCCATCGATAGCGACAACGGCGCGGCGTGATACAGCGGACCGGTCACGAGATGAATGCTCCGGCCCGGGCGATAGTCGGCGCTTACGACCAGGGCGGGCGACGTCGGCGGCGCGGACGAGCGGTAGACACCTTTCGGCTTGCCGGTCGTCCCTGACGTATAGAGCATCGCATTTCCAAGCTGCGGATCCGGAATGTCGGTGTCGTCGCGACCGCGCAGCAGCGCTTCGTAGCTCTCGAATCCGGGAATTGCGCCACCGATCGCCACTCGCAACGCCGCCCGCGGCGCATTCGCGGCGACGTGTTCGGCGGCTGCGTGGAAGCGCTCGTGCGCGAAGAAGGCCTTGGCATCGCAATCGTTGGCGATGTACGCCGCCTCTTCGCCCGTGAGCCGCCAGTTGATCGGCGTCAGCCGTATTCCGGCGCGCCGCGTCGCCCAGAACACCTCGACGAACTCCGTGCGATTGGCACACAGCAGTGCGACACCGTCGCCGGGGCCCACGCCGTGCTCGCGTAGTGCGCGGACAAGCTGGTTACAGCGAGCATTGAGCTCAGCGTACGTGCGATTGCCCGTCGCCGAGACGACTGCCGGAGACTGCGGCAGCCGCTGCGCCCAGTAGGAGACGTTCATCCCCTTCTCCATCGTGGCAGCGAACGCCGGCTCTGCGATGGTGGGACGGGGCAGCTCTGGAGGAGCAGTCATGAGCGGCGATTGTCGATGGGTTGCACGACCGGGAGCAATAGAACCCGTGCATGCCACTGTGCAAAAATATGTGCGTGTCCGCCACCCGCCGCTTTACCCCACGCACTTTCTGGACCGTCAGCCTGGCCGCCGCCGTCGTGCTGGGCGCGATCGTCGCCATTCCCCAGGTGTTGTCGAAGCAAGCCCGGCTGGAAGTGCTGCGCTCGCACGTCGGTGCGATCGCGCGGCTGGCGGCGAGCGTCGTCGACGGCGACCTGCATCGCCAGCTCCTGGATCCCGCGAACAAGACGCCTGAGTTGTATGCGCGCACGCTGGCGCCGCTGGTGCGCTTCCACGCGGCGTATCCCGACATCTTCTACGTCTACACGATGGTCGAGCGCAACGGCGAGACCTTCTTCGTCGTCGATACGGCGGCGGAATCGGAAAAGCTGAAATCGCCGTACAAGCTCGTGCCGTCCGAGTACATGGAGCCGTTCAAGCAGCTCGACGTCGAGCCGGATCCCGACTGGCTGCAGCAGATCGCTTCGGGCAAGACCTACGTCTATCCCTCGTTCCAGCGCGACAAGTACGGCACGTTCCTGTCGGGGCACGCGCCGATCTACGACAGCCAGGGTCGCTACAGCGGCTTCGTCGGGGTCGACTTCGACTTGCAGTACTACCTCGCGCAGGAAGCGAGCTTTCGCGCGATCTCGATCGGCACGCTCACGGGCGCGGTGCTGCTCGCGCTGCTGATCGGCTACGTTGCCGCGCGTTATCACTTCGATCTGAACGATCGCATCGAGCAGCAATATCGCGCTTCGATCCGCGACGAGCTGACGAGTCTGCTGAACCGCCGCGGCGCTCTGACCGCGGTGACTGAAGCGCTCGCGGTGCGAGCTTCGACCTACGCCACGATCCTGGTCGACGTCGACAACCTCAAAGGCATCAACGACAACTACGGCCACGTGATCGGCGACGAATTGCTGGTGAGCGTCGCGGAAGCGATTCGCGAAAGCGTGCGCCTCAGCGACATCTGCGCGCGCTTCGGCGGCGACGAGTTCCTGATCTTCGCTGCGGGCTGCGACCTCGACGCGGCGACCGAGATTGCGCGGCGGATCCTCAACAAGGTTGAAGGCAAGCGTCAGACGCTCGAGCGTGCCGGCTTCGGCGTGTCGATCGGCATCGACATCGCGCCGCTGAGCGAAGCAGCGTTCGAAGCGATGTATCGGCGCGCAGATCAGGCGCTGTACAAAGCGAAGGGCGCGGGCAGGAATCGCTACGTTCTTTCGGATGTGGCGCAGGCGTTGGCCTGACTAAACATTCCACCGCTCGCGACACAGCGCGAGAAACCGCGCCCCCGCCTGGGACAGCGGCTGGTGCCGGCGGTAGTAGACGCCGACCTGGCGCTCGATGCTGGAGAACGGTAATCCCTCGATTGGCACCAACTCCTCCGGCAACTGCGTGACCAGATCCGATATGTACGTCACCCCTTTGCCCTGAACCACCAGCGCGAGCCGCAGCTCCATGTGGCTCACCTCCCAGACCGTCGCGAACGCATTGCGCAGCCGATCGCTGCTCGGTCGGCGCGCCGGTTCGTCGAGGTACGAGGTGATGAGCGGCAGCGTACGCAGCGTCGCCTGCGGATCGCGCTGTAGAGCCGTGCGCGCCGGATGATTGCGCGTAATCATCAACCGCCGCGTTTCCGAGAAGCACGAATGGAACGCGAAGTACTCCGGCATCGTGTGCAGCAGCGGCCCGAAGCCCAGCTCCCAGCGGCCGTCGCCCACGCCGTAGACGATCTCGCGGCTCGGCGCGACCACGACCTTGAAGCGCGTGAGCGGATTCCGCTCGGAGAATTCCCGTAACAGCGCAATACCGAAGCGTGCATTCGCCGCCGGGGACAGTGCAAGAGAAAGGGTCGACAGCGCACCCGACCTGATCTGCGCGATGTCGGCGAGAGTCTCGCGCTCCTCGTTCATCACAGTCTCGGCGAAGCGCAGCAAGCGGATTCCCGCCTCCGTGAGCTGCGGCGGGTTGCCTCGGCGCAGCAGCACCGCGCCGAGGCGGTGCTCTAGATTCGCAATCGCCTGGCTGACCGCGGATTGCGACAGATCCAGCCGCTCAGCCGCCCGGCTGAAGCCGCCCGCCTCGACCACCGCGTGAAAGCAGCGGATCTCGTTGCGCTCGATCTGCATGGGCGGAATTGTAATTCGAACCGGCTGATAGCGGGATCGCGGTCGCTAATAGGATCGGCGGCCGCGCCGTCGTAGGGTGTGCGTGAAGTTTGGATAGCCGGAGTAATGGGTCATGGGCGTCATAGGCGATTCGGTCCAGGTTCAGAAGGGCCTCGAAGGGGTCGTGGCCGACACGACCGCGGTGTCGTTCGTCGACGGTGAGGCGGGCCGCCTCTACTACCGCGGGCAACCGATCGAAACGCTCATTCAGCACACTTTCGCCGAAGTCCTCCACCTCGTCGTCTTTGGTGAGCTGCCTGACCGGGACCGCTTGCAGGAAGTGGAAGAATATCTTTGGGCTGCGGGCCGGCTGCCACCGGAGCTGGCGACGTCCCTGCGCGAGCTGGCCCGCCACGGCGAGCATCCGATGGCGACTCTGCAATCCATCACGCCACTGCTCGCATTGGAGCCGCCCGCTGTCAGCCTCGGACGCAACGCGCTGGAAGAAGAGGGCCTGATCGTCGCAGCACGCCTGCCGGCCGCAATCGGCGTGATTCACGCCGCTCTCGAAGATCATTCCGAGCGTCCGTATCCGAGCTCGCGTCGCTACGGCGAGCGTTTTCTGCAGCTTCTGCACGATGGCGTTCCCACGCCCGAGCAGGTGAAGGCCTTCGAAATCACGCAGATCCTGCAGCTCGACCACAGCTTCAATGCCGGCACGTTCGCTGCCCGCGTCGTGTCCTCGACGTTGGCGCCGCCGTCTTCGGCGTTGTCCGCCGCAATCGGCGCGCTGTACGGCGCATTGCACGGCGGTGCCGACCAGGCTGCCCTGGAGATGGCGCTCGAAGTCGGCAGCCCGCAGCAAGCGGAAGCTTTCGTCGCGAATTGCCTCTCGACCGGCCGGCTCGTCATGGGCATGGGCCATCGCGAATACCGCGTCGTCGATCCGCGCGCCCGCGTGATCCGCGCCACGGCGCAGCAGATCGCGAAGTCCGGTCAGCCGAAGCAGCTGTTCGAAGTCCTGGTCGCCATCGACGAGGCATTCGCCGAGCAGACGCGCAACCGCAAGCGCTCGCTCAAGGCCAACCTCGAGTTCTACAAGGGCGTGGTCTACCTCGCGCTCGACATTCCGAAGGAGCTGTTCACGGCGTGCTTCGCGGCCGCGCGCATCTTCGGCTGGGTCGCGCACGTGGTGGAGCAGCGGCAGGACAACCGGCTGATCAGGCCGACGGCGCTGTACGTGGGACCTCCTCCGCAGCCGGCGTGAAGAGAGGCTGTAGGCTCTAGGCTGTAGACTGTAGCCAGATCGAGAGAAAGCGTTCTTCTTCTGGCCACAGCCTGCAGCCTAGAGCCTACAGCCTATGATTCAGATCTCCTGGGCGGATTTCGAGCGCGTCGAGCTGCGCATCGGAACGATCCTCGAAGTGCTCGACTTCCCCGAAGCGCGCAAGCCGGCCTGGAAGCTGCGCGTCGATTTCGGCCCCGAGATCGGCATCCGCCAGTCGAGCGCGCAGATCGTCGCCCTCTACAGCAAGCAGGATCTGGTCGGCCGCCAGGTGATCGGCGTCGTCAACTTTCCGCCGAAGCGCATCGGCCCATTCCAGTCCGAAGTGCTGGTCACGGGCTTTCACGATGCGGAAGGTCGCGTCGTGCTCGCGATGCCCGAGCGCGCGGTGCCGAACGGCGCGAAGCTCCTATAGGCGCTCTATACTCGTCGCATGCAGTTTTCCGAGATCCTGGGCTCCCTCGTCGCCGACGGGGACTCGCAATTTCGCATCACCGTGTCGGATGACTGGGGTCAGGGCCGCGCAACGTACGGCGGATTGGTCGCGGCTGCCGGGAACGAAGCGATGCGTCGCATCGTGCCGCGCGATCGACCGCTGCGCTCATTGCAGACGACGTTCGTCGGCCCCGCGAGTGCGAGCACGTGGACGATGCACACTCGCATCCTGCGCGTCGGCCGCGCGGTGACCCTCGCGCATTGCGATATCGTCGACGGCGACCAAGTGGTCGCGATCCAGGTCGGTGTCTATGGCTTGGCGCGAGGGTCGCAGATCACGATCAGGCCGCCGGTCGTCGACGCGCCGCGCAAGATCGAAGAGATCAATGAAGTTCGCTTTCAGCCCGAGCGCGCGCCGCCTTTCCTGCAACACTTCGCGCATCGCTGGGCGCGCGGCGCCAAGCCGTACAGCGGCACTCGCTCCGATTCGATCTGCTTCATCCGGCACCGCGACCCTTCGCCGCTGACCGAATCGCACGTCGTCGCGCTCGTGGATTGCATTCCGACGCCGGCGATCTCGATGCTGACCGCGCCGGCGCCCTCCAGCTCGCTGGTGTGGAACCTGGAGTTCTTCGAGCACGAGTTCGACTTCGGGTCGGACCGCTGGTGGCGCATCGACACGAACATGGATGCGGCAGCGGAAGGCTATGTCAATCAGACCGGTCTGCTGGTGGATCCGAACGGGCGCGCGGTCGCGCTCTCGCGCCAGGTGTTCGCGGTCTTCGGTTGACTCTCCCGTAGCGGGAGACGCGACCCTGGAAGTCTCACGCCATGAGGGTCGACGCATGAAGAAGGTCCGCGAGGGTGGCCGAGGCTTCTGCAAGCAGTGCGGCACGCAAATCTGTTTCACCGCGACGTTCCTGCCGGGGCTGATCGATATCACCCTCGGCAGTCTCGACGCGCCCGAGGCGCTGCCGCCGACACTGCACTACTGGGAATCGAAGCGCCTGCCCTGGCTGCACGTCGCCGACGATCTGCCGCGCTACGCCGAGTTTCCGCCGTGATGCCGATCGGGCGATTCGCCCGGGCTTGCCGCTTGTCGGTCAAGGCGCTGCGTCACTACGACGAAGAGCAGTTGCTGAGGCCGGCCCATGTCGACGAGCGCACGGGCTATCGCTACTACACCAAGTCCGCGATGCAGTGACGATCGGCATGCTGCGCGGGCTCGGCATCGGCATCCCCACGATCCGGCGGTTCCTGGCCGGCGGCAGCGGCGAACGCAGCGCGATTCTTCGGGACGAAGTCGCAATTCGCCGCATGGATGCGCTGCAAGTGGCGGAACGCTGCGTCGTCACGACTGCGGAAGCGATGATCGTGGACACCCGCGCGGGCTGGTCCGTGGAGATCTACGTGAACGATCCTGCCAACGTCCCGCCCGCAGCGTTGCAAACGGACTTGCTACTGCCGCTTTGCTAGCGCGCGCACGCCGACAAGAATCAACACACCGACGACCGTAGCGATCGCAAGCTGGACCAACTCGCGGCTCGACGCATTCGCGAGCAGCGCAAGGGACAAAACGCTGGCGATCACTGCGACTACCGCGCCGAGCGGCGCAACGAAGCCGGCGGCTGGTACATCGGCACGCCGTCGCAACGCGATCAGTGCAATGCATCCCGCGATGTACACGACTACTCGCGTGCTCGTCGCGAGTGTGATCGCGGATAGAAACGAGCTGGCTACCGTCGCAAGCCACACGAGCACGGCGCTCGCCAGAATCGCGACGTGCGGGGTTCTGAATTTCGGGTGGACACGTGCGAGCACGGCAGGCATGTCGCCCTGCTCGGCGAATGCGAATGGCAGCCGCGAAGTCGCGAGGAATCCGCTGTTCAACGAGCCGAGCATGATCACGACGGCCCCCAGAGTGATCACTCGCTCGCCGATCGGTCCCCACAAGACGACGGCTGCATCGGCGAACGGCGCAGTGCTCGCTGCCAGCGAAGGAACTGCGGCGATGCAGACGATCTGCACGCCGGCGTACAGGATCAACACGATCAGCAACGACATCGCGACGGCAAACGGCACGTCGCGGCGCGGATTGCGCGTTTCACCGGTCGCGACGAGCGCCGCCTCGAATCCCACGAAGGCGAAAATGCCCAGCAGCATCGCGCTGCTGAATTCTCCCGGCGACGGCAACGTGGCAGGCGCAGACGGCCACGCCCGCACTGTGAGAATTCCGATGACACCGAACACCAGCAGCAGCGAGATCTTCAGCATCGTCAAACCGTTGCTGACAATCGTCGCCTGGCGAATGCCGACGAGATTGATGAGCCAGATCCCCACGACGACGACCGAGATGATCGCCACCCGCGGGCCGGGTCCCTGTAGCGCGGGCACCATGCGCGCGACGTACACGACCAGCAGGTTGCCGATCGTCGCGAATGTAAGTACGCGCGACACCCAATAGAGCCAGCCGACGATGAATCCCGGCGTCGCGCCGAATGCCGTGCGCGTGAACAGGTACGGACCGCCGGTGTTGGTGAAGCGGCTGCCGACCTCAGCGAAACAAATCGCAATGATCGCGATCAGGACAGCGCACAGCACCAGCGCGAGCACGCTATAGACGCCGGTAAGCGCGAACAGCTTGGTCGGCAGCCCGAGAATGCCGGAGCCGATGGTGATGTTCACCATCAAGGCGACGAGATCCCAGCGGCCGATGCCGCGCAGGACGTCGTACTGATTGCTCGGGTTCGACATCGGCGGATTGTAGCGAGGTATGCTAGGCCCATGCGTAACCTGCTCCTGGCACTGATTGCGGTTTCGCTGCTCGGCCACAGCGCGCTGGCCCAGGACGACGCCAACTACCGCTTGATGAAGCTCGAGCAGGACATGCGCAACCTCGAGCGGCAGGTGCAGACGCTCACGCGACAGATCGACGAGCTGAAACAGCAAGCGGCGCGCGCGGGCGATCGCAGCGCTCCCGGCACTCGCTCAGCAACGACGTCTGCAGCGACCAGCTCGACTGCATGGCTCGAAGCGGCGCGGTGGGATCGCGTCAAGACGGGCATGAGCGAGCTGGAAGTGATCGGGATTCTCGGACCGCCGAGCTCGATGCGACAGGAAGGGGACGCACGCGTGTTGCTGTACGCGATGGAGATAGGGTCGGCGAATTTTCTCGGCGGGAGTGTGGAGCTGCGCGACAAGGCGGTCAGCGAAATTCACCGCCCTACAATTCGGTGATCACGCCTTTGATGCCGTTGATGACGAACTGGATGCCGATGCAGATGAGCAGGAAGCCCATGATGCGCGCCATCGCATTCATGCCAACCGCGCCGATGACCTTGTCCAAACGCGTCGCGGCCCGCAGCACCACGTAAGAGATCAGCGCGGTGATCGCGATACCGATCGCGACCAGCGCGTAGCCCACCACGATGTGGGTGCCCATCTGCGCAGTCGTCGACATGCCGATGACCACCGCGATCGAGCCCGGCCCGGAGAGGCTCGGCATCGCCAGCGGCGTGAACGAGACGTCCTTCTTCGCGCTCGCCTCGGCGCGCTCCTGCATCGAGATCGCCACGGTGTCGGGAAACAGCATGCGGAATCCCAGGTAGCTGACGATCATGCCGCCGGCGATGCGCAGCCCCGGAATGGAGATGCCGAAGAAATTCATGATCAGGCCGCCCGCGACCAGGAACGACGTGAGGATGCAGAACATGTAGATGCAGGCGCGGCGGATCTGCTCCGTGCGCTCCTGCTCGGTCAGGTCGGAGGTGATGCTCATCACCAGGCCGACTGCCGACAGCGGATTCACGATCGGCAGCAGCGCGCCGACTGTGCTCAGGATGTAGGTGAGACCTTCGAGGAGCCAGTTCATTTGCACAGGCGCTCGAAGCCGCTCGCGATGAACGGTGCCATGCGATGGCCGATCGAGCCGAAGTCGCTCGACTTGCACAAACCGTTCGAGAGCCGGTCGATACGGCCGGTCTGCGACAGCGACAGCGTCAGCGCGCCCGAGAGGAAGTGATAGCTCCAGTACAGATCCTCCTCGCTGGCCTCCGGCAGCGCTTTGCGCAGCGCGCGAATCAAGCGGTGAATCACGGGGTCGAATGTGCGTGCCATGGTCTCTCCGCCCCACGCCGGCGTGTTGTTCACCTGCGCGATCAGTGCGAAATAGTTGTGCCAGCGTGGATCACCGAGCGCCGCACGCTCCAGGATCGGCTGCAGGAATGCATTGATCACGCCTTCCGCAGTGATCGAGTCGCCTGCGGAGGTTTCATACGCATCGATCGAATCGATGCGCTCGCGATTGATGATCTCGGCACGGCGTGCGAACACTGCATCGAACAGGCCGCGCTTGGTCTGGAAGTAGTAGTGCAGCAATGCGGTATCGACTTTCGCGTCCTGCGCCACTTCGCGGATCGTCACGCCCCAGAAGCCGTGGCGCGAGAAATGGTCCTCGGCGGCATCGAGGATGCGCTCGCGCATGTCGGGCGTGGCGTCGCTCTTCAGCGGGCGGCCGCGGCGCGCGCGGCGCTTCACAGTCCTGGGCTTGGCAGTCGTCAGGCGAGTCATGTCGGTGTCCTTAGTGCGCTGCAGTCAATTTCATCGATTGATGAATATTTGACAGCAGGCACGGCCCAAGGCAAGCTCGGATTAATCATCAACTGATGAATAAGTGCGCCGGCCCTTCTGACCGGCCACGATCCAGGGGGTCTCGTCATGTCCACTCACGCTTCCCAGGCCGCAATCCGCCTCGCCTTGGCCGCTGTCGCGGCGTGCAGCCTACCAGTGTCCGGGCCGGTCGTGGCTGCCGAAACGGGCGCCGAGGCCGGCGGCATCGAGCAGGTCGTCGTCACGGCCCGCCGTCGCGAAGAGAGCCTGCAGGATGTGCCGGTTGCGATCACGGCACTCACCGCCGAGCAGCTGCTGGAACAGAACGTCCGCACGCTCGAGGACATGACCGCGTACGTGCCGAACATCAAGGTGAATGCCGGGCGCGCCACCACCAGCACGATCAACGCCTATATCCGCGGCGTCGGTCAGAACGATCCGCTGTGGGGCTTCGAGCCGGGCGTCGGCATCTACATGGACGACGTGTACATCGCGCGTCCGCAAGGTGCCCTGCTCGATGTGTACGACGTCGAGCGCATCGAAGTGCTACGCGGCCCGCAAGGCACGCTGTATGGCAAGAACACGCTCGCGGGTGCCATCAAGTACGTGACTCGCGATATCGCGACTGAGGATCCCGAGTTCCATGTCACTGCAACCGGCGGCAGCTACAACCAGCGCGACCTCAAGGTCGGCGGCTCGATGCCGGTCGTCGCCGATCACGTCTATCTCGGCGCAGCGGTCGCTTATCTGCAGCGCGACGGCTATGGCGAGCTGGTCGACGACGGCGCGCCGCGCGCGTTCAACCACGTCGGCCAGGATGTCTCGGACAAGGACGTGCTCGCGGCCCGCGCCAATGCCACGTTCGTCTGGGGCGACAGCTCCAAGTTGCGCGTGCTGGTCGACACGATCCAGGATAACTCGAACGCGGCCGGCGGTCAGCGCCTGAACAATCTCGTGCAACCGGCGCTGCACGATCGCTACGACCAGCGCACCGACATGCCGGTCGACAAGGACCGGTTCATCAGCAAGGGTGCTGCTGCGACGTACACGCAGGGCCTGGGCGATGCGCTCGATCTCAAGCTCGTCGCTGCCTATCGCGAAGGCGATGGCCGCCAGTTCATCGACTTCGAAGAGTTGAACGCAAATCTGTTCCAGGTCCCGGCGCAGTACAGCGACAACCAGGCGAGCGGCGAAGCGCAGCTCACGTACACGGGCGACAAGCTCAAAGCCGTGACCGGCGTGTACTACTTCGACGGCACGGCGCGCGGCGCATTCGACGCCTCGCTCGGTGCCAACAATCTCACGGGATTGACCAAGGGCAGCGTCAACACGCAGAGCACCGCCGTCTACGCCGATGGAACCTGGAAGCTGACCGATAAGCTGAACCTGAACGCCGGCGTCCGCTGGAACCAGGACAAGAAGGAAGCGACGGTGTTCGTGCAGCAGTACCTCGGTCGCCTGCCGGCCAATCAGACGTTGTTCGACCAGAACAACGTGCCGGCCGGCTTCACGGCCCTGGGTCCGCCGCAGACCAATTACACGAACGACCGCACCTTCTCCGACGTGCTGCCGCGCTTCGGCTTCGACTACAAGCTGAGCGACGCGGTGCTCGCGTACGTGATCTACAACAAGGGCTTCAAGAGCGGCGGCTTCGACATGCGCGGCAACGCGACTGCGAACCCGGCGACGCGCGACGGCTACGATTCCGAGACCGCCGACAACTACGAAGCCGGCCTGAAGTCGATCCTGTTCGACGATACGCTGCAGCTCAATCTCACCGTGTTCTACACGCCGTATGAGGACGTGCAGATCACCACGCAACAGTTCCAGATCGTCAACGGCAACCCGACCAACGTCACCGCCGTGCTCAATGCAGGCAAGCAGCTCAACAAAGGCGTCGAGCTCGAAACGCTGTGGCGGCCGGTGCCGGCGCTGACGCTGGCGCTGAACGTCGGCTATCTCGATGCGGAGTTCGAAGAGTTCCTGGTCGGCTGTACGCCGCCGGCGGCCGGCTGTACTCGCGACGTGAGCTCGCTGAACGAGCCGATCAACTCGCCGGAGTGGACAACCTTCCTCGGCGGCACCTATCGCTGGGAGCTGGGCGGCGGCGACCTCGCGGCGCACGTCGGATACCAGTACCGAAGCAAGACGAAGGTTGCGAACACCACCGTCAGCATCACGGACCAGGATGCTTACGACGTGCTCGACGTCGGCGTCGCCTTCACGACCGCGAACCAGGCGTGGCGCTTCGCACTCGAAGGCAAGAACGTTCTCGACGAGGAATACCGGGTCGCCGGCTATGACTTCGGCAACACCAACGTCAGTCAGATCGGCTTCTACGCCCCGCCGCGCACCGTCGCGGTGAGCGCGACCTATCGTTACTAGATCCCCCTCTGCCCTCCTCCGCCGCGCGCGGGGGAGGGCAATCTTTTGATTCCATGCTCCACAGTATTCTCATCACCGGCGCCGCGAGCGGGATCGGGCTGGGTCTGACGCGGCACTTCGTCGCTCGAGGCCACCGCGTGATCGCGTGCGATCTGCAGCATCCGGACATCGACGGGCCGATTCGCAAGCTCGCCTTCGACGTTGCCGACGCTGCACAGATCGATCGCGCACTGGCTCAGGTGGCGGACGATCCGCCTGACGTGCTGATCAACAACGCCGGGCTGCAATACGTCGCGCCGCTGGAGGAATATCCGCCGGAGCGCTGGCAACAGCTGATCGCAGTGATGTTGACGGGCGCAGCGTTGTTGACGCGCGCTGCGCTGCCGTCGATGCGCCGCAAGGGTTTCGGCCGCATCGTCAACATCGGTTCAATTCACTCGCTGGTCGCGTCGCCTTACAAGACTGCGTATGTCGCCGCGAAGCACGGATTGGTCGGCTTCAGCAAGAGCGTCGCGCTGGAAACGCGCGATTGCGACATCACCATCAACACCGTGTGCCCGAGCTACGTGAAGACGCCTCTGGTGGACACGCAGATCGACGCACTGGCGACGCGCCACGGGCTGACGCGGGAGCAGGTGATCGAAGAGATCATGCTCAAGCCGATGCCGAAGCGGCAGTTCATCGGCCTGGACGAGCTGGCAGGCACCGTCGAGTTTCTGCTGAGCGCAACGGCCCGCAACCTCACCGGGCAGTGCATTACCCTGGACGGCGGCTGGACGGCACAGTAGGTTGTCAGCCCAAAGCCTGACGCACAGGCTGGGGGAAGCCATGCAGACTCGAAGAGATTTCATTGCGGCCGGCTCGCTGGCCGTGGGCGCGGCACTGCTCGCTCAGCAGACGGTCGCTGCCATACCGAAGAAGAACCGCCGCATCGTGCTCGCCAAGCGCCCGCAGGGCGAACCGACGCCGACCGACTTCCGCATCGAAGAAGTGCCGATCCCGGCGCTCAAAGACGGTGAGATCCTGATGCAGACCGTCTTTCTGTCGCTCGATCCGTATATGCGCGCGCGAATGAGCGAAGGACCGTCGTACGCCGCTGCCACGGGGATCGGTGAGGTGATGGTCGGCGGCACCGTGTCGCGTGTGGTCGCGAGCAAGAACCCGCAATTCAAGGAAGGCGACCTGGTGTCCTCGTACAGCGGTTGGCAGGAATATCAGGTGTCGAATGGCGCGGGCATCTTCGAGCTCGATGCGCGCATGACGCATCCCTCTTACGCGTTAGGTGTGCTCGGCATGCCCGGTCTCACCGCCTACGTCGGTACGCTCGACATCGGCGAGCCGAAGCCCGGCGAGACCTTGGTCGTCGCCGCTGCGACCGGCGCGGTCGGCTCGGTCGTCGGCCAGATCGCGAAGATCAAAGGGCTCCGCGCGGTCGGTGTCGCCGGCGGCAAGGAGAAATGCGACTACGCCGTGAAGGAGCTGGGCTTCGACGCGTGCATCGACCATCGCGACGCGAGCATGCCCGTGCTGCTGAAGGAAGCGTGCCCGAAAGGCATCGACGTGTACTTCGAGAACGTCGGCGGACCAGTGTGGGATGCGGTCGTGCCGCTGCTCAACACGCATGCGCGCGTGCCGTTGTGCGGCCTGATCGCGCAGTACAACTCGACCGGACTGCCGCAGGGCCCGGATCGCAGCTCGCAGATGCTGGGCCTGTTCCTGGTGAAACAGATCAAGGTGCAGGGCTTCATCATCTCCAGCTATTTCAATCGCCAGGCCGCCTTCATCAACGACATGAGCCAGTGGATGCAGGCCGGACGCATCAAGTACCGCGAGGACATCACGCGCGGGCTGGAGAATGCGCCGCAGGCGTTCATGGGGCTGTTCAAGGGCAGCAACTTCGGCAAGCTGCTGGTGCAGATAACGGATTAGCTTCTGGCTACAGCCTACAGCCTACGGTCTACAGCCTTTTCATGTCTCGCGCGCAGAAGATCTCGCTGCTGATCGCGCTGTACTTCGCGCAAGGATTGCCGTTCGGCTTCTTCACGATCGCGCTGCCCGCGATGCTCCGGCAAAGCGGGCAGTCGCTGAAGACCATCAGCGTGGTGAGCGTGCTGCTGACGCTGCCATGGCTGCTGAAATTCCTGTGGGCGCCATTCATCGATCACCGCGGCACGCGTCGCGGCTGGCTGCTCACGCTGCAGCTGTCGGCGCTCGCAGTCGCGATCGCGATCACTCAGTTGCACGTCGATGGCAACTACGTGCTGCTGTTCGCGGCGGCTTTCGTCTTCAACCTGATCGCGGCTACGCAGGACATCGCAACCGACGGCCTCGCAGTGCGCATGCTCGATGCGCGCGAGCTCGGGCTCGCCAACGGCATCCAGGTCGGTGCCTATCGCGTCGGGATGATGTTCGGCGGCGGGCTCGTGATCAAGATTTTCGAGCTCTCCGGTTGGCCGCTCGCGTTCGCATGCATGGCGGCACTGCTCGTGGCCACGATCATTCCGGTTCTCATGATGCGCGAGCCGCCGCGCGCTGCGGACGACTCCCACCTGAGCGCCGTACAGCTTTCATTCGGTTGGCTGCGCCGCTTGCTGACGCGCGGAATTCTGCTGCTCGCCGGGCTGATCTTCTGCTATCGCTTCGGCGATCAATTGCTGACGACGCTGCTCGTGCCGTTCCTGACCGACCGCGGTCTCGGCCTGTCGGGCATTTCGACCCTCAAAGGCTGGGTCGGCAACGCGATGAGCATCCTCGGCGCATTCCTCGGCGGCTGGCTCGCGTTCAGCACGACACGACGCCGGGCATTGCTCATCAGCGGCGTGGGGCAAGTCGCATCCTTCGTGTTGTACGTGGTCGCGGCGCTCGGCGCCGGCGGGATCGGACTCCTGTGGGTCGCAACGATCGCCGAAGGCGTTCTGGGCACGATGGCCACAGTCGCGCTGTTCGCTCTGATGATGGACGCCTCAGATCCGGAACATGCGGGGACGGACTACACGCTGCTCGCATGCGTGGTGCTCGTCGTCGGAATGATCGCGAACTACTGCGGAGCTGCAATCGCCGACGCGTTCGGTTACGCGACCGCCTTCGCGACGGGCGCGGTCCTCGCGTTGGCCGGCTGCCTGGCGCTGATCTGGGTCCTGGATCGCTACGAAGTCTCGTCGCGAGTCGCGCTCGCGTGGCGCACGGGGAACGCGGAGCGCGCCGCTACACCATCGCGGACTTCGGCAACTGAATATTGAACGTCGCGCCTTCGCCCGGCCGACTCTCCGCCCACACCCGCCCGCCGATGCGCTCGACGGCCTTGCGAACCAGCGCCAGCCCGATGCCAGTGCCCGGGTACTGATCGTCACGATGCAGGCGCTGGAAGATCTTGAAGATGTGATCGTGATATTCCATCTCGAAGCCGATGCCGTTGTCGGCGATGCTGAGCAGCACTCCCAGATCGTTGCGCCGCGCCTGCACCTTCACGTGCGGATGCTGGCGCTCGCGCGTGTACTTCAGAGCGTTCTCGAAGAGATTGCGCAGCGCCAGCAACAATCCTTCCGCATCGACGCGCAACCGCAGCTGCTCGATCTGCACTGACAGGTCGACATGGCGCCGCTGCACCTCGTCCGAGTATTGCAACAGCACCGAGTCGATCAGCTCCGGCAACGAAACGACGCTCGACTGCAGTCCGCGCCGGTCGATGTGCGAATACGCCAGCAGGTCGTCGATCAGCGTCGCCATGCGCAGCGAGCCATTGCGGATCCGCGCGAGATGCTCGCGCGCCTGCGGACTGAGCTGCCCTTCCATCTCCGCCTCGAACAGGTGCGCGAAGCCGTTGATCGCGCGCAGCGGCGCCTTGAGATCGTGCGCGACCGCGTAGGAGAACCCTTCGAGCTCGTCGTATGCGCGCTTGAGCTCGTTGGTGCGCTCGCTCACGCGCTGCTCGAGCGCCGTCGCCAGCTCGCGATAGCGGGCTTCGCTCAGTCGCAGCTCGACGTTTGCCGATTGGAGCTGCTCGTTGGTGGTCACCAGCTTGCGCGTGAGCTGCTGCGATTCGTTCTGGATCCACGCTTCGCGCACGCCGAGGATGATGGCGAACAGAATGAACAGAACCGCAGCGGAGAGAATCACGCGCGTACTGAGCGTGGTGGTGCTGCCGACGGCCACCACGACCATGATGATGATCAGCAGTGCCGGGATGACCGCCTCGAGCCAACGCTCGTGCGCCAGAATTCCCTGCGGAGCCTCGCGGCGATCATGCTGACTCAGCCACGCCTGCTCGTGCCCGGCGACTGCGATCAAACCGAACATGACGACCCAGCTCACGTTCAGCAGATCATTCGCGAAATAACTCTTCGTCAACAACGAGTGCGCATAGGCGAGATTCACAATCGCATAGACGGCGCTGGCGATCACGAGCAGCAGCATCGGCATCCAGCTCGCGCTCCACCGATAGGTCCACAAGGCGTACAACGCCGTCAGAAAAGTGGCGGCCACGAGTAGCGTGTGCAGGACGGCGATCGCCAACGAGGAAATCGGCCAGCCGCTCTGCAGTGCCGGCTCCAGCGTGCCAAGCACGATCGTCATCAGCAGACAGCACGTGACGAGCCCGATGTTGCCGAGATGCTTGAACGTGAACTGCGCGCGCTCGCGCGACTCCGGCAGCTGCAACACACCTGCGATCAGGAACGGTGCGAACGCGCTGAAGAAGAGTTGGCTGATGCTGGGAAACGTAACCTCGACGCCGAGAATCAGCTGACGGTAGTCCCAGTGCAGCTGACCGATCAGCCAGCTCACGCACCCCAGGCCGAACAGCAGCCAGGCGCGCCGCCGTGGCCGCTCGACCCGGCGCGAGGTGCTCAGGCAAGCCCACGCCGCGCTGGCGGAAGTCAGCGTCCACGCGACGTCGTTGATCCAGATCGCAGCCCTATCTTTAGTCAGTACGATCGCGACCAGATAGGCGACGAGGCCCGCGAGCCACGCGTACGCAGGCAACCAGCGCCCACGCGCCTCGGTCACGCCTTCTGCTTGTGCCGCCACCGTCTGCATGATCCGCAGTATATTGCACTGACGACGAGAGTCGGGGGGAGGATCGACGATGTCCCTGTGCTTCGAAAGCGCATTGCATATCGCAGCGCAACTGCGCCGCGGCGAGTTGAGCGCGGTGGAGTGCCTCGAATATTTTCGCGCGCGCGTCGAGCGGCTGAACCCCGCTCTCAATGCCATCGTCGTGTTCGACTGGGAACGGGCGTACGCAGATGCGCGCCGCGCCGACCAGGCGTTGGCGCAAGGGCAGCCTATAGGACAGCTGCACGGCGTGCCCATGACGATCAAGGAATCGTTCGACGTCGCGGGCCTGCCGACGACCTGGGGCGATCGCACGCTGAGCGGCATCGCCGAGCGCGACGATGCCGTGGTGGAGCGACTGAAGGCAGCCGGTGCAGTGATTTTCGGCAAGACCAACGTGCCGTATCGCCTGCTCGATTTTCAGTCGTACAACGAGATCTACGGCGTCACCAACAATCCCTGGGATCGCGCACGCACGCCGGGCGGCTCGTCGGGCGGAGCTGCAGCCGCGCTCGCCGCGGGACTGACGTCGCTCGAAGTCGGCAGCGACATCGGCGGCTCGATCCGCAACCCCGCGCACTACAGCGGTGTGTTCGGACACAAATCCACTTTCGACATCGTTGCGAGCGAGCGGCTCGCAATGCCGGGGTCGGCGGCGGGAATCGATCTCGCGGTGGCCGGACCGCTCGCGCGCAGCGCCGAGGATCTCGACGCGACGCTGCGCTTGCTGGTCGGACCCGGAAAACTCGATCACGCCGTGCGCGTCGATCTGCCGGAGTCGCGACGCACGTTGCGCGAGTATCGAGTCGCGTTGTGGCCGACCGATCCGCTGTCGCCGGTGCAGCGGGAAATCGCCGACCGCTGCCAGTCGCTCGGCGACCGGCTCGCTGCATGCGGAGCGAAAGTATCCGACACCGCGCGGCCTGCGTTTTCGAGCGAGCATGCGGCAGCGGTGTACCGCCGGCTGCTGAGTGCAGCGACGAATCCGGCAAGCGACCTTTTGCATCGTGACTGGCTGCAGCTCGACGAGGAACGCACGCGCATGCGACTCGCGTGGCGCGAGTTCTTTCGCGAGTGGGATATCGTGCTGTGTCCGATCGCGGCGCGCGTCGCCTTCGAGCATCTGCACGGTCCGTATCGCGGACGCACGCTGCGCGTCGACGATGTCGAGCTGCCGTATTTTCAGCAGTTGTTCTGGGCCGGGCTCGCGACCTGCAGCTTCCTGCCCGCGACCGTGTTCCCGACGGGGCCGGGCACGCAAAAGCTGCCGATCGGACTGCAGGCAATTGGCGACAGCTATGCCGATCTGCAGACCATCGAGTTCGCGCGCCTCGTGACCCGGGAATTCGGCGGCTTCCAGCCGCCGCCGGGCTTCGACTGAATGCAGCCTGAATCCGTGCTGAGGGCGCCGACGTAGCGTCGGACGGTGGGTGCGTAGTACAACTGTCGGACGGAATACGGACAGGAGTTGATGATGGGTATCGCGCTACGAAGCGGCCTCGCAGGCGCCGCGCTGTGTGTGCTGGCTGCATGTGGCGGTGGTGGTGGTGGCGGCGGCACGGGCACCCTCGGCCAAAATCCGAACCAAGGCGGCACCTTCACCGTCGGCGTCTTTGCGCCGCGAGCAGACTTCGCCGCGCAATGCGTCACTCCTCGCCCCGGCACCAACGATCGCCGGGGTTCGGCGTTCACCGAGATGATGTTCCTGCGCTCTTGGACCAATGAGCTGTACCTCTGGTACGACGAAGTGCCGGATACCAATCCGAACGCCATCGGCGACGTGGCCCAATATTTCAGCCTGCTGACGACGCGCCAGGTCACGCCGTCCAATCAGCCCAAGGATCGCTTCCACTTCACGTTCGACACCGCGGACTGGATCGCGCTGTCACAGGGTGGGCAATCGATCGGCTATGGCGCGGAGATCATGATTCTCGGCAACGGCCGGCCGCCGCGGCGCGCAGTCGTCGCATTCGTCGAGCCCGGCACGTCGGCGAGCACTGCGGGCCTGACGCGCGGCATGGAAGTCGTCTCGGTCAACGGCGTCGACTTCGTCAACGACGCCACGCAGGCAGGCGTCGACACGCTCAACCGGTTCGTCTTCCCGGCGACCACGGGTCTGACGGCGTCGTGGGTCTTCAAGCGTCCCAACAACGGTACGAATCTGACTGTGCAGCTGACGAGCGCTGACATCACGCACGCGCCCGTGCTCCTCGACACGACGCTCACGCAGGGCGCCGACAAGATCGGCTACATCGTCTTCAACGATCACGTCGGCACGGCGGAGAACCAGTTGTTCGATGCGGTGACTCGTCTGCAGGGACAGGGCATCAACGATCTGATCCTCGACATCCGCTACAACGGCGGCGGGTTCCTCGACATCGCCAACGAGCTGGCGTTCATGATCGCGGGCCCGGGACGCACGACGGGACAGATCTTCGAGCGGCTGGTCTTCAACAACAAGAATCTGACGCGCGACCCGGTCTCCGGCGAGCCGCTTGCGCCCGGCACGCCGTTTCACTCCACCGTGCAAGGCTTGCCCGGCTCCAGCAAAACGCCGGGTACGGCGCTGCCGCACCTCGATTTGCCGCGCGTGTACGTCATCACCGGCCCGAATACGTGCTCGGCCAGCGAATCGATCATCAACGGATTGCGCGGTGTCAGCGTGCAAGTGTTTTTGATCGGCTCGACCACCTG
>DATENH010000208.1:0-35610 GCA_035275145.1 Steroidobacteraceae bacterium | reverse complement strand
CCGATAAGGAGGGCCTGATCCAGTCCGCCGAGGGCGGCACGTTGTTCCTGGACGAGATTGCGGACCTGCCGCTGCACATGCAGGTCAAACTGCTGCGCGTCATCCAGGAAAAGAGCGTGCGGCCGGTGGGCGAATCGAAGGAATTCCCGATCGACGTGCGCATCCTCTCGGCGACGCACAAGAACCTCGCCTCGCTGGTCGCCGAGGGCAAGTTCCGCGAGGACCTGTTCTATCGGGTGAACGTCATCGAGATCCGCGTGCCGCCGCTGCGCGAGCGCCTCGAGGACATCGACGAGCTCGTGGAGTCGATCGCCGGACGCCAAGGCCGGCAGATCGGCAGCCGCTCGCTGCGAGTGACGGAGGCGGCGCTCGGCGCGCTGCGCGACTACCATTTCCCGGGCAACGTCCGCGAGCTGGAGAATGTGCTGGAGCGCGCGGCGACACTGTGCTCCGGCGGTGTCATCGATGCCGGTGACCTGCAGTTGCGGCCGAAGGTCGCGGCCACCGAAGTGCCGATTCCGAACACGGTCGCCCCGGGCGAAAAGCTCGGCGATGCGCTCGAAGACATCGAGCGCGATGCCATCGTGCGTGCACTGGAGCAGACGCGCTACAACAAGACCAAGGCCGCGCAGTTGCTCGGCATGACGTTCCGGTCGCTGCGGTATCGGATCAAGAAGCTCGGGATCGAGTGATCCCCCTGCGATCCCGGGGACATTTGCCCTCTCTGTGACGCTGCTCACGTCGCAGGACTGGCTGCATTCAGCCGGATTATGTAGCGTACGACCGGCTCAGTTTGCGGAAAAACGCCGGGTCGGATGAGTCAAGAAAACCAGTCCCCGCGCATCGCGGTAGTGATCCCCTGCTACAACGAGGCGCAAGCCATCGAGCGCGTGGTGCGCGACTTCGCAGCCGCATTGCCGGAGGCTGCGATCTACGTGTACGACAACAATTCGCAGGACCGGACGCGCGAGATCGCCGCAGCAGCGGGCGCGACGGTCCGCACCGAGGCATTCCAGGGCAAGGGCAACGTCGTGCGGCGCATGTTCGCCGACGTGGAAGCAGAGGTGTACGTGCTGGTCGACGGCGACGGCACCTACGACGCTCCGAGCGCCCGCGCCATGGTGGACCGGCTGCTCGCCGAGTCGCTCGACATGATCAATGGCGCGCGCGTGCCGGTCGCGGCCGCAGCGTTCCGGCCCGGTCACGTTTTCGGCAACCGCATGCTTACCGGCACGGTCGCGATGATCTTCGGCGATCGTCTCAAGGACATGCTGTCGGGCTATCGGGTGATGTCGCGCCGCTTCGTGAAGTCGTTCCCGGCGCTCGCCAGCGGCTTCGAGACGGAAACGGAGCTGACCGTGCACGCGCTCGAGCTGCGCTTGCCGGTCGCAGAAGTGCAGACACCGTATCGCGATCGTCCGAGCGGCTCGCAGAGCAAGCTGCGGACTTTTCGCGACGGCTTCCGGATCCTGCGCACGATTTTCTTCCTGGTAAAGGAAGAGCGGCCGCTGAAATTCTTTTCGAGTGTCGCCGCCGCGCTGGTCGTCGTTGCGCTGCTGCTCGGCGCGCCGGTGGTCGCGGAATTCCTGCGAACCGGGCTCGTACCGCGCCTGCCCACGGCGGTTCTGGCAACCGGTCTGATGATCATGGCTGCAGTCAGCTTCGTGGCTGGCCTGATTCTCGACACCGTGACGGTCGGCCGGCGCGAGATGAAGCGGCTGCACTACCTGAGCCTGCAAGGCCCGACCTTCCGCGAACGGCGCCGCAGCCAGTGATCCGCACCCTACGCAAATTCCTGATCGTCGGCGGCGTCGGCTTCGCCATCGAAGCGATATTGCTGACGTCGTTCGTGAAGCTGGCAGGCTGGCAGCCCTTGTATGCGCGCGTGCCGTCGTTCCTCGTGGCCGTGCTCGCGACCTGGGCGTTGAATCGGCGCTACACGTTTGCCGGTCGCGGCCTCACGCGCAGCTCGGTCGAAGCCGTCTGGTATATCCTGATCCAGACGTGCGGGGCCGCGATCAATCTGGCGATCTTCGGCGCAGTGCTGCTCTACCGGCCGCAGCTCGGCGAAGTGCCGGTGATTCCGCTGGCGTTCGGTTCGATCGGCGGCCTGGCCTTCAATTTCAGCGCGTCGAACGGTTTCCTGTACGCACGGCGGCGTGCGCAGGTGCAGCGATGAGCACGTGGCTGATCACAGGCGGTGCGGGCTTCATAGGCAGCAACTTCGTGCGCGCGCTCGCGGCCGCGGCGCCGGCGCAGATCGTGGTACTCGATGCGCTGACGTACTCGGGCAACCTGACCAACATCGCCGACCTGATCGACGCGCGCCGGCTCAGTTTCGTGCAGGGCGACATCCGCGACCCCGCTGCGCTGACCGAGCTGTTCGCACAGCACGACTTCCACCGCGTGGTGCACTTCGCCGCCGAGAGCCATGTCGATCGCTCGATTCTCGGCCCGCGCGCTTTCGTCGAGACGAACGTCGTCGGTACGCTCAACCTGCTCGCCGCAGCCCGCGAGCGCTGGCACGGCTCCTGCGCACAGCGCCTGTTCCTGCACATTTCCACGGACGAGGTGTTCGGCACGCTTGCTCCGACTGCGCCGCCGTTCTGCGAAAGCACGCCGTACGCTCCGAATAGCCCCTATGCAGCATCGAAAGCCGCGTCCGATCATCTCGTGCGCGCGTGGCATCACACCTACGGCTTTCCCGCGATCATCACCAACTGCTCCAACAATTACGGCCCGTGGCAGTTCCCGGAGAAGCTGATTCCGCTGATGATCCTGAATGCGCTCGGCGGACAGGAGCTGCCGCTCTACGGCGATGGCCTGCAAGTGCGCGATTGGTTGCACGTGCAGGATCATTGCGATGCCCTGCTCGCCGTGCTCGAGCGCGGCACGGTCGGCGCCACCTATTGCATCGGCGGCGGACAACAGCATACGAACGAGCAAGTCGTGAACTCTATTTGCGATCTCGTCTCCGAGCGCCTTGGCCAGGCGCCGCGCGCCGCGCGACGGCTGATCCGGCACGTCGAGGATCGTCCCGGTCACGACCGGCGCTATGCAATCGACAGCAGCAGGATCCGCCGCGAGCTCGGCTGGTCGCCGCGCTTCGAGCTGATGACTTCGCTGCCGGCGGTCGTCGACTGGTATCTCGCCCACGCAGACTGGGTGACCGGCATCCGCAGCGGCGAATATCTGCGCTTCTACGAGCAACAGTATTCCCAACGCCTGCGGAAGACGTCATGAAGGGCATCGTTCTCGCCGGCGGTTCGGGCACGCGTCTGCATCCGGTCACGCAGTGCATCTCCAAGCAGCTCCTGCCGGTCTACGACAAGCCGATGGTCTACTATCCGCTGTCGGTGCTGATGCTGGCCGGCATCCGCGAGATCCTCATCATCTCGACGCCGCTCGACCTGCCGCGCTTTCGCGAGCTGCTCGGCGACGGCAGCCAGTTCGGTATCGAGCTCGAGTACGCCGAGCAGGCCGAGCCGCGCGGCATCGCTCAAGCGCTGACGATCGGCGCCGACTTCGTCGGTGGCGAGCGCGTGTGTCTCATCCTTGGCGACAATCTCTTCTTCGGACAGGGCTTCGTCGAGAAGCTGACTGCGGCAGCGCGCGAGGCGCAAGGCGCCACGGTGTTCGCATACAAGGTGAGCGATCCCGAACGTTTCGGCGTCATCGAGTTCGACCAGCAGCTGCAGGTGGTTTCGCTCGCTGAAAAGCCAAAGACGCCGCGCTCGGCCTGGGCAGTCACCGGACTGTACTTCTACGACCAGCAGGCGATCGAGATCGCCCGCACTCTGCAGCCCTCGGCGCGCGGCGAGCTGGAGATCACGGACGTCAACCGGGCCTATCTCGAGCGGCGCAGCCTGCACGTGCAGCTGCTCGGCCGCGGCTTTGCCTGGCTCGACACCGGCACGCACGAAAGCCTGCTCGAAGCCAGCCACTTCGTGCAGACGATTCAGCGGCGCCAGGGCCTGAAGATCGCGTGTCTGGAAGAGATCGCGCTCGAGCGCGGCTGGCTGACGCCGGCGCAGGTGCGCGCGCGGGCCGCGGCGCTGGCCCGCTCCGAATACGGTCGCTATCTCGCCGACCTGGTGCCGCCCGCATGAGCGCGAGCAGCGAACTCTCGCGCATGCGCGTTTCGATAGTCATTCCGGTGTACAACGCCGAGGGCAACCTGCCGGAGCTGTACCGGCAGTTGATCCCGGCGATGGCAGCGCTGGTCGAGCGGTTCGAGATCGTCATGGTCGAGGACAGCAGCGCCGATGGCTCGTGGGAAGTCATTCGCCGCCTCGCGGCGCAGGACGAGCGCGTGCGCGGAATCCGCCTGAGCCGCAACTATGGCCAGCACAACGCCCTGCTGTGCGGCATCCGCGCAGCGAGCTACGACATCGTCTTGACGATGGACGATGACCTGCAGCATCCGGTCAGCGAGATCCCGCTGCTGCTGTCGGCCCTGACGCAAGGCCATGACGTGGTCTACGGCACCTCGGACGACAATCAGCACGACCTGTGGCGCAACCTCGCTTCGCGACTCACGAAGCTGGCTCTGCAGAGCGCCATGGGGGCCAGAACCGCTGCGCAAGTCAGCGCGTTCCGCGCCTTCCCCACTCGCCTGCGCGACGCGTTCCGGGACTATCGCAGCCCACAGGTCTCGATCGACGTGCTGCTCACGTGGGCAACCACGAAGTTCACTGCGGTACAGGTCAAACATGCAGCGCGCCTTTCCGGCAAGTCGAACTACACGATCCGCAAGCTGATCACGCATGCGTTCAACCTGATGACAGGGTTCAGCACGCGGCCGCTGCGGCTTGCCAGCCTGATCGGCTTCGTCTTCACGCTGTTCGGCTTCGGCGTGCTCGCCTGGGTCGTCGGCCGCTATTTCATCTACGGCGCGAGCGTGCCTGGTTTTGCGTTCCTCGCGTCGGTCATCGCCATCTTCTCCGGCGCGCAAATGTTCACGCTCGGTATCTTCGGCGAGTACCTCGCACGCATGTACGGCCGGACCATGGAGCGGCCAGCGTACGTCGTGCTCGAGGTGGCCCGCGAATGAGCGGCGCGCCGACGTTCGAATTCCGCACCGAGTCGCTGCGAACGCGCGCGCTGGTGTTGGACTACCACCTGGTGCCGTGGGACACGCAGATTCTCGGCGTGCCTGTTGCGCAAATCGCCGAGCTGCAGGTGCTCGATGCAGCGCAGGCGGCGCGCGACTACGAGAGCTTCGCGCGCTGGTGTGCAGCCGAGCGCATCGAACTGTGCAGCTGTCGCGTGGCGGGCAGCCGGCTCGTGGAATCGATGTTTCTCGAAGAGCGCGGCTTCCGCTTCGTCGAGCTGAACTACACACCGCGGCTCGAAGGTTTGCAGAAGCTGCAGCTCGACGAGCAGGACGTAGCAGTCGTGCAGGCGGCCGAGCAGGACAAGGAAGTGCTCGCCGGTATGGCCGCGCAGGTATTTCGCTATGGCCGGCTGCACCAGGATCCGCGCATCGATCCTGCTCTGGGCGATCGTCGCTATCGGACGTGGATGGTGAATGCGTTCGCGCATCCGCGCCAGACGGTATTGAAGTGCGTACTCGATGGCGCGATCGTCGGGTTCTTCGTCGTCGAGTATCCGGCTGCGGATCACTGCTTCTGGTCGCTGATCGGACTCGCCCCGGGGCTCGCCGGGCGCGGACTCGGCAAGCGGGTGTGGCGGGCGGTCCTCGGTAAATTGCGCAGCGACGGCATCGACGTCGTCAGCACCAGCATCTCGTCGCACAACACAGCAGTTCTCAATCTGTACGTCGCGCTCGGTTTCCGCTTTCCCGAGCCTGCGATCACGCTGCAGTGGCGACCGCCCGGCGCTGGCGTCCTGCGCTGAGTGCAGCGATGTCCTACTTCGAACGCGAAACGCGGCAGCAACTGGTGCGTTACGGCATCGTCGGCCTCGCCTCGAATGCGCTCTTGTACGCTGCGTACTTGCTACTGACCTCCGCAGGGATCGGCCACAAGGTTGCAATGACGAGCGTCTACTGCGCGGGCGTACTCGGCACGTTCCTGCTGAACCGCAGCTGGACCTTCGAGCATACCGGCGCGATTCCGGGCGCAATGTTCCGTTACATTGCCAGCTATGCAATCGGCTACCTGTTCAGCGTGATCGGCCTGGCCGTGATGGTCGACTATGCCGGCCTGCCGCACCGCTGGGTGATGCTCGTGCTGATCTTTGCGTGCGCCGGGCTCGTCTTTCTATTGCAGCGCTACTGGTGCTTCCGGCCAGCGGCCTGAGATTGCCATGACCTATCGAATCCCCTTCAACAAGCCTTACGTCGTCGGCACCGAGCTCGGTTACATCGCGCAATGCCTTGCGGCGGCCAAGCTCTCGGGCGACGGCCGCTTCACGCAGCTATGCCACCAGTTGCTGCAGGAGAGTTTTCGCGCGCCGCACGTGCTGCTCACGACCTCGTGCACCTCGGCACTGGAAATGGCCGCGCTGCTCTGCGACCTCGAGCCTGGCGACGAAGTCATTCTGCCGTCGTTCACGTTCGTGTCGACGGCCAACGCCTTCGTGCTGCGCGGCGCGAAGCCGGTGTTCGTGGACATCCGGCAGGACACGCTGAACATCGACGAGAAGCTGATCGAGCAGGCGATCACCCCGCGCACGCGCGTCATCGTTCCGGTGCACTACGCAGGCGTCGCCTGCGAGATGGATGCCATCAACGAGCTGGCAGCGCGCCGCGGCCTACGCGTCGTCGAAGACGCAGCGCAGGCGGTCGGCGCTACCTACAAGGATGAGTTCCTCGGCACGCTCGGCGACTTCGGCGCCTACAGCTTTCACGAGACGAAGAACATCGTGTGCGGCGAAGGCGGCGCATTCCTGGCGGCGAGCCGGCGCGATTTCGAGCGCGCGGAGATCGTGCGCGAGAAAGGTACGAACCGCAGCCAGTTCTTTCGCGGACAGGTCGACAAGTACACCTGGGTCGACGTCGGCTCCTCTTATCTGCCGTCGGAGATTCTCGCTGCTTTCCTCTACGCCCAGCTCCAGCACAGCGCGGAAATTTCGCGCCGGCGCCAGCACATCTACCAGTCCTATTCCACCCGGCTGCAGCCGCTCGCAGCTCGTGGCCTGCTCACGCTGCCCGTCGTTCCGGCGGAGTGCGGCACCAACCATCATCTGTTTCACGTCCTGGTCCGCGATCTGGACACCCGCACCGCGCTGCTCGATCACCTCAAGCGCGCCGGCATACTCGCGACGTTCCACTACGTACCGCTGCACACTTCGCCGGTCGGCGAGCGCTGCGGTTACCGCGCGGGAATGCTGCCGGTCACGGAGACTGCGAGCGATCGGCTGCTGCGCCTGCCGTTTTATGCGGGCATGACGGACGAAGAGATCGCGACCGTCGTGAGTGAAGTGAGCTCGTTTCTGCTGGCGGCCTGATGCTCAAGGCTTGGGCTGAGTCTGGGCTGCACTCGGACCCTCGAGGTTGCGATAGAGCCACCACCACTCGGAGCGCGCGACCAGCTGCACCGAGCCGCGCTTTTCCTTGAAGATCTCGTTGGAGACATCGAAGCGGCACTTCACGATGAAGTAGTCGTAGCGGGCCCCGCCGTGCGCAGCCCACTGGAACCAGGTTGGATTCCATCCCAGCTCGTCGACGATCCGTGGGCCGGCGTTCTTGCCGTAGCGCGCCGGCTGCGAGTAGAAGTCGGCAAAGTTGAAGTCGACGATGCCGCGCTTCTCGACCTGATACCAAACCGGGAAATGCAGGTAGACCGGCGTGCCGAACAGCGGGCTCATGTTCTCCACCACCATCGAGGCGACCCTGCGGCCCGGCTCCATTGCCGCCAGGATGGGCTTGAACGACTCGGTCTCGCGCGCGAACGAGGCGAAGCGCCCGGCATTCAACAAAACCCAGCCGGCGACCACGAGCATTGCGACCCAGTCGAGTCGTCGACCCGGACCGGACGGCGCATCGAGCGTCATCAGCCAGAGCGGCACGATGAAGATCACCATGCGGTGGTAGAAGTAAGCGGTGTTCATGACCAGCGCCGGAGCGCAGAAGAACGCCAGCAGGCCGAGGACGAAGGGCAGCCAGCGCTCCGGGCGACGGCTGAAGGTAGCGCCAGCCAGAAACGGCAGCACCGCGACCGCACCGGTGACCGCAACATTGATCGGCAGGAACAGCGTCTCGCGCCCGGACGGCTGGATCAGCAGCCACAGCAATCGCTCGATGAAGCTGCCGTAGATCGTCGGCGAAGTCTGCGCGACCGACTCGGTGGTGTAGGTGATCAACAGCCACACTGCGATGAGCGGCAGCGGCGCAGCGAACGGCAGCATGCGCAGCACCAGTCCTTTGAAGTCGCGATAGCTGCTGCCGATGACGTAGCCCAGCGCCACCATCGACATGTAGCCGAGCACGATGATGTGGCAGAAGAAGAGCAGGACACCGAACAGGGCGATCGCCGCACCGCCGCTCACGCTGGGCGAGTGCGCGAAGCGAATCGATTGAATCAGGAACAGCAACCCGACCGGCATCGCGACGATGAAGGACAGGAAGCCCCAGTAGAACGCGAAGCCGAAGGCACAGGGAATGGCGAGCCACTTCCAGCGCTCGTCGGCGCCCGCGGTCCGCAGCAACCTGCCTGTCAGCAGCGGCACGCTGACGACCGCGAGCGATACTACGAGCTGCGTCGCGATGGTCGCCGGCATCACGAGCGCCAGCACGTAGAGGAGCAAATACCCTAAGAGATAAGGAGTGAACCAGTTGATCTCGAAGGCTTGCGTGAACGTGGGGTTGCCGGTCCAGATCTCATGCAGCGCGACGATCTGCGCGGTGTGCTGGGGCATGTCGACCATCGGCAGATAGCGGCCAAACCACAGCGGCGCAACGGTGAGCAGCAGCGCAACCGCGAACAGCCGTTCGTTGCGCAGCGACAGCGTCGCTGACAGTTGTGCTGAAAATTGCGGTGCAAGTCGCTCAGTCGCGTTGCTCATGGCCTTAACATATGACATTCAGACGCGACACACTGCGAGCCAATCACACTTTGCATGCAAACGACCACTGCTCATCTGCAGGCGACCTGGAAACTGACGGCCGAGCGCCACTGGAGCACGCTGCTCATCTGGGCCATCGCCGGCGGCATCGCCGTCGTCTCGTGCTGCCTCAATATCCAGGCCGCGCACATCGGCACCGACTACTTCCCCATCGGCAACGACGCTTTCTATCACGCGCGCCGCATCCTCGACACGGTGCAGGATCCGGCAGCGTTCTATGAGTTCGATCCCAAGATCCACGTGCCCGAAGGAAGTCTGCTGACGTGGCCATGGGGCTACGACTACTTGATGGCCATGCTCGTGCGGCTGGCTTTGGCGACCGGCTTGAGTGCGGATCCTCTCAAGGCTCTGCTGTGGATTCCGGTCGTGGCCGTGCTCGCGTCGATGGCGTTGCTGATTCTCGTCGCGCGCCGCTTAGCGTTGTCGAGCTGGCCCACGACGCTGGCCGCTCTGTGCATGGCGCTCGCCCCGACGACGCAGATGCTGTACGGCTTCGGCGAGGTCGATCACCACTTCGCGGAGATGATCTTCGTGCTGGCGGCGCTATCGGCCGGGCTCGCGTGGTTCCGCTCTCCCAATACGACCTCGGCGGTTGCACTGGGCAGCGTGTTCGGCCTTTCGCTGGCGATCCACAACGGGTTGTTCATCCTGCAGGTGCCGTTTCTCGCGGCCCTGTTCGTGCATTGGCTGCAGGGAGAGAGCCCGCCGCAGAAACCGACGATCGCTTTCGCCGTGACGCTGTTGATCGCGGCGCTCGCAGTGTTGCTGCCGTCACTGCCGTTCCGGATGGGATTGTTCGAGTTCTATACGCTGTCGTGGTTTCATCTTTACGTCGTCTCCTGCACGGGTCTGTTCGCGTTGTTGCTGACGCGAGTGAAACCGACCTGGCGCGGCATAGCGAGTCTGGCAATCCTGGCGGCCGTATTGGTCATGCCGCTGCTCGCAGAGATGCGCATGGCGCAATCGTTCCTGCGGGGAACGTTGGGGATGCTCAACACCATCGACGAAGTGCGCTCGCCGCTCGATCTGATCGCAGCGGGCGATGCTACCCGGGTCACTTCGTTCTATTCGATGCTGGTCTGGATAGCACCGGCGACGTTCGTGGTTTGTGCAGTCCAATGCTGGCGCGAACGGCGTTCGCCCCGGCTGCTCTTCTGGATCGCTTCGGTCATGGGACTGGCGCTGCTGGCGATGCAGTTGCGCTTGCATTACTTCGGCGATTTCGCGCTGTATTTGCCATGGTTGGTGCTGCTGCAGGACTACGTCTCGGTGCGTGCTGCTTCGTCGAAGCGCACCTTCCTGATTGCGACGCTCGCCTTGCTGCTCGCCTACGGTCTGCAGATCCGGCACGTCCTGATCGCGCCGGTGCCCCGTGGCGGCGACAAGTGGTTCGCAACGTTCCATCGCATCGTTCCCGCGCTGCGTGATGCCTGCGCGCAGGATCCAGGAGTCGTGCTCACCGACGTCAATGCAGGACACTACATCCGCTACTACACACAATGCTCGGTGATCGCCGATCCGTTTCTGCTGACCGAGCAGCATTTCCGTAAGGCCGACGAAGCGGAGCGGCTCTATTCCTTGCCCGCGAGCGAGTTGCCGGCTCAGGCTCCGTATGTGAAGTACGTGCTGATGCGGCTCGCAGACGTCAAGTTGCAGCCGGACAATCGCGCCTCGTTCGCATTCTTCTCCAGTGCGTCACCCCAGCTCGCGCAGGACTTGTTGATGGGTCCACCGGACCAGGTGCCCGCGCAATACAAACTGCTGGGCGATGTGCAGTTCGAGGAGAAGGACAGCAGTGGCCAGCCGCTTCACTATGCCAAGCTGTACAAGATCGAGCGCACGGCAGCGTCGGCATCTGATGCGTCGTCGAACGACGTCGACAAGTGACACTGATTGTCAGTTTGCGGCAGTTCATGTCCATTCCGCGGCGGAGCTTCTGCGGGATTCATCGACTGCTTTGCAGAAAACCTGACGCTCAAACAGTAACTTAGACAGCACGCGAATCGTTGGCATGTCACTTGCTCATATCCATCTCGCCGACGACCACGTCGCAAGCTTTTGCATCCACTCCAGGAGACTTGAAATGTTGAAACAGGCTCAGAAGGGTTTCACCCTGATCGAATTGATGATCGTGGTCGCGATCATCGGCATTCTGGCGGCCATCGCGCTGCCGGCGTACCAGGACTACACGATCCGTTCGAAGGTTTCGGAAGGCATCATCAGCGCGTCGTCGGCCAAGGCGACGATCAGCGAAGCGTTCCAGACCGACAGCCTCGCGGGCGTCAACGCTGCCGTTGCTTCTTGGAACTCGGCCACCACGAACTCGAAGTACGTGCAGAACGTCTCGGTCGCGGCCGGCGGAATCATCACGGTGCGCATCGCGGCGAACGCGGGCAACGGTCTGCCGACTGGCCTGAACGGCAACACGCTGACCTTCACCCCGTCGGTCAATGGCGCGGCGCTGGCTGCGACCTCGGTCGGCGCAATCGACTGGGGCTGCGGCTCCGCGACGACGGCGACGGCCACTGGCCGCAGCCTGCCGGTCACCGCGGGCACGCTGCCTGCCAAGTACGCTCCGTCTGAGTGCCGCTAATCGCAGCCTCACTCGTAGTGATGTTGAGATACTCAGGGGCGCTTCGGCGCCCCTGAGCTTTTCTGGCGGCAGCAAGGCACGAACTGACGCGCAGTGACTCGGGCTGACACGGACTGACACGCAAGGTCATACCAGCCGTGACGCAGAACGCAGCAGCCCGTCACGTTGTAGGACATAATCGTGCACGACAACCACGATACCCATGGATGGCGCGGCTCTGGCGAAGAACAACGATCGATAAACGCTACTTGCAGCCGCCGGCACGCAGTTTGCTTTGTTCCGGCTGTCTGAGAGGAATCTGCCCCTATGCACCGGAACAGCGGCTTCACCTTGATCGAGTTGATGATCGTAGTCGCGATCATCGGCATCCTGGCTGCCATTGCCGTACCCGCCTACCAGGACTACACGATCCGCACCAAAATATCGGAAGGGATCGTCGGCGCCTCGGAAGCCAAGGCAGTCATCAGCGAAGGATTTCAGACCGACAGCATGGCCGGCCTGAACACCGTAGTAGCTGCGTGGAATATCAGCCGCACGTCCAGCAAGTACGTGCAGAACATTCAGATCGACAACACCGGCATGATCACGATCACGTACCGGGCCAATGCCGGGAATGGTCTGCCGACCGTGCTGGATGGCGATACGCTGACGTTTACGCCTTCGGTCAATGGCGCCAACCTCGCCGCAGACGTGGCGGGCCCCGTCGATTGGGCCTGCGGCTCGGTCACCACTGGCACTGCTTCCGGGCGCGGGCTGCCGGTCACTGCGGGAACTCTCCCCGCCCGCTACGCGCCTTCAGAGTGTCGCTGAGCCTGCTGTAAGGCCTTGAGGTCTTTTCAGATACCGCCTCATCGGTTAGAAGGCGCATTGGGGCCGTGCGTGTGAGATATGTCACGCAGGCCCGGTCTCGGAATGTGAGACCATCGGAGCCCATTTGACAATGCCCGCCACGGGGCGGGCCAGCTTCCGACAGCAGCGCACAAGACCCAATGGCCGATAACGTCGTTTCCGCCCTCGGTGCTCAGAGGATGGTGTTGCAGGGACTCCCGCAACGCCTGATCCAGGATGGGCTCGTCGATGAAAAGACGATGACCCAGGCGCTCACGGCGGCGAAGGAAGCGAACGCGAACCTGGTGTCGCACCTGGTCACCAACGGCATCGCCCAGGCGCGTGAGATCGCCATCGCCGCCTCCCAGGAGTTCGGCGTCCCGCTGCTCGACCTCGAAGCGATCCAGCCCGACCTCGAAGTCATCAAGCTCGTCTCCGACAAACTGCTGGCGAAGCATCGCGTGCTGCCGCTCGTCCGGCGCGGCAAGCGGCTGTTCGTGGCGGTCTCCGACCCGACCAACCTGCACGCCCTCGACGAGATCAAGTTCCAGACCGGCTTGTCGATCGAAGCCGTCGTCGTCGAAGAGGACAAGCTGCAGAAGATCGCCAACAAGGCGATCGAGCAGGTCGACACTCAGATGCCGGCGCTGGGCGATGACGATCTCGACCTCGAGAATCTCGAAGTCACCGGCGGCGAAGACGACCTGGAGAAGGATGCGGTCGGCCGCGACGACGTCGAGGACGCGCCGATCGTCCGCTTCGTCAACAAGGTGCTGCTGGACGCCATCAAGAAAGGCGCGTCGGACATCCATTTCGAGCCATACGAGAAGTCCTATCGCATCCGGCTGCGTCTCGACGGCTATCTCAAGGAGATTGCGAATCCGCCGGTGCAGCTCGCAGTGAAACTGGCCGCGCGCATCAAGGTCATGTCGCGGCTCGACATCGCTGAGCGCCGCGTGCCGCAGGACGGGCGCATCAAGATGCGCATCTCCAAGAACCGCGCGATCGACTTCCGCGTCAGCACCTGCCCGACGCTGTTCGGCGAAAAGATCGTGGCCCGTATTCTCGATCCGTCCAGCGCGATGCTCGGCATCGATGCGCTCGGCTACGAGCAGGCGCAGAGAGACCTGTACATGCAGGCGCTGGCGCAGCCGCACGGCATGATCCTGGTGACCGGTCCGACGGGCAGCGGCAAGACCGTGTCGTTGTACACGGGGCTGAATATTCTCAACAAGGAAGACACGAACATTTCAACCGCGGAGGACCCCGCGGAAATCAACCTGCCCGGCGTCAATCAGGTGAACGTGAATCCGAAGGTCGGCCTGACCTTCGCCTCGGCGCTGCGTGCGTTCCTGCGCCAGGACCCGGACGTCATCATGGTCGGCGAAATCCGCGACCTCGAGACGGCGGAGATCGCGATCAAAGCGGCGCAAACGGGCCACCTGGTGCTGTCGACGCTGCACACCAACGATGCGCCGAAGACGCTGACCCGCCTCATCGACATGGGCGTCAAGCCCTACGCGATCGCCACTTCGGTGTCGCTGATCATCGCGCAGCGCCTGGCCCGCAAGCTCTGCAACAACTGCAAGGCACCGATCGACATGCCTCCCGAAGCCTTGCTGAAGGAAGGCTACACGGAGGATGAGATCAACCGGGGCATCAAGATATTCAAGCCGGTTGGCTGCGGGAGCTGCACCGATGGCTACAAGGGCCGGACCGGCATCTATCAGGTGATGCCGGTGAGCGAGGAAATCCAGCGCATCATTCTGCAGGAAGGCAATGCCGTCGATATCGCGGCGCAGACCGCCGCCGAAGGTATCTGGGATCTGCGGCGCTCGGGCCTGGAGAAGGCCAGAGCGGGTATCACCAGTCTCGATGAAGTGAATCAGTGCACGGTTGAATAGCAAGCTGATCGCGCTCAACGACAACTCAGGATTCGAACCATGGCTCAGTTAGCTCCCGCTCAGCAATTCCCCTTCGTCTGGGAAGGCACCGACAAGAAGGGCAAGCGCATCAAGGGCAAGATGCTGGCCGCGTCCGAAGCGGCGGTGAAAGCAGACTTGCGCCGGCAGGGCGTGCTCGCCAAGCGAGTTCGCAAGGAGATGCAGCTCTTCAAGGCGGGCAAGAAGATCACGTCGGAAGACATCGCGCTGTTCGCCCGCCAGCTGTCGACGATGTTGCAGGCGGGCATTCCGATGGTGCAATGCTTCGACATCATCGGTAACGGCCACGACAAGCCCTCGATGCAGAAGCTGGTCCTCTCGATCAAGGCCGACGTCGAGGCAGGTACTTCACTGCACGAGGCACTGTCCAAGCACCCGCTGTACTTCGACGATCTGTTCGTCAACCTGGTCGAGGCCGGCGAACACGCCGGTGCGCTGGAGACGTTGCTCGACAAGGTGGCGACGTACAAGGAAAAGACCGAAGCCCTGAAGAAGAAGATCAAGAAGGCGCTGTTCTACCCGGCTGCAGTCGTGGGCGTCGCCATCATCGTGTCGACCGTGCTGCTGGTTTTCGTGATTCCGCAGTTCGAGTCGCTGTTCAAAGGCTTCGGCGCGGATCTGCCGGCATTCACGCAGATGGTGGTCAACCTGTCGAAGTTCGTGCAGACCCAGGGCTGGTGGATGCTGATCTTGATCGGCGTGGGCACCTACGCGTTCTTCTACTTCAAGAAGCGCTCACGACCGATGCGCCGCGCACTGGACCGTATCAGCCTCAAGATGCCGGTGGTCGGCCCCATATTGGTGAAGGCGGCCATTGCGCGCTATGCGCGCACGCTGTCCACCATGTTCGCCGCCGGCGTACCGCTGGTGGAAGCATTGACCTCCGTAGCCGGCGCGACCGGCAACATCGTCTACGAAGAAGCCGTGCTCAAGATTCGCGACGAAGTTGCGACCGGACAGCGCCTGCAGCGCTGCATGGAGTCCACCGGCCTGTTTCCGAACATGGTGGTGCAGATGATCGCGGTCGGCGAAGAGTCGGGCTCACTGGATTCCATGGCGGCGAAGGTCGCGGACTTCTACGAAGCCGACGTGGACGCGGCAGTCGACGCGATGAGCAGCCTGCTGGAGCCGTTGATCATGGCCGTGCTCGGCGTGCTGGTCGGCGGCATGGTCATCGCCATGTACCTGCCGATCTTCAAGCTGGGCGCAGTGGTTTGATGCGCGCAGCCCGCCGCTGACGACAAACGCCGCGCTCCGCGCGGCGTTTTCCTATGAACGCCCTGCTCGCCTCGCTCGCCGACCTGTTCACCGCACTGCCGGCCGTGTGGATCGCGGTGGTGTTCGTCGTCAGCCTGCTGATCGGCAGCTTTCTCAACGTGGTCATCCATCGCGTTCCGATCATGCTGGAGCGCGAATGGCACGCACAGGCGGAAGACATCCTGCGCGAGAAGCAGGGCGATGGCGGGCCGCTGCCCGACTCGCAGCTCGACCTGGAGCTCGGTGCGCAGCCGCAGCCACGGCCGCCGCATTCCAAATACAACCTGGTCGTGCCGCGCTCGGCCTGTCCGAAGTGCGGCACGATGATCACGGCCGCGCAGAACATCCCGGTCGTCAGCTACCTCTGGCTCCGAGGGAAGTGCGCGAGCTGCGGCGTGCACATCTCCGCGCGCTATCCCCTCGTCGAGCTCGCCACGGCGATTCTCTCCGCGCTGGTGGCGTGGAAGTTCGGCTTCGTGTGGTACACGGCGGCGGCACTGTTGCTCACGTGGGTGCTGATTGCGCTGACGGGCATCGACATCGATCACCAGCTCTTGCCCGACAACATGACGCTGCCGCTCGTCTGGCTCGGCCTGCTGCTCAGCCTGGCGACGACGATCCCGTCCATCGGGCTGCCGGTCGATCCTCGTTCGAGCATCATCGGCGCGGCCGCGGGTTACCTGAGCCTGTGGAGCGTTTACCATGGATTTCGCCTGCTCACGGGTAAGGAAGGCATGGGTTATGGCGATTTCAAGTTGTTCGCAGCGCTGGGCGCATGGCTCGGCTGGCAGATGCTGCTGCCGATCATCCTGCTGTCGGCATTCACGGGCGCCGTGATCGGGCTGCTCATGATCGCGCTGCGCGGTCGCGACCGGAACATTCCGATTCCCTTCGGTCCCTACCTGGCGGCTGCGGGCTGGATCGCTCTGATGTGGGGCGACGAGCTCGTCGCCGCGTACCTGGACATCGCAGGCGTATGATCGGCCCGATGACGGCCACTCCTCTGCTGATCGCACTCACCGGCGGCATCGCCAGCGGCAAGACCGCGGTCGCGGAGTTGTTCGCGAAGCTCGGCGTGCCGGTGCTCGACACCGACCAGATTGCACGCGACGTCGTGGCGCCGGGCACGCCGGCGCTCGCCCGGCTCGTGCAGGAATTCGGCCCGGGAATCCTCGACGCGCAGGGCGGCCTCGATCGGGCGCGCATGCGCGAGCGTGTGTTCGCCGATCCGGCGCAGCGGCGCAAGCTGGAGGCGATCACGCATCCGGCGATCCGCGAAGAGCTGGCGCTGCGCGCCGCCGAGGCCGGCGGCGACTATCAGATCCACGTCATTCCGCTGTTGGTGGAAACCGGCAGAGCCGACGTCTACGACCGCGTACTAGTCGTGGATTGTCCGCCGGAAGTGCAGCTCGCACGCCTCATGGACCGCGACGGCACGAGCCGCGAGCAGGCCGAAGGGATCCTCGCGGCCCAGGCGAGCCGCGAGCAGCGCTTGAATGCCGCGCACGACGTGATCGAGAACACCGGCACGCTCGCCGACCTGGAGCGCTTCGTGCAGACCTTGCATCGAAACTACGCGCTGCTGGCACAGAGTCTCGCCGACTCCTGAACGAAAATTAAACTGCGAACTGCTTCACTGAACCGACCCCGGCCGGATTTTTTATAGTTAGGGCGTCACCCTGAAGAGGAGTCCACTCTCGTGATCGCCTGGCGCGAGAAGGTACGGGCGTTTGCCCTGCATTTTCTGATCACGCTGGCGCTGTCTGCGTGCGCAGCGGCGCTCGTTTTCCTGATCTGGTTCCCTGCCCCGTTCGCGACGATGCTCGGCGGGACCAAGCTGTTCGGGATCCTGCTGATGTGCGATCTCGGTCTTGGGCCGCTGACGTCCTTCATCATCTACAACAGCAGGAAATCGCGGCGGGCACTGCTATTCGACTACACGGTCGTCGGCATCGTGCAACTGGGTGCCTTCCTCTACGGCCTGCACGCGGTAGCCAACACGCGGCCCGTGTTCATCGCATTCGTCAAGGACAGGCTCGATGTCATCTCGGCGGACGAGATCGACGATGCGGATCTCGCGCAGGGCGCGGCCGGCTATCGCGAGCGGCCCAGATGGCGACCGCAGCTGGTCGGAACCCAGGCGCCCCAGGATAAGGACGAGCGCGCCAAGGTGCTGTTCTCCGCGATGGAGGGCAAGGACTATTCGATGTTGCCCGCCTACTACGTTTCGTACGAGCAGAATCTGCCGGAGATCAAGGCGCGAGCGTTGCCGGTGAGCGAGTTGGAGCGGCGCCATTCCGCAGCGAAGCCGCTGCTCGCGCAGGCGCAGACGCAGCTTCGAGTGCCAATCGAGAAGCTGGTCTGGGTACCGGTCAAGCATCGGCGTGGCTTCTGGACCGCACTGCTGGATGCCGAGACCGGACGTCCCGTGTACTGGTTGCCGCTGGATCCCTATTAGGCCCGTGGATCCGGATCGAGGCTCGTTCGTTCTGATTCCGACGGCCGTCGGAATCGGACATGGCACGCATACGCATCGGTGTTTCGGGCTGGCGCTACACGCCGTGGCGCGGCGTCTTCTATCCGCGCGATCTGCCGCAACGCCTGGAGCTGCGCTACGCATCGCATATCTTTCCGACGCTGGAGATCAACGGCTCCTTCTACTCGCTGCAGCGGCCCGAATACTACCGACAGTGGCACGACGAGACGCCCGAGGATTTCGTGTTCGCGCTGAAGGGCTCGCGGTTCATCACGCACATGAAGAAGCTGCGCGACATCGAGGCGCCGCTCGCCAACTACTTTGCTTCGGGCGTCTTCAATCTGCGTGCCAAGCTCGGGCCGATCCTGTGGCAGTTCCCGCCGAACTTTCGCTACGAGCGCGAGCGCATGGCGCGCTTCTTCGACCTGCTCCCGCATGACACCAAGGCTGCCTTGCGCCTGGCACGCAAGCGCGACGCACGTCTGAAAGGCCGCGCGCGCCTGGCGATCGACATGCCGCGTCCGCTGCGACATGCAGTGGAGATCCGCCACGAAAGTTTCCTCGATGCTTCTTTCATGGAGCTGCTGCGGGAACGCAATATCGCGCTGGTGATCGCGGAGACGGCCAAGCGCTGGCCAATGCCGCTGGATATCACGGCCGACTTCATCTACATGCGCCTGCACGGCGACAAGGAGCTGTACAAGAGCGGCTACAGCAGCAAGGCGCTCGATCGTTGGGCGGACCGCGTCAGGCAGTGGTCGCGATTGCGCGAGGTCTACTGCTACTTCGACAACACCGATGTGAAACTGCGAGCGCCGGTCGATGCGCAGACGCTGATGCGCAAGCTCGGCCTGCCGCGTGGCCCGGGCCTCAGCCCGACAGCATCGTCACGAGCTGCCGCATGACGTCGAAAGTCCGATGCGCACCGGCCACTTTGAGCTTCTGCTCCGGCGTGTGCGCGCAAAAGCCGAACACCGTCATGCCCGCTGCGACGCCGGCCTGGACTCCAGGCGGAGTGTCCTCGACTACCACACATGCCGCTGGCTCGACACCAAGCTGTCGTGCTGCGAACAGATACACATCCGGAGCCGGTTTGCCGCGTGCGACCTGCGTGACGCTGAAGATGCGTCCGGCAAAGCGCGGCAGCAGGCCCGTGATGCCGAGCGTGGTATTCATCTTCTCGTGATCGCCGCTCGAGGCGACGCAATACGGCACTCCCGCAGCCTGCAATGCGTCGAGCACCTGCTCGATCCCGGGCATGGCTCGCAACTCGGTCTTGAATGCGGCAAACGTGCGGGCTTGCAGCTCACGCAGGAAATTCTCGGGCGGCGGCCGTCCGAGCATGCCTTCGATGACGCGCAGGCAGTGCGGCAGCGAATAGCCGACGAAGTTCTGGAAGATCTGCTCCTGCGTGAGGTCGAGTCCGAGCTCGCGCAGCATCTCGGCCAGCAGGCGATTGGCAACAGGCTCACTGTCCACCAGCACGCCGTCGCAATCGAAGATGACCAGCCCCGGCCCGCTCATGTGCGCACCCAGAGACGTTCGAGCAAGCCGAAGCCTGTCTGCACCAGCAATGCGAGGATCGCTGCCGGGATCGCTCCTTCGAGGATCAACCCGAGGTCATCGAGCCGGATGCCAGTGAGGATCGGCTGACCGTAGCCGCCCGCGCCGATCAGCGCGCCGAGCGTCGCTGTGCCGACGTTGATCACGGCAGCGGTCTTGATGCCGGCGATGATCGAGCGTGCTGCCAGCGGCAACTCGACATGGCGCAAGCGCGCACCGCGGGGCAGACCCAGCGCGGCGGCAGATTCGCGCAGCTCTTCAGGAATGTCGGCGAGACCCGCGTGCGTGTTGCGCAGGATCGGCAGCACGCTGTAGAGGAACAACGCGAAGATCGCCGGCGCGTAGCCGATGCCGAGCCAGGGAATGAGGAAGACCAGCAGCGCCAGGGCCGGCAGCGTCTGCAGTACGTCGGCAACGGCGAAGACGACGCGACCGATGCCGCGTCGATAGAACGCGAACACGCCGAGCGGGATCGCGAGCAGGATCGCGGCGGCCAGCGAAATCCCGACCATCGACAGGTGCTCGCGCGTGCGCTGCCAGATGCGCTGGGCGCGGCTGCGCTCCTGCGGGTGCGAAGTGACGCCGAACTGCTCGTGCAGGAAATCGGCCGCGATCCGCGATTCCGGCTCGCGATCGAGTTTCGCGCGCGCGTTCATGCGCGTCATCGCACCTGCATCGATGCGGCCGGCCAGGCGGTCCAGGAGCTGTTGCACGCGAGGCCCGACGTCGTCGCGGCAGACGAACAAGGCGTCATAGACGGGAAAGTAATGAGCATCGTCGACCAGCGCGATGAGGTTGTACTGCACGATCTCGGCGTCGGTCGAATACAGATCGGTCACATCCAGCGCGTCGTCAGCGAGCGCGCGATACGCCAGATCGTGAGTGAGGCCGCGCACGTTTTCCTGCGGCAGCCGGTAGCGCGCGCGCAAACCGGGCCAGCCATCCGCACGCTCGAGGAACTCGTTGCTGAATCCCAGCCGCAGCTGCGGGTGCGCGGCCAGCTGCGACATGCGCTGGATTCCAAGCTGGTTCGCGCGGTAGCGGCGCATGCCCAGGATGTACGTATTGTTGAAACCGAGCGGCTGCGAAGCCCACGCGTGTGCGCGCATCAGAGCGGCGCGCAACTGCGCATCGTCAGCGATGGGCTGCTGCGCGAAGATCTCGGCGCGTAAAGTGCCGCTGTACTCCGGATAACAATCGATATCGCCGCGTTCGAGCGCGCTCCACAGCACGCGCGTCCCGCCGAGCTCGCGACGATGCTTCGCCGACTCCCCGGAGTCGCGCGCGAGCTGCACGCCGATCTCGCTGAGGATGACGGACTCGGTGAAGACCTTCGAGCCGATCACGAGCTCGTCCGCTGCAACGACCGGGGCAGTCATCATGCCGAGCGCGGCGATTGCGAGCACCCTAAGCATTGCCGGGCATCCCATGCACGCCGCGTTGCGCCCGCACGAACTCGCTCACGAATTCCTGCGCCGGTGTCGTCGCCAGGTCCTGATACGTTCCCTCCTGTACGACGCTGCCGGCACGCATCAGCACAATCCTCTTTGCAAAGAACGCGGCTTCCGCCATGTCGTGCGTGACGATCACCACGGTCTTGCGCAAGCGCTCGAACAGCGCGCGCAGCTCCTCCTGCAGGCCGTGACGAACCATCGGGTCGAGCGCGCCCAGCGGCTCGTCGAGCAGCAACACGGCGGGATCGAGCATCAGCGCACGCATCAGACTGACGCGCTGGCTCTGACCGCCTGACAGGTTGGTGGGAAATCGCTGCAAGACTTCGCGCCGCAGCTGCACGAGCTCCGCGAGCTCGTCGACGCGCGCGTCGATCCACTGCCGGTCGCGCCGCAAGTAACGCGCGGCGAGCGTGATGTTCTCGAGCGCCGACAGGTGCGGGAACAATCCGCCGGACTGGATGACGTAGCCGACCCGCCGCCGCAGCTCGAGCGCATTGTCCGCGCGCAGCTCGACGCCGTCGATGGCGACCCGCCCGCGGCTCGGCAGCACCAGCCCGATTACCGCTTTGAGCAGCGTCGACTTGCCGCAGCCGCTCGGGCCGATGAGCGCGACGGTCTCGCCCGATGCCACGTGCAGGCTCACATCGTCGAGCGACGTGACCTGCGGATAGGAATGGCTGACGTGCTCGAGCTCGATCACGCGGTTTTCTTGCGAGACGTCTTTCGCTCCAGCTCGGGCGAAATCGCTCGCTCCTGCGCGCAGCACGCGATGAGTCGCTCCAGCCGGCGCTGCCGCGTCTCTTCCTGCTTCGCACTCATGACCCAATGAGTCGTGACACGCCGATACCACGGCGCCTGCCGCTGGTAGTACGAGTGCGCCTGGCTATTCGCCGTGAGTTGCGCGACATAGCTCCTGCGCAGAGGCACAGGCTTCGACTCGGACGAATAGCCGGTGGGCTTCCTGGGTGCAGCTCGCCACGCGGCAAGACCCGGCGCTGCCACCAGGCCCGCTGCCTGCAGCTCGCGCATGCGACGGAGATTGACCTGGCTCCATTTGCTGCCCTGACGGCGAGGCGTGAAGCGCTGCGTGAAGCTGTCTGCGTCGTACGAGCGGCGCACGCCGTCGATCCACCCGAAGCACAGCGCTTCGTCGAGCGCTTCGCGATACGTGACGCCGCGCTTGCTGGCGTGCACTTTGAACAAACGCAGATTCAATTCAGCGGCGCTGGCGTGATTGCGCGCGAGCCAGGCGCGCAGCTTGGCGCGCGCAGCGAAACTCTTCGGCTTGTCCCCCCGCTGTTTCACGGGAGCTAGTATAGGTCGAGTCGCTCCTTCAAGGCTTGAGCACGACCTTCACGCACTCGTCTTCCTTGTTCTTGAACATCTCGTAGGCCTCGGGGGCTGCATCGAGACTGAGCCGGTGCGTGACGATGAACGAGGGATCGAATTCGCCGCGCGCGATCCGTTCGAGCAGCGGTCGCATGTAGCGCTGCACGTGCGTCTGGCCGCTCTTGATCGTGATTGCCTTGTTGACGATGGCGCCGAAAGGCAGCTTGTCGACGAAGCCGCCGTACACGCCGGGAACCGAGACAGTGCCGCCCTTGCGACACGCCTGGATGGCCTGGCGCAGCACGCCCGGCCGCTCGGTCGACAAGCGCATGGTCTGCTTCGCCTTGTCGTAGGCGCCGACGAAGCCATGCATGTGGGCCTCCATGCCGACCGCATCGATGCAAGCGTCCGGCCCGCGGCCGCCCGTCAGTTCCTTCAGCGCGTCCAGGACGTCGGTCGATTCGTAGTCGAGCGGCTCGGCTCCGATCGATTGCGCCTTGCGCAGCCGCTCCGGAAACCGATCGATGGCGATCACGCGACTCGCGCCGAGCAGCATGGCGCTCGCAATCGAGAACAGGCCAACCGGTCCGCAGCCCCACACGGCGACGGTATCGCCGTGCTGGATATTGCAGTTCTCCGCAGCCATGTAGCCGGTCGGCAGCACGTCCGAGAGAAACAGCACCTGCTCGTCGGCCAGCGCTGCGGGGACTTTGACGGGCCCGACGTCGGCGAACGGCACGCGCACGTACTCGGCCTGACCGCCGGCATAGCCGCCGAGCATGTGCGAGTAGCCGAAAATGCCGGCCGGCGAATGGCCCCACATCTTCTCGGCGAGCGGCGCGTTCGGATTGGAGTTCTCGCACAGCGAGAACAGCTCGCGCTCGCAGAAGAAGCAGTTGCCGCAAGCGATCGGAAACGGCACGACGACGCGGTCGCCGACCCGCAGATTGGTGACGCCCGGGCCGACTTCGACGACTTCGCCCATGAACTCGTGGCCGAGGATGTCGCCGCGAAACATCGACGGAATGTAGCCGTCGTACAGGTGCAGATCGGAGCCGCAGATCGCGGTCGAGCTCACCTTCACGATCGCATCGCGCGGATTGAGGATGCCGGGATCCGGCACCTGCTCCACGCTGACGTCGCGCACGCCATGCCAGCAAACGGCTCTCATTGCATTCGTCTCCCGAGGGTTGTACGGCCCAACATGCTGCGCTTGCCGGACGGTTGGCCGAGCGTAGTGGCAACCTCTCCGGTCTCGAGCAGTTGCTTGAGGCGACGCAGGTCATCGGCAACCTGCAGCGTCGGCTCTTCGCCGAACATGCGTGCGATCCATACGCCGACCTTGCCGGCCGGCGGCACGTAGAGCATGTCGACGCGCACGATGGTGCCGCGGCCGGCAGTCGCCGGCTCGAAGCTCACCATGCCTTCGTGCGTCACTTGCGAGCCCGGCAACGTCCGCCAACCGATGCGGCGATCGGGCTGGTCTTCGACGATCTCCGCGTCCCACTCGACCGATGCGCCGGCCGGCGCCTTCGCGACCCAGTGCGAAACGCGGTCGTTGACCTCGGATACCGACTCGAGGTGCTTCATGAACAGCGGCAGGTTCTCCAGGTTCTTCCAGAAGCGGTACAGCTCCTCGGGCGTGCTGTTGATGGTCATCGTCTGCTTCACGGAGATCGCGGGCGCGTCCGCGGACTGCGTCGCGGTCAGTCGCTGGCCCGAGTAGACGTCGAGCGCAGTGACACCGAGCACGCCGGCCGTCGCGGCGGCGATGCGGCGTGGATCTGCATCGGGCGAGCTCGTCGCCGCGCCGAGCAGCGCCAGATCCATGACGTCGCCGGCGACTCGCGCCCACGCCCACGTGCCTGGAGCACGCTCGGAAAGAATGCCGAGGCCGGTGACGATCTCGCGCACGCCGACCATGCGGATGATCGACGGGTGATCGCCTACTCCGATCGCTCGACCGACAGTGCGCGGCGCGAGCAGCTCAGCGAGTCCGAGCCCGATGCTGACCAGACCGAGGATCTGACCGAGCTGCCGGTCGTCGGGAGCGAAGCGCGAGGCGTTCGCCTCCTGCCACTCCATCTCGTCTTCGTCGGTCCACTCGTCGGGGTGGTCCGAGAAATCTTGTTGCCATTTCGGTTCCGCGGCCATGGCGGCAGCCTCGTCGAGTCAATACAGGATGATGGGTAATCGCGGCAGCGCGCCGCGAGTTCCGCCCACACGGCGAGCGCGTCGCTGTGGTCAACTCTCCGTCATGCGCTTCATGTAATCGTCGAAGCGCCGGCCCGGCTCATCGGGAAATTCCTGCTCGCACACCTGCAGCGTGACGAAGCGATCGATGCGGAAGTTGCGGAAGTCGCGGCGCAGCTCGCACCACGCGCCGAGCGTCCAGGTGCCGCCCCAGAAGAACACGGCGAACGGCCGCACCCGCCGCTGCGAATCCTGCGCGTGGCCGTCGCGATACTCGAACTCGACATAGCGATGCTTGACGATCGCGGCGCGCAGCGAATCGAGCCGCGCGCCCCATTGCGGATCGACGAAAAAGCCGGGAGCGAACAGCCGCGACTCGTGGACTGCGGAGCGCTTCTGCTCCGGTAGCGCCGCAGCAATCTTCGCGAGCGCGCCGCGCGCCGCAGTCGCGAGCTTCGGGCCGCCCCACGACTCGACAAACCGCGCGCCCATTACCAGCGCGTCGATCTCTTCATAGCTGAACATGAGCGGCGGCAGGTCGAAGTGCGGATGCAGGCGGTAGCCGACTCCCGCCTCGCCGTCGATGGGCACGCCCGACGCGCAGAGATCGGCGATGTCGCGGTAAATCGTGCGCTCGCTGACTTCCAGCCATTGCGCGAGCTGTGCGGCCGTCGTCAAGCGGCGGCCGCGCAGGTATTGAACGATCTCGAAGAGTCGATCGGCACGCCGCATGGCGGTGAACGCTCCCGCTGAAACTCATTCGCCCCATACTGCCAGCTCGTTGCCGTTCGGATCGAGAAAGTGAAAGCGCCGGCCGCCCGGGAAGCTGAAGATTTCGCGCACGATGCGACCGCGCTGCGCCTTCACGGCGGCGAAGATCTCCTCCAGCTTGGTTGCATACAACACCACCAGCGGCGCGCCGCCGGGCTTCGATTCGGTGGTGAAGCCGCCGGTCAGCCGCCCGTCTTCGAAGGCGATGTAGTCCGGACCGTAATCCGTGAACTTCCAGCCGAAGCAGGCGGCGTAGAAGCGCTTGGTGGCCTCGATGTCGGTCGCACCGAATTCGATGTAGTCGATGGTGCGGTTGTGCTCGGGTTTGCTCATGATCGTCCTCCAGTTCAATCGAGGGCGTGCAGTCCGACGCGATTGCCTTCGCAGTCGACGATGTGCGCGAACGCGCCCATGCCGTCGGGCAGCGCTGTCTTGTCGAGCACGACGCGGCCGCCGGCGCGGGTCACGCGCTCCAGGGTCTCGTCGAGCCGCTGCGTGCGGAGATAGACAACGCTGCCGTCGGCGGCAGGTTTCAGATTCGGCGCATGTGTGAGAGCGCCGCCGACGCCGGGGGCCTCGTACGCGAACACAGCCATGGTGGTTGGCCCCAGCGTCTCCCGCCGCAGCTCCTGCTGCAGGACGGATTCGTAGAACCACACGGCGCGCTCGAGATCCTTGGCGGGAATTTCGAACCAGGTGATCGCTGTCGTGACTTGCATGGCTTGCTCCGGATGAGTGAATAAGTGTCAGGCTCAAGCCTGACCCGCATGCATCGTGCGCCGGCGCTGCTGACACCGTTCTGTCAGGAGTCAGCACGTCAGTCTCGTACGTGCGCCGGTCGGGTAGATCCGCTATACATAGCCCCACAACTCCACCAAGCGGGTCCCACGTGAACACGACCTTCGGCCTGGACGGGCAGAGCCGCCCGCGTCCTCCCAGAATCTTTGCGTCCATCCTGCTGCTGATCGGCCTCGTGCTCGCGGCCGGCGGCATCCGCCTCGCAACGCTTGGCGGATCGCTGTACTACGTGATCGCAGGCGTGGCTCTCATTACCTCCGCGGTCATGCTCTGGCGCGGCCAGCGTTGGGGCGCGTACCTGTACGGCCTGCTGACACTCGGCACGATCCTGTGGGCGATCATGGAGTCGGGCTTCGACGGCTGGGCGCTCGCGCCGCGAGTGCTGCCGTTCCTCGTGCTCGGGCTGTTGCTGCTGCGTCCGAAGACGCGGCGCGCGTTGGGAATGTCAGTTGCGCGGCCGCTGCTCGCATCGCCGATTAGTTGGATCGTCATCGTCGGGCTGGTAGCGATCAGCATCGCTGCAGCGATGCGCGAGCCGTATCCGACGCTGCCGTTTGCAGCAAGCGCCGAAAAGTCGGCCATCGCTGCGCGCGATTGGCAACACTGGGGCGGGACCGCAGCGGGCACTCGTTACGTGCCGTTCGATCAGATCAACGCATCGAACATCGACAAACTGCAGGTCGCGTGGACGTTTCGCACCGGCGTCGGCGGTGTGTTCAAAGCGACGCCGCTGCAGGTCGGCGACACGCTGTACGTCTGCCTCGCTCGCAACATCATCTCCGCGCTCGATGCTGATACCGGCGCCGAACGCTGGCGCTTCGACCCGGAGCTGAAGGACTCGAAAGTCGGATTCACGACGACGTGTCGCGGCGTCACGTATTTCAAGGCACCGGCGCCGCCGGCCGACTGCCCCGAGCGAATTCTCACGGCCACCACCGACGCGCGCTTGATCGCCATCGACGCGAAGACCGGCAAACGCTGCAGCGACTTCGGCACCAACGGCGAAGTGACGCTGCTCGCCGGGATGGGGGATGTGAAGCCGGGCTTCTATTACGTGACCTCGCCGCCGACTCTGGCGAAAGGTGTCGCGGTGCTCGGCGGCTGGGTCGCCGACAACGTCGAGACGCAGGAACCCTCCGGCGTCGTGCGCGGCTTCGATCCGATCAGCGGCCGGTTGCTGTGGGCTTGGGATCTCGGTCGTCCGGACGTGTTGACTGCGCCGCCGGAAGGACAGACGTACACGCGTGGCACGCCGAACGCGTGGAGTGTCTTCAGCGCGGATGATTCGCTCGGCCTGGTGTACATCCCGACCGGCAACGCGACACCCGACTACTACGGCGGCCATCGCAGTCCCGAGTCGGAGCGCTTCGCGAGCTCGGTCGTCGCGCTCGACGCGGCAACCGGTGCCGTGCGCTGGTCATTCCAGACGACGCATCACGACATCTGGGATTACGACGTGCCGTCGCAGCCCGTGCTCGTCGACTTGCCAGGCGACAATGGCAGCGTGACGCCCGCGCTCGTCGCGCCGACGAAGCGCGGCGAACTGTTCCTGCTCGATCGCCGCGACGGCAAGCCGCTCGCGGCGGTCGAAGAAAAGCCGGTGCCGCAGACCGATCTGCCGGACGAAAAGACCACGCCGACGCAGCCGTTCTCCGTGGGCATGCCCTCGTTCGGCAACGATCTGGTGACGGAAGCGAAGATGTGGGGCATCACGCCGATCGATCAGATGCTCTGCCGCATCAAGTTCCGCAGCCTGCGCTACGAAGGCCCGCTCACTCCGCCCTCGGTGCGCGGCAGCTTGCAGTATCCGGGCTTCGCCGGCGGCATGAACTGGGGCAGCGTCGCGATCGATGAGCCCGACAGCGTGATGATCGTGAACTCGTTGCACATCGGCAATCACGTGAAGCTGTATCCGCGCAAGGACGTGACCGACAAGACGAAGCTCGGCTTCGGCGGCGGCTATCAAACCGGCACGCCGTACGCCGCTTTCACGATGCCGTTCCTCTCGCCGCTGTTCGCGCCCTGTCAGCAGCCGCCGTACGGCGAGCTCGCCGCGATCGATCTGAAGTCACACCAGATGCTGTGGCGTCGGCCGCTCGGGACTACGAACGAGATGGGTCCGCTCGGGCTGAAGGTCAAACTGCGCCTGCCGATGGGCGTGCCGTACAGCGGCGGCTCGATCGTGACGAAGGGCGGATTGATCTTCGTCGGCGGCACGATGGACCGCCACCTGCGCGCGCTGGACATCAAGACGGGCGAGGAGATGTGGAGCGACTTCCTGCCGAACAGCGCGCAGGCGACGCCCATGAGCTACGTCGCGCCGCAGAGCGGGCGGCAGTTCGTCGTCATCACGATCCCGGCAACCGGCCGGGAGGAAGAAAGCCACGTAGCGGAACCGAAAGCGGCCCAGGAGGAGCAGCCGAAGCCGCACGACGACGGCGGCTGGGTCATCGCGTACGCGCTGCCGAAGTAGCAACTAGGGCAGAATGGGGCATGGTCGACCATGCCCAGATCGCCGCGTCCGTCGGTTCGCTCCAGCAACACCTGGAGACGCATCGCTACATCTGCTCGACGCAGATCGCGACGGCCGTCTATCTCGCCTATCACCTGCGCAAGCCGGTCCTGATCGAGGGACCGCCCGGCGTCGGCAAGACCGAGCTCGCGAAGACCACGGCGGAGATGTTCGCGCTGCCGCTGATCCGCCTGCAGTGCTACGAAGGCCTGGACGAAGCGAAAGCGCTGTACGAATGGAAGTACGGCAAGCAGCTTCTGTACACGCAGGTGTTGAAGCAGACGCTCGATGAAGTCTTGCAGGGCGCGAAGGGCTTCGCCGAATCCGTCAAGCGCCTGCACGAGTTCGGCGACATTTTCTTTTCCGCGGAGTTTCTGGAGGCGCGCCCGCTGCTGAAGGCGCTGCAGGAGGAGCACGGCTGCGTGCTGCTCATCGACGAGGTCGACAAGTCCGATCACGAGTTCGAGTCGCTCCTGCTCGAGCTGCTGTCCGACTATCAGGTCTCGATTCCCGAGATAGGCACCGTGCGCGCGCGGCGCGAGCCGCCGCTCGTATTCCTGACGAGCAACAACACGCGCGAAATCTCGGATGCACTGAAGCGGCGCTGTCTGCACCTGTACATTCCTTTTCCGGACATCGAGCTGGAGCAACGGATCATCAACGCGCGCGTGCCGGCGATTCCACCGCAGCTGCGCACGCAGCTGGTGCGCTTCATCCATGGCCTGCGCGATCTGGATCTCAAGAAGGTGCCGTCGATCAGCGAGACGATCGACTGGGCGCGCACGCTGCTGCTGCTGCATGCCGATCGGCTGGACGCCGAGCTGGTGAGCAACACGATGAACGTCATCCTGAAGTTCCAGGAAGACATCGAGAACGTGCAACCGGAGGTCCGGACGCTGACCGAGAAAGCGACGCGTGGGTAACTCATGGACCAACTCCTCACGCAATTCATCGGAGCGCTGCGGAACGCCGACATCCGCATCTCCACGGCCGAAACGCTCGACGCGCTGAGTACCGTCGAGCTGATTGGCTACAGCGACCGGCGACTGCTAAAAGACAGCCTTGCGCTCGTGCTGCCGAAGACGCTCGACGAGAAAGCTGCGTTCGACACCTGCTTCGATCAGTTCTTCTCGTTCGGCGACCGCGCGTCGCGGCCACCGCCGACGGCTGCGCTCGACGACGAGCCGAGCAGCGACTCCGCAGGTCAAGCGGGCAACGGCCAGGCCGGCACCGGCGGCGATGCACAGGATCAACGCACGGGCGATGCGCGTCCGAGCGACACTCGCCAGCAGAGCAGTTCAGTCACGGCTGACGTGCGCAGCGAACCAGCGACCGCCGCACTCGGTAGCGGCGAGATGTCGGCGCCGCAATCCGCGCTCGGAAAACTCCTGGTGCGCAGCAATCAGCTCGAGATCACGATCGCCATCAACACGGCCGGCCGGCAAGTCAACGTGCACGAGATCGAAGTGTTCACGCAGAAGGGCGTGTACACGCGACGAATCATGGATGCGATGGGTCACGCCGAGTTGCAGCAGGAAATCGCGCGCCTCGCTGACAGTGCGGCGATTCCCGATCGCCGTCGCGCCGTCGATCTCACGCATCGGCGCGACTGGCTGCGCGAGCGCGTACGCGACTACGTCGAGCATCAGTTTCTGCTGCATGCCGATGTCACGGGCCGTCGCCTGCGCGAAGACATGTTGCGCGACGTGCGGCTGTCGGCACTCGAGCAGCGCCATCATCGGATGCTGCACGATCTGGTCCTGCGCATGGCGCGCCGGCTCGTGTCCGAGCATTCGCGCCGCAGAAAAATTTTCCGCCGCGGCCAGCTGCACGTGCCGCGGACTCTGCGCCGGAACATGAAATACGACGACGCGGTGTTCGACCTGCAGTGGAAGTCCGTCAAGGTGGACCGGCCGAAGGTCTTCGCCGTCTGCGACGTCAGCGGCTCGGTGTCCGCGTACGCGCGCTTCATGCTGATGTTCCTGTACAGCCTCGAGGAAGTGCTGCCGAAGGTGCGCTCGTTCGCGTTCTCCTCGGATCTCGGTGAGGTGTCCGAGCTGTTCGCCCGCAACACGATCGACGACGGCATCGCGATCGCGCTCAAGCAGTACGGCGGCGGCTCTACCGACTACGGCCAGGCGTTCGCGGATTTTCGCCGCCTGTGCCTGGAAGAGATCGACAGACGTGCGACGATCATCATTCTCGGCGACGCGCGCAACAACTACGGCGACGCCCGCACCGATGCGCTGAAGGAACTCTACGATCGCAGCAAGCGAGTGATCTGGCTCAATCCCGAGCCACGCTCGATGTGGAACACCGGCGATTCAGAAATGCGCCACTACGCGCCGTACTGCCACCAGGTGGACGAGTGCAGCACACTCGCACACCTGGAACGAATCGTCGGCAGATTGCTACGAGCCGTGATCTAGCTACGCGCTCTTGTTCTGCTGTTTGATGACGCTGGTCGCCATCGCGATCATCGACGAGATGTCTGTCAGCGTCGCGGGCACCACGAGCGTGCTCGACGCTTCATCGGCGAGCTTGCCGAACTGCTTCACGTATTCCTCGGCGACGCGCAGCTGCATCGCTTCCATGCCGCCGCGACCGGCGAGTGCCTCACCGACGCGTCGCAGACCTTCGGCCGTCGCCGTGGCAACCGCGAGGATGGCCTCGGCCTGACCGTGCGCCTGGTTGATCTGCTGCTGCTTGTTCGCCTCGGACTCCTTGATCACGCGCTGCTTCTCGCCCTCGGCCTGATTGATCTTGGCATCGCGGTCGCCTTCGGATGTCAACACGACGGCGCGCTTCTCGCGCTCGGCCCGCATCTGCTTCTCCATCGCGTGCAGCACGTCCTTCGGCGGGTTGATGTTCTTGATCTCGTAGCGCAGTACCTTCACGCCCCACGCGGCGGAAGCGTGATCGAGCTCGCTGACGACGTTGGCGTTGATGGTCGCGCGTGCCTCGAAGGTGCGGTCGAGGTCGATCTTGCCGATCTCGCTACGCAGCGTCGTCTGCGCGAGCTGGATGATCGCGAACTTGTAGTTGGTGATACCGTACGAGGCGCTGCGCGCATCCAGCACCTGCATGTACAGCACGCCGTCCACGCCGACCTGCACGTTGTCCTTGGTGATACAGACCTGCTCGGGAATGTCGAGCGCTTCTTCCTTCAGGTTGTGCTTGTAGGCAATGCGCTCGACGAACGGGACGAGGATATGAAATCCCGCCTGGATCGTGCGGCTGTAGCGCCCGAGCGTCTCGACGACGAACGCACTCTGCTGCGGAACCACGATCGCCGTCTTCATCAATACGATGAAGACGAGCACGACGATGGCAAGGACGACGTACATAGTGCTCATGCAACTGATCTCCTAAGCGGTGCCGCGGACATGCAGAGTGAGGCCATCGACGTGCGCAATCACAGCTTCCTTGCCCGCATCGATAGCCTGCTGGTCGACGTTGCGCGCGGTCCAGGACGAACCTCGGTATTCCGTGCGGCAGCTCTGGCCCGGCTCGAGGCGTACTGGAATCACGACGCGATCGCCGAGCGTCAGCCGCTGCTCGACGTGCCCGGTGCGCTTGCGCACGAGCTGGTAGACGCGATCGCGGAAAGCCAGCATGGTCACGATCGAAAGGACGGCGAAGGCGAGCCACTGCTGCCACGCCAGCATCGAGCCGTCGGCGAGATCGATGAGACCGACGACCGCTGCCGAAACACCGAGGAAAACCAGGTAGAACTGCGCATCGATCACGAACAGCTCGATCGCGAGCAGCGCCGCCGCCATCACGAACCATCCCCACCAGGGCATCGCAGCCTCCTCGTCCGAGTGGACCGCAAAAATCGGGCGATATTTTAGCAGGCACCTCCCTCCACCACGGATGCGACCGGAGCAGTTGGCCGGTCGCCGCCCGCAATTCGCCGGTGTCCCTCGCCATCGAGCAGGGCGAAATTTTCAGCGAAATAGCGGCGCACGGCGGCGGCATCCAAGACGCGGCCGCACAGACCGATGTGGCCGTCCGGACGCAGCAGGAAGAACGCCGAGCGCGGCACCTGCGCGCGCGCCTGCTCGGCCTCGTTGCCGGCGGTGATCGGAATCGCGTGAACCTTCAGCAATCCATCCATGTCCGGCAAGGGCTGCGCTGCCTGGCCGAAGACGAGCAGGTGGCAGCGGGTGTCGTCGAGCGTCTGAAACAGATCCTGGACACTGCCGCCCGCATCGAGCTGCAGATTCATCCATGGGAACCGATCGCCCGCCTGCGGCGAGTCTTGCGGCAAGGCGTCGACCACGACCGAGAGCGGGCTGCGCCGATAGTGAATGCCGGTTTGCGAGACAGTGCGAAACGCAAGCCTTTGCACACGCTTGCGATTGATTGCGAACGCCATGATGCGCGCGAGGATCTGCGTCCGAAACAGGCCCGCCAGCGGATTGTCCGAAACGACGACCCGGAACAGGCGATCGGTCGTAGCGAGCAACCGTTGTGCGACCGGATGACGCTCCGCTTCGTACGAGTCGAGCAATGCGGCGTCCGCCTTGCCCCGAATCACCAACGCGAGTTTCCACGCGAGGTTGTACGCGTCCTGCAAACCGGTGTTCATGCCCTGAGCACCGACCGGGCTGTGCACGTGTGCAGCGTCGCCGAGCAGGAAGCAGCGGCGATCGCGGAACCTCGCGGCCGCGCGATGATGAATGCGATAGGTGGAAAACCAGGAGCACGCTTCGATCGAGAGACTCGTGCCGGCTTCGCTGCGTAGCGAGGGCATGATGGCAGCAAAGTCCAGATCTTTCCGGTCGCGCAGGTCCGGCGGAACGATGCCAACGATGCGCCAATGATTCGTCCCGCGCATCGGAAAGAACAAATGGAATCCCGCGCGCCACAGGTACACGTTCACTTCGTCGGGCGCCATCTTGCCGGTCGCCGTGATGTCGGCGACGAAGAACACGTGTTCGTACGGTGCGCCAGGGAAATCGATGCCGTTCAACGTGCGCACGGAGCTGCGCGCGCCGTCGCAGCCTGCGACCCAGGCTGCGGTGATGGTGCGAGTCGTGCCGTCGGCGGACTTAAGCGTCGCAACGACGTGCGATGAGCGCTGCTCGATCGCGAGCAACTCGGTGTTCCACTGCACGTCGCTGCCGAACTCGCGGAGCTTCTCACCCATGAGGCGCTCGTTGTCGTCCTGCCCGAGCACGAGGATGTAGGGATACGGCGTCGACTTGGCGCCAACGTCGCTGAGCGAGACACGGCCGATCTGGCGGCCCTCCGACCACATGTGCGCGCCGTCGCCGCGCTTACCGAGCTCGATTGCCCGGTCCGCGAGCCCCATCTTGGCGTAGATCTCCAGCGTGCGGGCTTGCACGCCGAGCGCGCGAGTCTGCAACGATGGGCCGGGATGGCGGTCGATGATCAGCGCGTGCAAGCCACGGCGCGCGAGCTGGTTGGCGAGCATTAGGCCGGTCGGGCCGGCGCCTACGATCAGTACTTGAGTGTCCATGGCGGCATGGTAGGGACGGGCCGCCTACTTATCGGATATTTATTCGCGACAAAAAAGAAAAGCCCCGCCGAGCGGGGCTTTTCCGGGACATGCGCAGTCAGGCCGAAGCCTGACCCACAGACATTACATGTCCATGCCGCCCATTCCGCCCATGCCGCCCGGGGCGCCATGTGCGTGATCGGCCTCGTCCTTCGGGGCCTCGGCGACCATCACTTCCGTCGTCAGCAGCAGTCCTGCGACCGAAGCTGCGTTCTGCAGCGCCAGGCGCGTGACCTTGGTCGGATCCAGGATGCCGAGCTCGAGCATGTCGCCGTACTCGCTGGTTGCAGCGTTGTAGCCGAACGTGCCCTTGCCTTCCTTCACCTTTGCCAGCACCACCGCGGCGTCTTCACCCGCGTTGGCGACGATCTGACGCAGCGGCTCTTCGATCGAGCGCGCCAGGATCTTGATGCCGAACGTCTGGTCCTCGTTCTTGCCCTGCAGCTTCTCGACGGCCTTCTGCGCGCGGATGAGCGCCACGCCGCCGCCGGGAACCACACCCTCTTCGACCGCCGCGCGCGTGGCGTGCAGCGCGTCTTCGACGCGGGCCTTCTTCTCCTTCATCTCGACCTCGGTCGCAGCGCCGACCTTGATCACGGCGACGCCGCCGGAGAGCTTGGCAACGCGCTCCTGCAGCTTCTCCTTGTCGTAGTCGGAGGTGGCTTCGTCGATCTGCTTGCGGATCTGCTCGACCCGCGCCTTGATCTCGCTGCCCTTGCCCTTGCCGTCGATGACCGTGGTGTTCTCTTTCTCCACGATGATCTTCTTGGCTTCGCCGAGATCGTTCAGCGTCGCCTTCTCGAGCGACAGGCCGACTTCGTCGGAGATCACTACGCCGCCGGTCAGGACAGCGATGTCCTGCAGCATGGCCTTGCGACGGTCGCCGAAGCCCGGGGCCTTGACGGCCGCGACCTTGACGATGCCGCGGATCGTGTTGACGACCAGCGTCGCCAGCGCCTCACCCTCGACGTCCTCGGCGACGACCAGCAACGGACGGCCGGCCTTCGCGATGCCTTCGAGCAGCGGCAGCATCTCGCGCACGTTGGAGATCTTCTTCTCGTAGAGAAGCACGAACGGGTTGTCCAGCTCGGAGGTCTGGTTCTGCTGGTTGTTGATGAAATACGGCGAGAGGTAGCCGCGATCGAACTGCATGCCCTCGACGACGTCGAGCTCGTTCTGCAGGCTCGTGCCTTCTTCGACCGTGATCACGCCTTCCTTGCCGACCTTCTCCATCGCGTCGGCAATCGTCTTGCCGATCGACTCGTCGGAGTTCGCGGAGATCGTGCCGACCTGCGCGATCGCCTTCTGGTCCTTGCAGGGCTTCGACAGGCGCTTG
>DATENH010000207.1:0-3075 GCA_035275145.1 Steroidobacteraceae bacterium | reverse complement strand
CTCGACATTGCAGCAACGCTTCGAGATTGCGCTCCTGACTGGGCGACAACGCATGGTCGAACACCACCAGATCCGCGCCGAGTTCTTTGACCTTGGCGTGAATCTCGTCGGCCTTGCCGCTGCCGATGTACAGACGGGGATCGGGCACCTTGCGGGTGCCGGTGATCAGCGCGAGCACTTCGGCGCCGGCGGAACGCGCCAGCGCCTCGAACTCACTCAGCTCATCTTTGCCGGGAGGACCTCCCAGTCCGATGCGGACCAGGAGCGCACGTTCGCCGCTGCGGGGACGTTCAAACAACAACGAACTCCACGGGCCGCCTCGTCATTCGCTGGCTGCGACCGACTCCGCGCCTTCTTCTTCGCTCGTCGGCAGGCGGATTGCGCGCGCCGGAACGACAGTGGAAATCGCGTGCTTGTAGACCATCTGGCTGACGCTGTTCTTCAGCAAGACGACGAATTGATCGAATGAGTCGATCTGACCTTGTAATTTGATGCCGTTCACCAGGTAAATGGAGACCGGGACGCGCTCCTTGCGCAATGTGTTCAGGAACGGATCCTGTAATGATTGCCCTCTGGCCATCATTTATCTCCTTGTTATCACTTTGAATTCTTGGTTGAGCGCTGCCAGGCCGCTGCTTCCCTGCGCACCGACAGCGGGCGGCACCTCTCCGGTGCCTCGTTGCAGTGCCGCAGTCTAACACAGCGATTACTCGGTCGAAGCCGCCTTTCGTCTAATACGGAGCCCACTTTGTTTGTGAGTCGCTATTGCAGTTGCGTTAGCGCGTGCAGCATGCGGGCACCGGCGGCGGAATCAAGAGCGTCGAGCCACTGAATGGCAGGCTCGGCGCGTAGCCAGATCAACTGCCGCCGCGCCAGATGTCGCGTCGCGAAAATTGCGCGCTGTATTGCAGAATCCAAAGTGTCTCGGCCGCTCAAATGTTCCCATAGCTGCCGATAGCCGACAGAGCGTATCGCGGGCAAGTCCGCGTTCAGATCGCCGCGCGCGTAGAGCTTGCGAACTTCTGTGAGCAGACCGGCGTGCATCATCGCGTGGAAGCGCTGTTCGATCGCAGCGTACAGCCGCTCGCGATCGCTCGGCACCCACGCATAAGCAGCGAACGTCAAATCGGCATTGGTCGGCTGCGCGGCGTGCAGCTCGCTCAGCGTCTTGCCCGTCAGTCGGTGCACTTCCAGCGCGCGTTGAATACGTTGCGCATCGTTCGGTTGGATGCGCCTGGCCGCAGCCGGGTCGAGGGCCGCGAGCTCGGCGTGCATTGCAGGCCAGCCGCGTAACGCTGCTTCGGCATCGATGGCGGCCCGCACGTTGGGATCGGCCGCCGGCATATCCGCCAATCCACGCCGCAATGCACGGAAGTACAGCATCGTGCCGCCGACCAGCAGCGGTAGCTTGCCGCGGGCGCGGATGTCGTCGATCGCTCGCCGCGCGTCGCGCACGAACTGTCCCGCCGAGTACGCCTGCAGCGGATCGAGAATGTCGACCAGGTGATGCGGATGCCGGCGCAGCACTTCGGCCGACGGCTTGCCGGTGCCGATGTCCATGCCGCGATAGACCATCGCGGAATCGACGCTGACGATTTCCAGGTCGTGACGCTCGGCCAGGCGCAGGGCGAGGTCGGTCTTGCCCGCGCCGGTCGGCCCCAGAATCAGCGGGATCGGCGGCCAGCGGCGCACGTCGGCAGCACTCATCGCCCGCGCAGGAACATCCGATCGAGATCGCCGAGACTCACGTACGTCCAGGTCGGGCGGCCGTGATTGCACTGATCGCTGCGCACGGTGCGCTCCATCTCGCGCAGCAGCGCATTCATTTCCGGCACCGTGAGATTGCGATGCGCACGCACAGCGCCGTGACACGCCATCGTGCCGAGTACTTCGTTCAACGCCTCTTCGATGCCGCGCGTCGCGCCGTCGGCGGACAAGTCGGCGCCGACTCTGCGAACCAGCTCGTCGAGATCCATCGGCGCGAGGAACGCCGGCACCGCACGCACCTGCACGCTCGCCGGGCCCGAACGCACGACTTCGAGTCCGGCGCGGGCGAGCGTCGCCGCGTGCTCTTCGAACAGATCCGCCTCGGCAGGCGCCACTGAAATCGACACGGGCACGAGCAGCGGCTGGCTGGCGATCGGACCGGCGCCGAGCGCGGTCTTCATGCGTTCGTATGTCGTGCGTTCGTGTGCGGCGTGCATGTCGACGAGGATCAGTCCGTCCGGCGCCTGCGACAGGATGTAGATCCCGTGGAGCTGCGCGAGTGCGAACCCGAGCGGCGGCGTTTGCGTGTCGGCTTGCGTCGAAACGGAAGCGGCGGCCTCACGCGCAACAGCGGTGTGAGCATGCGAGTAGGCAGGCGGCGGCGGTTCCGAGACACGCAGGCCGAAAGACGCGTGACCTCGAGCCGGCCACATCTGCATCGGCACCTGACTCGTCGGCGGCAGCAACGAATCCGCGTCCGTCGGCGGTGGCGCGGCACCCGGCGCACCGGCATACGTATCGCGCAGCGCGCGCTCGACTGAGCGGAACAGAAAGTCGTGCACGTGCCGGCCGTCGCGGAAGCGCACTTCGAGTTTCGCGGGATGCGCGTTCACGTCGACCTGAGTCGGATCGAGCTCCATGAACAGCACGAACGCCGGATGACGCCCGTGGAACATCACGTCGCGATAGCCGAGGCGGATCGCGCTCGCGACCAGCCGGTCGCGCAGCATGCGGCCGTTCAGATAGAAATGCTGAAGATCCGGCTGGGCGCGCGCGTAAGTGGGCTGACACAACCAACCGGTGAGGCGACAGCCCGCGGACTCATGCTCGACGTACAGCGCGTTCGCGATGAATTCATCGCCGACCACCTGCGCTACGCGACGCTCGCGCTCGACGCGCGAGACCGCGGCAGGGTAATCCGCGAGCGAGCGCCGGCCAGCAGCGAGCGAGAACGCGATCTCGAAGCGGGACAACGCCAGCCGCTCGACCATGCGCGCGATGTGCTGCGACTCGGTCCGCTCGGCTCGCAGGAATTTGCGACGCGCCGGTACGTTGAAGAACAAATCGCGCACCTCGACGGTCGTGCCG
>DATENH010000206.1:0-5963 GCA_035275145.1 Steroidobacteraceae bacterium | reverse complement strand
ATCGACGCGAATTGATCCAGATGAGCACCGCGGCTGCGGCGGGGTTGCTGCTGCAGGAAAACGCGTTCGCGCAGAGCGCGAAGGCGAAGCCGCTCAAGGTTCTGATCTTCGGCGGCACCGGCTTCATCGGCCCGCATTTCGTGCGCGAGCTGCGCGACGCCGGCCACAAGCTCACACTGTTCAATCGCGGCAAGCGCAATCCCGGACTGTTCCCCGATGTCGAGACGCTGCTCGGGGATCGCAACGATGCGAGCTCGACCGGCTTGCTGAAAGGCCGCGAGTGGGACGTCGTCGTCGACGACTCCGGTTACTTCCCGAGGCAGGTGCGCGCCAGCGTCGATGCTCTCAAGGACCACGTGCAGCACTACATCTATGTGTCGAGCATTTCGGCCTACGCGGACCTGACGCCGGCGGGCATCGACGAGGACTACAAGCTCGCGACGCTCGATGACCCGGATGCGAAGGAGATCACCGAGAAGAACTACGGCGGACTGAAGGCCGCGTGCGAGCAGATCGTCGAGCAGACGTTCGGCACACGCCAGGCGGTGATCCGTCCGACTTACATCGTCGGTCCGGGCGACCACACCGATCGCTTCACCTATTGGCCGTGGCGCGTCGCGCGCGGCGGCGAAATGCTCGCGCCCGGCACGCCGGAAGATCCGATGCAGTTCATCGACGTGCGCGATCTCGCCGAGTTCACGCGCCGCTGCGTGGAGCAGCGCATCGCCGGCCGCTACAACCTCTGCAATCCGCCGGGTGGAGTCACGATGGGCGACGTGCTCGAAGCCGCCAGGCGCGTGACCAAGGCCAACACCAAGGTCCGCTGGGCGCCGCTGAAATTCCTCGAAGACAACAAGCTGCTGGAGAGCGGCGAGCTGACGACGTGGTCGCCGCCGACGGGCGAATTCGCCGGCGCATCGCTGGTGAGCTCCGCGCGCGCAGTCGCGAAGGGCCTGCGGTTCCGCCCGGTCGAAACGACGGTGCGCGATCTGCTCGCGTGGCACGAGCAGCGGCCCGCGGAACAGAAACAGAAGCTGCGTGCGGGACTCACGCCGGAGCGCGAAGCGGAGCTGTTGAAAAAACTGCCGGCGTGATTTTTTCGCGAGGAGTGGACTCGCGCGCGTGAGGGAGTGAGGATAGAGGCCGGTCGACCGTGGAGTGAATTATGTCCACTCAGCTCACGCGCATTCTTTCGCCCGGTTTCGCTTTAGCGCTCGCTGCAGGGCTCGCGCTCACGGCCTGCAATCGCGGCGAGTCGCCGAAACCAGAACCTGGCGCAGCGGCAGCGACCGCGCCGAGCGCGAATGCGGAGATGGCATTTGCGCGCGCAGCGCTCGAGCGCAATCCGGACCTCGAAGTCGTCGCGACCGATCCGCAGAGCGGCGTGGTCACGGTCAAACATCGCAGCACCGGTCAAGTCGAAGCCATCAAGGCGAGCGAGCTGGCCGCGACGACGCCGTCGCAAATGAAGCCGATGGAGATGGCGACCGCGCCGCCGCCGGAACCCGAACCGGCGCCCGTGCAGGAGCAATCGGCCCGAGCGCCGGCGCAGACCGCACAGGCGACGGCGCCGGACACCGGATCGCATCAGGCGGGCACGATCACGAGCAATGGCGCGTACACGGTCGATCGCAGCGGCGGCAAGCTCCGCGTCACCGGACCCGGTGTGAGCATCGAGAGCTCGGGCACGAGCGCCGCGGCGAGCAATCAGCCGGGCGCGGGACGCCGCGCGGTCGATCCATTCATCTGCGAAGGTCGCCGTCAGTTGCAGCTCGACGGTCGCGACATCTATGTAGACGGCGACGCAATCACGGTGCGCGGCGGCTGCGAAGTATTCATCACCAACAGTCACATCGTCGCGTCGGGAACGGCCATCGTCGTGCAGGACGCAATCGTCCACGTTTCCAACAGCCACATCGAAGGCGGCAACGCGTCGTTCCAGGCGGACGATCGCGCCAAGATGTACGTGCAGGGCTCGACGTTCACGGGCATCCCGCGGCGCGCCGAGCTCGCGATGGTGCAGGATCAGGGCGGCAATCGCTGGCGCTGAGGTCGAAAGGGCCTTGGCCGCTTTCGACCAGAAAACTAGAGCGACTTGGCCTCTGCGAGCTCGAACACCTCCACGCCTTTGGCGTGGCGGAACATGCGCCGGCCGAGCTCCGGAAAATCCGCCACGTCCAGCTCGCGGCTCTCGCCGCCCATCAGGTAGACCAGCTCCCGCTCGTACGGATTGCGCAGCGAGTGAGCGACCCCGGGCGTCGGGAATGCCATGAAATCTCCCGCGGCCACTTCGTACTCGGCGCCGTCGATGTGCGCCAGGCCGCGGCCCTCGAGGATGTAGAGCCACTCCTCGTCCTGCCAGTGCGAGTGATAAGGAAACGCCTCCTTGCCCGGCGCGATGCGCGCCAGGTTGACGCCGGTGCGGCGCAGCCCGGTCGCCTTGGCCATCTGGTAGCCGCTGATCTCCGAGTTCGCGCTCCACGGATGCGAGAACGTCTGCGAGCGTGCGGCGATATCGGCAGCCCGCAGTAGATACAGATTCGGTCGATTCATGGCTGGACGCTCCGATGAGAGGTCGCAGAGCTTGCGCGGCCGGTGCGCCCTCGGCAACCTTCGCGCATGAACCGGTGGCGCATAGTCGGGCTCATTGTGCTCGCGCTGCTCGCGGGATCGCTGCTCGCGTGGTGGCTCCGGCCCGCACCGCCGCCGGCCCCGCCGCCGCCAGCGCCGGCGCGCGAGGTTTTCCACAGCTCCAAACCTTTGCGCATCGAAGTCGCATCGGCGCGCCCGCCTGCCGAAACCGCATGGCTCGACTACGAGCTGCGCCAGCTTCTGAACCGCGGCCGCATGCGGGTTGCCGCGGTCTCCGACGCCGGCGACGCCTTCACGCTGCGCGTGTCGCTCGACGCCGATGCGAAAGGCGCGACGGTCGCGTTGGTGGCACCGGATGGTGCGATCGAGCGACAGGAGCAATTGCCGCTGCCGCAGGAGCAGCGCCTGGCGATCATCAGCGCGCTCGCGCAACGCCTGCCGCAGTTCCTCGGCGCGCAGGGCGGCGCGTCGGACTGGACGAAGCTGATCGGCACGGACGATGCGACCGCGTACGATGCCTATCTGACCGATGCGCTGGAGCTGCTCGGTCCCGGCGGTCAGGGTCTCACGCGCCCCGGCGCAGCGCAGAGTGCGCACAGCGTCGAGCGATTGGAAGCGCTCGCACGCCATCAACCGCGTTTCGCTCGCGTACGCGCCGCGCTGGCGATCGCGTATCTGAGTCTCAGCGGCAAGGATGAGTCGTCGCTCGCGCAGCTCGCGAAGACCAGCGCGGAACGAGCGCTGGCAGCGGACGATGAGATTGCCGAGGCACACGCAGCGCTCGGGCTCGTGCATATGCGTCGCGCAGACTGGACTGCGGCGCGCGAGCAGTTCGATCGCGCACTCGCACTCGATACGAACAGCGCGGCGGCGCTCGAAGGTTCCGGTTGTCTACTCGTCGACGCCGGTCGCTACGAAGCAGCGCGTCCGTTGATCGAGCATGCAATTCAACTGCAGTCGCGCAACGTGGGCGCACGCGAATGCCTCGCGTATCTGGACGCCGGCGCGAGCAAGCCAGTCGCAGACGACAAGCCGCCGGCTGAAGTCGCTCGCGTCGAGGCGCTCACCGCGCTGCTCGCTGGCGATGTCGACACTGGCCGGCGGCTGCTGCGCGGGGCATCCACTGACGAGGACTTTCGCGAGTGGGCCGAGCCGCTTCTGCAGGCCGCGACCGATCGCGGCCGCATCCCGGATGCGCTGCAGTCGATTACACGCGCAGCGAGCGACGGCCGCATCGACGCCGCGACTGAAATCCTGTGCGGCACTGCCCTGCGCCGCGCCGAGTTCGTCTTCAACCGCATGGCGCGCCTGCAGCGCGATCACGAGCCGGTCCCGCTGCGCATCCTGTGGATGCCGCAGACCGCGTTCCTGCGGAAGCATGCGCGCTTCGAGCAGATCGTCAGCACCGCCGGCCTGCCGGCGTTCTGGCAGGAATTCGGGCCGGCCGATGCGTGTAAGGCGGAGCCGAACACGTACGGGTGCAAGACGCGGGCGACGGGGAAGGCGACTCCCAACGGCGAGCCCTGAACTGCTGTGCGGACTGTCGGATTGTCGGGCTGAAGCCCGACCTACAGCGCCAATAAAACGCGACTCTTATCTGCCTATAATGCCGGCCCGCCGGACCAAACCGCATTTTCGAAAATCTTTTCTCGAGGGGAGACTCACGATGGGGGCCATCAATGCCGTTACGGATCTGACCGCGCAGGGCGACGTCGCCGTGCTGACAGTCAATTCGCCGCCCGTGAACGCGCTGTCGCAGCAAGTGCGCGACGGCATCGTCAAAGGCATGCAGCAGGCGATCGCCGACGCCGCCGTCAAGGCAGTCGTGCTGATCTGCGACGGCCGGACGTTCATTGCCGGCGCCGACATCACCGAGTTCGGCAAGCCGCCGCAGGCGCCCAGCCTGCACGACGTCTGCGACACGATCGAGAATTCCAGCAAGCCCGTCGTCGCCGCGATCCACGGCACCGCGCTCGGCGGCGGTCTGGAAACTGCGCTGTGCTGCCACTATCGCGTCGCAGTGCCGTCGGCGAAGTGCGGACTGCCCGAAGTGCATCTCGGTCTGCTGCCCGGCGCGGGCGGTACGCAGCGCTTGCCGCGCATCGTCGGTCCGGAGCAGGCGTTGCAGATGGTCACGTCCGGCGCGCACGTCGACGCGAAGACCTGTCTCGCTGCGGGCCTGCTCGATGAAATCGTGCCGGAAGGCGAGCTGCGTGCGGGCGGCATCGCGTTTGCGAAGAAAGTGATCGCGGAGAAACGTCCGCTGCGCAAAGTGCGCGAGATGAACGAGAAGGTCGAAGCCGCGCGCGGCAAGCCGGAGATCTTCGCCGAGTTCCGCAAAGCCAACGCGCGCAAGTTCCGCGGCTTCCTCGCGCCCGAGTACAACATCCGCTGCATCGAAGCCGCGGTGAACCTGCCGTTCGATCAGGGCATCGCGACCGAGCGCAAGCTGTTCATGGAGCTGATGACCGGCACGCAGTCGGCCGCGCAGCGCTACGTGTTCTTCGCGGAGCGCCAGGTGTGGAAAGTGCCGGATGTGCCGGACGACACGCCGACGATCCCGGTCAAGAAGGTCGGCATGATCGGCGCCGGCACGATGGGCGGCGGCATCGCGATGAACTTCGCGAACATCGGCATCCCGGTGACGCTGGTCGAAGCGAAGCAGGACGCGCTCGATCGCGGCCTCGGCGTGATCCGCAAGAACTACGAGACGACTGCGAAGCGCGGCAAGCTCAAGCCCGAGGACGTCGAGAAGCGCATGAGCCTGCTCACCGGCACGCTGCAATTCGAAACGCTCGCAGACTGCGACCTGGTGATCGAGGCCGTGTTCGAGAACATGGACGTCAAGAAAGAGGTGTTCGGCAAGCTCGATCGCATCGTCAAGCAAGGCGCGATCCTGGCGACCAACACTTCGGGCCTCGACGTGAACGAGATCGCGAATGCGACCAAGCGTCCCGAGTCGGTCATCGGCCTGCACTTCTTCTCGCCCGCGAACGTGATGCGCCTGTTGGAGATCGTGCGCGGCGCGAAGACCTCGAAGCCCGTTATCGCGACCTCGATGCAGCTCGCGAAGAAGATCGGCAAGATCGCCGCGCTGGTGGGCGTGTGTCCCGGCTTCGTCGGCAACCGCATCCTGTACGCGCGCCAGCAGCAGGCGCAGTCGATGCTGATGGAAGGCGCGATGCCGTGGGACATCGACAAGGTGCTGTACGACTTCGGCCTGCCGATGGGCCCGTTCGCGATGTCCGACCTCGCCGGCCTCGACATCGGCTGGAGCAAGGAGAAATCGAAGAGCTCGACGGTGCGCGAAGTCCTGTGCGAGATGGATCGGCGCGGCCAGAAGACCGGCGCGGGCTTCTACGACTACGACG
>DATENH010000205.1:0-12826 GCA_035275145.1 Steroidobacteraceae bacterium | reverse complement strand
GACGTGCAGCTTGTCCATCTCGGTGAAGTCGAAGTACTCGCGATCGGCCGAGGCGATCGTCAGCAAATAGCGATTGCCCAAACGTGCGCGCAGAGTCTGGAGCAGCGCGGTGAAGTTCTGCTTGTCCTCGGGACGCGATTTGATGCCTGAAACGCTCTGGCCGGGGTATTCCCAATCGATGTCGATGCCGTCGAGCGAGTGCTCCCGCAGCAGTGCGACCACGCTTTCGGCGAACGCATTGCGCGACTCGGCAGTCAGCGCGGCGTCGGAGAATCCTTCGGCTTCCCAGCCGCCGACCGAGAGTAGCACCTTCAGCCGCGGATTCGTGCCTTGCAGCGAGCGCAGGTAGGCGAGGTTGGCGGCGACGCCGGGATGCGGCAACACCACTTTGCCGCCCGCGATCTTGCCGAAGGCGAAATTGACGTGCGTGAGCTTCGTCGGGTCGATTTCGGGCGGGGCCGGAGTCTGCCAGCCGACGACGTAGGCCACGACCCGCAAGTCCGCGGCGGCGGCCGGAACGACGGCCAGCAGAGAGGCTGCGACCAGCAGTGCGGAGCGGAGCATAGGGGTAAAGTGCGACGCCGATGCGGCCCTGTAACGACCGAAATGCTATCGTATTCGCCCGCCAAGATTCGATCCGCAAATCGAACTCACTGGGAGACACTCACGATGTCGATACAACCTTCGCAACCTCAGTCGATCGGCGGTGTGCTGGACACCACGTTCCAGCTCTACAAAGCCTCGGTGATGAAGATGATCCCGCTGTCGCTGCTCGTGGTGATCGCGGGCAGCCCGCAGTCCATCTACATGTTCACGCAGGGCAATGTGCTGAACGCGGCCGATCCGACCGCCATGCTCAACATGATGACAAGCCCGGGATACTGGCTGGCAACCGTGCTCGGCTCCATTGCCTCGATATGGATGATCTCGGCGGCTTACCTGAAGATCGGTGCGATCGGCGCCGGCGGCGATCTCGGCATCGGCGCGGCGCTGCAGCGGGCACTGCCTCGTCTGCTGACCGTAGTGGTCATGGTGATCCTGTTCGGCATCGCGCTCATGATCGGCGCGATCCTGCTGATCATCCCCTGCCTCATCCTGATGGTGAGCCTCGGCCTGTGCTTCAACACTGCGCTGTTCGAGGGCAAGGGTCCGGTCGATGCGCTCACCGAGAGTCACCGCCTGGTGTGGGGCAACTGGTGGCGCACCGCTGCGATCCTGACCGTCGGTGTGATCATCATCATGGTGATCTACCTGATCGCGGGCGTGATCATCGGCGTGCTCGCGCCGATCATGGTGTTCGGCGGCGGCGGCACCGAGAACGCGCTGCTGATCAGCCTGATCAGCGGTCTGCTCGTCGGCGTGCTGACGAGCCTGCTGGTGACGCCGTTCTACATCGGTCTCGCGATCTCGATCTATTGGGACCTGAAGCTGCGCAAGGACGGCGGCGACCTCGCTGCCCGCGTCGGTGCGCTCAATCCCGCGTAGTTCGTGCGTCTCAGCGTCTTTCTCGTCCTCCTGGCGATTGCGCCGGCCGCCTGGTGTCAGGCGGCCGGTCAGGACGAGGAGCGCTCCCCGCTCGACCTCATCGAAAGCTGCAGCGATGCTGCGGGCGACGACACGACCGGGCTGACTGCGCTCGAAGAGAAGTGCCCCGGTCTCACCAACGCGCTCGAACAGTCCGGTTATCTGCCGCTGCTGTCGACGGCGCAGCGCGACACACTGGATAGCTACGATCTCTCCGATCTCCTGGCGGTCGACGATTGGTACGCCGAGGACGACTCGGCCGCTGACGAGCTCGACGTCGGCACGCTCGGCCCGATCCTCGATTCGCTGCGTGCGCAGGAGCCGGAACGTCCTTTGACCTGGTTCGAGCGTTTCAAGCGCTGGCTGCGCTCGATGGCGGAGCGGCAGCAGGGCGACTCCGATAACTGGCTGACGCGCTGGCTCGAGAACACGAAACTCGGCGACAAGGTTGCGATCATCCTTTTGTACGGCGCGCTCGGTGTGATCCTCGCGCTGACGATCCTGGTGATCGTCAACGAGCTGCGTGCCGCAGGCGTATTCCGTCAGCGCCCCGCGAGCGATGCCGACAGCGTTGCGTCGGGCACGGCGGCTGTCGAAGACGACGCGGCGGTCGATCTCGACTCGCTCCCCGTGGATCGCAAGGCATCGATGCTGTTGCGAATGTTGGTGACGACGCTGGTGCAGAGCGGGCGGTTGCGTACCGAGCGCAGCCTCACGCATCGCGAATTGTCGGCGCGCGCCACCTTCGACGATGCCGGGCAACGAGAGTCGTTCCAGCGCGTGGCCGCGCTCGCGGAGCGCACTGTTTACGGCAGTCACGAAGCGCCGCCCTCCGAAGTCGAGCCGATCGTTGCAGCAGCGCGGGCACTCGACGCGCAATTGCGTGGAGCAGCGGCGTGAAAGACCGGTTGCTCACACTCGCCATGGCGGTCGGAGCGCTCGTCGCCTTCTACGCGCTGTTCGTGCCGAAGCCGGATCTGCCGCAGGATCGCATCACGCGGCCGCTCAGCACCGAGGCCGGTCCGAACGGTTATCTGGGCCTGCAGCGCTGGTTGGAAAACGCCAGGATCCCGGTGGTTTCGCTGCGCGACCGCTATGGTGCGCTGTCGACGATCGTGCCGGATGCGCCGACCGGCAATCTGCTCATCTCGACGGCACCTCACGTTTACCCTTTGCGCGGCTCGGAAGAGCATCCGCTGCAGAACTGGATCGAGGCCGGCAACACATTGCTGGTGCTCGCGGGCTTGTCCGATACGCCGGAATGGTCGATGAGCCAGGCAGTGGACCCGCGCTTCATGGATCACATGGAGAGCATGACCGGCCTGACGTTCAAAGCGATTCCGCCGCCGGCGCCGCCGGAGCCGAAGGAAGGCGAGCCGCCGCAACAGCAAGCGCCGAGCGATGCGGTTCTTGCGGTGACGCGCCTGGTCGATCCGGCGCACTACGAATCGTCACCCAACGGCGAGCATCCGCTGGTTGCGGGGGTGCGCTCGATCCAGGCCGTTTCCGAATTTCCGACTGCGCACTGGCAGGCTTCTTCGGAACAGAGCGTCGTACTGGAGCTGGCGAGCGATCACCAGTCCGGCGTACCGGCGCTGTGGCTGATGCCGTACGGCGACGGTCAGATCATTGTCAGCGCCTACGGCAGTGTGTTCACCAACAAGGTTATCGACCAGCGCGACAACGCGCGCCTGCTCGCCAACATCGTGCACTGGTCGCTGGGCGAGAAAGGACGCGTCATCATCGACGACGCGCACCAGGGGCTGGTCGCGTTCTACGATCCGGAGAAGTTCTTCGGCGATGAGCGTTTGCATCGCGCGCTCTTATGGTTGTTGGCATTGTGGCTGGTGTTCGTGCTCGGGCCGCGGCGCCTGCGCGGCGCAACGGCCGGATGGAATCCGCTCGATGTGACCAGCTTCGTGCGCGCGACCGGCGGCTTCATGGCTCGCGTGCTGCGTCCGGCCGCCGCCGGGCAGCGATTGTTCGCAAACTTCTTCAACGAGATCCGCAGCCGGCTCGGCATGACACCCGACGGTGCGCCGCTGTGGGATTGGCTCGCGGCGCACTCGGTGATTCCGCCAGCCGACCTGAGCCGGATGCAGGCGCTGCATCAGCGCGTCGCCGACCGCCGCCGCGTCGACCTCGTCGAGCTGCACAACTTGATCGCGCGCGTCCGCGCGCAGCTGGAGACTCTCGCACGATGAACGCACTGGAATCATTCGAACGCAAGCTGCAGCAGGATCTCGGCAGCGTCGTGATCGGCATGGAGCCGGTCATTCGCGCGTTGGCGATCGCCGTGGTGGCGCGCGGTCACGTACTTCTGCAGGGTGCTCCGGGTCTCGGTAAAACCCTGCTGAGCAAGTCGCTCGCCGGCGCCCTCGGCGGCGTGTTCAAGCGTGTGCAGGGCACCGCCGACCTGATGCCATCCGACATCACGGGCGTGCACGTGTTCGACACCGAGCGCCGCGATTTCGTGTTTCGCCCGGGCCCGGTGTTCGCCGACGTGTTGCTGGTCGACGAGATCAACCGCACCGGCCCGAAGACGCAGTCGGCCTTGCTCGAGGCGATGGAGGAGCGGCAGGTCACGATCGATCGCAAGAATTATCGGCTGCCCGACAAGTTCCTGGTCGTCGCCACGCAGAATCCGCGGGAGTTCGAAGGCACGTATCCGCTGCCCGAGTCCCAGCTCGATCGCTTCATGCTGCGCATCGATCTGGCCTATCCCGCGCGTCAGCACGAGCTTGAGATCCTGGCGAAGTACGGCAACACGGACGCGCATGCGGCCCAGCACGAGCCGGACGCCGCGAGCGCTGCGCTGGCTGCTGCGCAGGCAGCGATCGAGCAGGTGCACGTTGCGCCGGAGCTCAGCGCTTACGTCGTCGATATTGCCGCGGCATCGCGCGAACATGCGCACGTCGGCCTCGGCTTGTCGACGCGCGGTGTCCTTGCGCTGCTGCGCGCTGCGCGCATCGATGCGGGCATGCGCGGCGCGGAGTTCGTGACGCCGGATGACGTCAAGGCAGTTGCGCCGCTCGTGATTCCGCATCGGCTCGTGCTCGCACCGGAGGCCGTGCTCGAAGGCGTGGCGGCACGCGCGATCACGCAACAGCTCCTCGATCAAACGCCGGTGCCTCGCTAGCCGCAGCGTCATGAGCCTGCGCCAGAACGCACTCGCGCTCGCGGTCCTGACCGTTCTGATGGCCATCGTCGGCGATTGGAGCGGCGATCCCGATCTCGCGCGCTTGTGGTATCTGGCGCTCGCGCTGTTGCTGCTGGGCCTGGCTTACGAAGGCTGGCTGATGATGCGTACCGGGTTGGGCGTTTCGATCAGCGCGGCGAAGCCGCGCTCGATACTCGGCCGTCCGGCCGCGTTGGAGATGACGTTCACGCATCGGCTCAGGCGCGCGCTGACACTGGAGGTTGCGACCGATCCTCCTGCTGCCGTCGAGATGGATCGTGCAGTACGAACGTTGGTCGTGCCGGCAGGCGCCGGTGCGAGCCTGTCCTTGACCGCGACGCCGCGGCGACTCGGTCAACAGACCTGGCCGCCGCTGCGCGCACGCGTTGCCGGGCCACTCGGACTCGCGTGGTGGACGCGGCCGCTGCGGGCGGACTTCACGTTGAGTGTCGCACCCGACTTGTTGCGTGACGATGCGCAGCGCGCTGGTGCTGTCGGCAGCGGTACGCGCGCACGCTCGCTGCTCGGCGCGGGCGGCGAGGTCCTGCAGCTACGCGAGTATCGACCGGGCGATCCGCAGCACGTGATCGACTGGAAAGCAACGGCGCGCACCAATCGCCTCGTCAGCCGCGATTTCTCGGAAGATCAGCATCTCGAAATCATCCTGGCGATCGATGCGGGCCGCGCCAGCTCGCTGCGTGCCGGCGACCTCGATCGCTTCGGGCACTACGCCAACATCGCCGCACGCTTCGCCGAGCACGCGGTCGCGCACGACGACCAGGTCGGACTGGTGATTTTCGCCGACCGGCCGCTCGCGTCGATCGCGCCGGGCCGCGGCGTCGGTACGGTCGCGCGGATTCGCGCGGCACTCGCTGCCGTGCAGCCGGCGGCTGCCGAATCGAATCCGCTGAACGCGGTACTGCGGATTCGGCAGCTCGTGCGTCATCGCAGCTTGGTCGTGATGCTTACTGACCTCGACGATGCAACCGTCGCCGGTCAGCTCGCGTCCGCGGCGCGGTTGTTGTTGCCGAAGCACTTGCCACTGGTTGCGGGGCTGGCGAGCCCGGAGGCGCAAGCACTGGCACACGCACCAGGGGCCGGCTGGCTCGCGCCGTACGAAGCATTGGCGGCGCAGGAGTATTGCGCTCGTCTCGCGAGAAATGCCGCAGCGCTGCGCGCACTGGGAGCTCCGACACTGCTGGCGCTGCCAAACCAGATGGAGCGCGCGGTGTTCGACGCCTACTCCGAATTCCGAGTGCGCCGGCGCGTGTAAGAGCCGAACAGCCGGCCGCTCAACGCTCCCCACATCACGATCCACCAGCCGAACCCGATGACCACGCGGCTGAGCATCGGGAAGGTCGGATCCGGCGACACATAGCCTTCGATGAAGCCGCACACCACCAGCAGCAGCGCGCACAACAGCAACACCTTGCTGGTCTGGTTCGCGGCATGCCGGAACGATTCGCGCCGGGTGTCGTGCGTGGGACGAATCAGCGACTCGCCGAGCATCATGCCGGCCGCGCCGGCGATGCAGATCACCGAGAGCTCCACCAGGCCGTGCGCCAGCACGAACTTGAGCAGCTCGCCCGCCATGCCGTGCTGGTGCGTGAATGCGAAGATCGCGCCGAGCATGAAGCCGTTCATCGCGATGATGTAGAACGTGCCGATACCGAAGAACACACCGAGCACGAACGCGACGAGGCTCACGGTGATGTTGTTCGCGAGTATGCGCACCGACATCACCGAAGATGGTACGACGTTGACGATGTCCTCGGTCCAAAGACGGCCTTCCTCCACGCCGTCGATCATCTCCTCGCTGGCGACCAGGCCCACCAGCTCGGGATAGGTATCGATCAGCCACCAGCCCGCGGCGGCGGTCAGCACGAACAGCAGCGCGACGAGTTGGATCTGAGTCCGCAGCTCGCGCACGACTTGCGGGATTTCCTCCTGGAACAGCGAGCGCAGGCGCTCGCGCCAGTTGTGCGGCTTGCGATAAATCACGGCGTGCAGGCGCGCGTAGCTCTGCGCCAGGGCGCGAGTCATGCGACTGGCCGGCAGAGTGCGGCGAACGATGGACAGATCGCGGCCCAGTGCCCGATACAGCTCGATCGCACGCAGCGTCTCGGTCACCGTGTGGTCGCGCTTGCGCTCGAGCGCATCGAGAATCGAGCGCAGGTCGCTCCACGCCGCGATGCGCGAAGTCGCCCACGCCTGCAGTCCGGTCGTTTCGCTCATTGTCCGCTCAGTTTGGCGCTGAGGCGGGCGCGCAGCTCGCCGCTCCTGAGCCGCGCGAGCTCTTCCGCCGGGATCTGGGGCTCGACGCGCGCGAGCAGCGTCCGCGCGATCGTCGCGCGAGTGCCGTCCTCGAGCGCCGGCCAGCGATCCAGCAGTTCCTGGATCAGGTCGGCAGCCTGCGGCGTCAATCCGCTCTTGGCTCCGCCCGCGAATGTGGTCGAGCCGCTGTCGTGATCCATCACCAGCAACGTGCCTGCGGCCATATCGCCGATCCGCACGTGATGCTCGCTGAGAACGACTGCGACCAGGCCGACCACGTAGCAGAGCGGCAGGCTGTCGAGCAGACGAAAGATGTTCCGCAGCAGCAAGGGACCGGCACCCGGGATGTCGCCCTCGCGAGTGACCAGCCGCACGCCTGCGATCCGCTTGCCCGGCGTGCGGCCGCGCATCGCGACCTCCAGCACCGGGTGATAGAGGAAGTAGATCAGGAGCGTCGGCAACCAGACCCACAGCGCGTATCTCGCGCCGGTGTCTCCAGTCATCCGCAAGCCGCCGAAGTAGATGAGGTGGCTGACCAGCATCCACTGCAGAGCCAGCAGCAGCCGGATGTGCCAGTCGACGATGAACGCATAACTGCGGCTGCCCGGGCCGGCGACGGTCAGCTCGACGTCCACCCCGGTGACGGTCTGCAAGGTGATTTGCGGTGAGCTCATGCGCCGGAGATATTAGCAGCCGCTGCAACCTTTTCAGCGCGCGTGAAGTCGCAGTTTGCATGAACACCTCCCTGCTGGTTGGCGCGGCTGCGGCCGCCCTGATTGCTCATGCGGCGTCGGCGGCCGAGCCGGCGCAGTCCTTGCAAGTGACGGTCGTTCCGGCTCAGCCGCTGCTCGAGCGCACGCTCTATGGGCAGGCGATGAACTGCGACTTTCGCATCGCCAATCGCGGCAGCGAGGCGCTCGAGCTGCGCGTCGTGAATCTCGCGGTCCGCGACCGGGGCGGCGCGCTCATTGCCAAGCTCGAGCTGAACGACAATGGCATTGCGCCGGGCATCGAGATCGTGCCGAACCGCAAGCTCGCGCCGGGCGGCGGGATCACGCTGTTCAATCCGTTTCATACGCTGGCGGCGCAGTGGCCGCTGGCGACGCTGGATTACACCTTCCGCTTCGGCGGCGGCAAGGATGGCGATGTCGTGCAGAACGTGCGGGTGGAACCGAAGCTCTATACGACGCGCACGAAGCTGCGCCTGCCGCTCGATGGGCGCCTGCTCGTGTGGGACGGGCACGACTTCTATTCGCATCACCGCCGTTTCAACCTGGACCATCCGGTAGCAATCCAGATCGGGTTCCAGACGAACGCGGCGCGCTACTCGTACGACTTCACGATCGTGGACGCGGAGGGCAATCGTTATCGCGGCGACGGCGCGAAGCGCGAAGATCACTTCGCCTATGCGCAGCCGGTGCTGGCGCCAGGGGACGGCACAGTTGCGATGGTCCAGGACGGCGTCACCGAGGAGGGCTCCGGAGAAGTGAGCCTCGCGGAGGTGAAGAAGAACGGCATGGTGATCTTCGGCAATTACGTCGTGATCGATCATGGCAACGGCGAGTTCAGTCATCTCGGCCATCTCAAGCCCGGCAGCGTCAAGGTGGCGGTCGGCGACAAAGTGCGCGTCGGCCAGGCGATCGCGCAGGTCGGTACGTCGGGCTCGTCGCTGTTCCCGCATTTGCACTACGAATTAGCAACGAGCGCCGGTACGCAGGGCGAAGGCGTGCCGTCGCAGTTCGTGGACTTCGATCGGATCCTGGGCAGCACACGCGCCCGCGCGGACGGCACCAGCCCGGATTCGGGAGATATCGTCGAGGCGCGGTAAGATGCGCCGGTGTCCGCACACCCTACCTATCGATTGGCACTTCCGGCCGAACGCAGCGCGCTCGAAGAGCTGCAGCGCCGTGCTTCCCTGATGTGGGAAGAGGATCGCGAGGCGCTGCTGGCGAATCCGGATGCCATCGATGCGGAGCTCGACGGCCTGTTCGTCGATCCTCCGCACTGGCGAAAGGGCATCGGCCGAATGCTGGTCGAGCAAGCCGAGCACATCGCTGCGCGCGACGGCGCTGCCAACCTCTGGGTCATTGCCAACACGCGAGCGCTCGATTTCTACAGCGCTTGCGGTTTCGTCACTGTCGGCGAGGCCCAGACGCGTTTCCGACCGGCGCCGCGAATGCGCAAGGCTATCGATGTCGCGCGCTGATACCGATGTACGCGTTGCGCTGATCGGCTACGGTCTTGGCGGTGCCGCGTTTCACGCACCGCTGATCGCGTGCACGCCGGGCATGCGACTCGCGACTATCGTCACTCGGAATCCGGAGCGTCGCGCGCAGGCTGCACGCGAGCATCCGCGAGCGAGCGTCGTCGACTCGGTGCAAGCCGTTTGGGATCGCGCGCAAGACCATGACGTCGTCGTGGTCACGACCAGCAACGACGCCCACTTCTCACTCGCGATGGCGGCGCTGACGGCAGGGCTGCCGGTCGTCGTCGACAAGCCATTCGCAGTGCATGCAGCGGAAGGTCGCGCGCTGATCGACGAGGCGAAGCGTCGCAAGCTCATGCTGACCGTCTATCACAATCGACGCTGGGACAGCGAGCTGCTCACGGTCAAACGATTGCTCGCCGAGCAGGTGTTCGGCGAGGTGCTGCGCTTCGAGTCGCGGCTCGAACGCTGGCGGCCGCAGCCCAAGGGCGGCTGGCGCGAGCAGGGAGCGCCCGAGCTCGCCGGAGGATTGCTCTACGATCTCGGCACACACTTGATCGATCAGGCGCTACTGTTGTTCGGCCCGGTCACTGCTGTGTATGCCGAGCTCGATCGCCGCAGGCCCGGTCTGGAAGTGGACGATGACGTCTTCCTCGCGCTCACGCACGCGTCCGGAGTGCGCTCGCATCTTGCGGCGACGTCGCTCAGTGCGCAGCCGCTCGCGCGCATGCGTGTACTCGGCTCGCGTGCCGCATACTTGAAGGTGCATGGCGACGTGCAGGAGGCTGCGCTGCGAGCGGGCGAGCGTCCGGACAGAGCGGGCTGGGGCGAAGAGCCGCGCGAGCATTGGGGATTGCTGGGCGTCGGCGATGCGGCGATGCCGGTGCGCAGCGAGCCGGGCGCGTATCAGCGGTTTTACGCGGGGATCGTCGCTGCGTTGAAAAACGGCGCGCCGCCGCCGGTCGATCCGCAAGATGCAGTCACGGGACTGGAGATCATCGAAGCATGTCTTACATCGCAGCCGAAACCCGTTACGACGATGCACCGTTTCGCACGGTAGGCCGCAGCGGCCTGAAGCTGCCGCCGGTCTCGCTCGGCTTGTGGCACAACTTCGGCGCCGACACGCCGATCGAGCGCCAGCGCGCGATCCTGCGCACGGCGTTCGATCTGGGTGTGACGCATTTCGATCTCGCGAACAACTATGGCACGCCGTACGGCAGCGCCGAGAGCAACTTCGGTCGCCTGTTCCGCGAGGATTTTCGCCCGTATCGCGACGAGCTGATCATCTCGACCAAGGCGGGCTGGGACATGTGGCCGGGGCCGTACGGGCAGGGCGGAGGTTCGCGCAAGTACGTGCTCGCGAGCCTGGAGCAGAGCCTGCAGCGCATGGGCCTCGAGTACGTCGACATCTTCTACTCGCATCGCTTCGATCCCGACACGCCGCTGGAGGAGACGGCCGGCGCGCTGGCGACCGCGGTTCAGCAGGGCAAGGCGCTATATGTCGGGATCTCGGAGTACTCGCCGGAAAAGACACTCGAGTTCGCGGCTGCGCTGCGCGCGTGGAACGTGCCGCTGCTCATCCATCAACCGTCTTACAACATTTTCCAGCGCCGCATCGAGAACGGCCTGTTCGCAGCCGCCGAGCGAGTCGGTGCGGGCATGATCGCGTTCTGGGCGCTGGCGCAGGGCGTGCTCTCGAACCGCTACCTCGACGGTATTCCTGCCGGGTCGCGCGCGTCGCGCGGCACGCGCTTCCTGCTGCCCGATCACATTACGCCGGACGTTCTGCGCAAAGTTCGTGCATTGAACGAGCTGGCGCGGGCGCGCGGCCAGACTCTGGCGCAGCTCGCGATCGCGTGGGTGTTGCGCGACCCGCGCATGACTTCCGCGCTCGTCGGCGCCAGCACCGTCGAGCAGTTGCGCGAGAATCTGGCTGCCGCGCGCCAGACTGCGTTCAGCGCCGAAGAGCTGGGCGCGATCGACCGGATTGCCGGCACCAATCCAGTGACGGATTGACACTCAGGCCTGTCCGCGCGCTTCATAGCGCCTCCAGAACACTCCCATAAGACGATTGAACCGGAGGTAGCATGGCCATCTCGATCCATCCTGCCGTCGACGGCGGCGTGAAGAAGGGATCCGCGTCGTTCTCTGGCGGAACGTTGAAATGCAAATGCGGGCAAGGGGCCGTCACGGTGAGCCTCGGCGCGCAGACAGCGCACAATCACGTGTGCGGCTGCACCAAGTGCTGGAAGCCGGCGGGCGCGACGTTTTCGATGGTCGCAGTCATCCCGCGCGACAAGGTCAAGGTCACCTCCGGACAGGAGAAGTTGAAGATCGTCGACAGCAACGCGGCGATTCAACGTTACGCGTGCTCGGGCTGCGGCGTGCACCTGTATGGCCGCATCGAGAACAAGGGTCATCCGTTCTACGGGCTCGACTTCGTGCATACCGAGCTGTCGTCGGACTCCGGCTGGTCGGCGCCTGAATTTGCGGCTTTCGTCTCGAGCATCATCGAGTCGGGCTTCGATCCGGCGAAGATGGGCCAGGTGCGCGCACGGCTGAAAGAGCTGGGGCTCGAGCCGTACGATGCGCTGTCGCCGCCGTTGATGGACGCGATCTCGACGCACGTCGCCAAGACCAAAGGCGTGCTCAAAGCCTGAAACGACAGGAGCCGCGGATGCTCAAGAAAGACAGTTGGCGCTGCTTCGACGGAACACTGTCGGTCTTCGAGCATCCGTCGCAGGCTTGCAGCTGCGACATGCGCTTCGCGGTGTTCGCGCCGCCGCAGGCGCAGTCGCAACGCGTTCCGGTTCTTTGGTACCTGTCCGGTTTGACGTGCACGTGGGAGAACGTGATGACCAAAGCCGGGCTGCAACGCACGGCTGCGGCACTCGGCCTCATGGTGATCGCGCCGGACACCTCGCCGCGCGGCGACGACGTGCCGGACGATGCGGCTTACGACCTGGGCAAAGGCGCGGGCTTCTATCTCACGGCGACGCAGGAGCCGTGGAAGAAGCACTACCGCATGGACCAATACCTCACCGATGAACTGCAGCGGCTGGTCGCGGAGAATTTCCCGGCGGCCGATCTGACGCGGCAGGGTGTTACCGGTCACTCGATGGGAGGTCACGGCGCGCTGACGCTGCACCTGAAACATCCGCAGCGCTATCGCTCCGTGTCGGCGTTCTCGCCGATCGTCGCGCCGTCGCAAGTGCCATGGGGACAGAAGGCGTTCACGGCCTATCTCGGCAGCGATCGCGCAGTGTGGCAACAGTACGATGCAACGGAGCTGGTGAAGAAGCGTGCGTCGGCAGCGCACATCCTGATCGACCAGGGCGCGGCGGATCAGTTTCTGGAGCGCGAGCTGCAACCGCAGCGGTTTGTCGAAGCGGCGCGCTCAGCGGGGCAGGCGGTCACGCTGCGGATGCAGGAAGGGTACGATCATTCGTACTACTTCGTGTCGACGTTTATAGACGATCACCTGCGCTGGCATGCCGAGAGATTGTCGGGCTAAAGCCCGACCTACAGGTTTCGAACAGACGCTGGTTGGAGGCCTGTAGGTCGGCTTCAGCCCGACGGCAACCTTTCCTACTGCCGCGGCACCTTGTAGTAATCAAACGCCCGATCCGCGTACGCCCGGCCGT
>DATENH010000204.1:0-2213 GCA_035275145.1 Steroidobacteraceae bacterium | reverse complement strand
GTCGCAAATGCCGGCTCCCCTCCGGACAGATCGTTGACGAGCAGCTCATCGGGAATCAACCCGACGAGCGAGCGAATGAGCTGCGGAGTCAGCCGCTCGATCATGCTCTCGTGCGCCTCCTGCAGCGCGCCTGCGAACGGCAGCAGCACGTGATCGCGGATTCGCGCAAACGGATCGCGACTGCGCTCCAGGTAGTTCTGGGCCCAATCGTGATGAAAGTACAGCGCTGCGCCGTGATCGATGAGATGGAGCTGGCGATGCCACATCAGCATGTTGGTATTGCGCGCGGTGCGATCGACGTTGGTGACGAATGCGTCGAACCAGACGATCGCGGAGGCGAGTGCCGCCGCCGGCCGGTACGTGACGGGATCGAACGTCACGGCGCCGGGCAAATAGTCGAGCGCGACGTTGATCCCGCCGCTTGCTCGGATCACATCCTGGATCTCGGGATCGGGCTCGGTGCGCGCCAGATCCGGATCGAGCTGCATCAGCACGATCTCGGGCACCGGCAGATCGGCCGCGCGTCCGATCTCGCCCGCGAGCAGCTCGGCGATCAGCGCCTTCGGGCCCTGGCCGGCGCCGCGGAACTTCAGCACATACATGCCATCGTCGTCCGCCTCGACTATCGCCGGCACCGATCCGCCTTCGCGGAGCGGCGTGACATAGCGCGTGACGGCGACGGTGCGCAATGGGCTCACTGCTGCAGGCGGAAGCTCAGCTTCAGACGATAGCGCGCCTTGCCGCAGCTACTGCTCATCACCATGTCGCCGACCGCCTTGACCGCGGCCTCGTCGAGGTGCGGATACATGCTGCTCGAGACGGCGCGAATGTCGGTGGGCTTCGCCGCTTTGCCGGAGAGCGAGAACTCGACGACGACCGGTCCCTCCTCGCCCGCGTCCTGCGCCGCGACCGGATAGTAGTCCGCGATCGAGACCGGCTTCACGACTTCGTACTTGCAGGTCGCAGGTGTGTCGAGCGGCGGGAGCTTGGGGCGCACCTTGCACTGCGCATCGAACGTCTCTGCGTCGGTGCCTTGCTTTGCCAGGCTCTCGACCAGCAGGTATGTGCCGCGGCTCGTGACCAGGAGCTGCGACGCCACTGTGTGTTGTCCCTTGATGTCGGTGCCGGTGTACGTGATCTCGCCTTTGCACTCCAGCGTCTCGTCGGAGTCGTTGCGCACGTGCACTGCGCGATACAGACATTCCTCGGCGGCCTGCTGCGATGAGCAGCGTCGTGGCCGAATGTCACGCGCGAGGTAGTAGAGCCAGCTGCCGCCGGGAATCTCGGTCGTGCGGCCCGACGCTTCGACCGTGAGCTCCGTCGTAGTCTGCTTGCCGCCGATCGGAGCCTGATTGGCCGCTGCAGTGATGTACGACGAGCAGTCCGCGGCCTTGACCTTCGTGCCACCGCCAGTGCTCTTGAAGATCTCGCGCTGCGTGTTGTAGCAAGCCGCGAGCCCTTTCAGTTCGTTGGCGGCCTCGTTGTAAGTCGCGATATAGCCTTTGGCGAGCTCTTCACGCGCGGCCTGTTCCTTGCCGACCGATTTCTGGCTCATCTCGCCGTCGAGGCAATAGAGGTAGTCGCGCACCTTGCTGCCGAACTCGGTCAGCGCACCGTTCGCGGCGACGAGATCCTTTTCGGTGGCCGAGCCGCCCTCGGGAATCGAGAACGTCGGGCGCGGGCGCGTGCAATCCGCGAACGCTGCCGCACCGTGCAGGACAAGCAGGCTCGCAATAGTCATTCTGACGAAAGTCCACATCCTCGAAAAACCTCTCTCAAAAAAAACTGAATCGATCAGTTGGCAATGGCCGGTTGCGCGGCACGCGGACGCGCGAGATGCGCGGCGATGCGCAGGCCGAGCGCGACCAACACGAGCGCGGCGGCCGGAATGTATTCGGGCATCGCGAGCGCGCGCCCGATGTAGCTGTTCGCGAAGATCAGCCAGATGTAGTACGAGCCGACCGTATGCAGGATCTTCCAGGCGCGTGGTCCAATCAGCGCCGCCGTGCGATCGAACGATGTCGCCGTCATCGCAGCGATGAAGACATAAGCGAGACCGCCGCCGAGCCAGGTGATCAAGTTCACCCGCTGCGCGAACTCGGCCGGCTGAACGTGCTGCATCCAGAAGATCGCCGCGAGGTGCACACCATGCGAAACGGCGAAGGCGACACCGAGGTAGCGCCGATTCTGCCGCTGCCAGCGGGTCCACGCAT
>DATENH010000203.1:0-21745 GCA_035275145.1 Steroidobacteraceae bacterium | reverse complement strand
TAACGCGGCGGTAATGGAAGGCGCGCAGGGCGAGCGGTGGTTCGCCGACGTCGACAGCCACGTATACGCGCGCAATGTCGAGCCGATCGACATCCTCATGAAGGTCGAGACGCACAACCATCCGACGGCGATCTCGCCGTTTCCGGGCGCAGCGACGGGCGCCGGCGGAGAAATTCGCGACGAGGGTGCGACCGGTCGCGGCGGCAAGCCGAAAGCCGGCCTTGCGGGCTTTTCCGTTTCGCACCTGCGCATTCCAGGATTCGAGCAGCCGTGGGAGCGCGACTTCGGCCGGCCCGCGCGCATCGCTTCGGCGCTCGACATCATGATCGAAGGCCCGATCGGCGCGGCCGCCTTCAACAACGAATTCGGCCGGCCGAACATCCTCGGTTACTTCCGTACGTTCGAGACCGAGCTAGAGACCAGCGTGCGCGCCGCGCTCCGCGGCTATCACAAGCCGATCATGATCGCGGGCGGGCTCGGCAATGTGCGGCGCATGCATGTCGAGAAAGCCGACGTGCCGCCGGGCGCGAAGGTCGTGGTACTCGGCGGTCCGGCGATGCTGATCGGGCTCGGCGGCGGCGCGGCGTCTTCGGTCGGCAGCGGCGCGAGCGCCGAAGATCTCGACTTCGCGTCGGTCCAGCGCGGCAACCCGGAGATCCAGCGCCGCGCGCAGGAAGTCATCGATCAGTGCTGGGCGCTCGGTGCGGCGAATCCGATCCTGCTGATCCACGACGTCGGCGCCGGCGGCTTGTCGAACGCCATTCCCGAATCGATAGCGCACAGTCATCGCGGCGGTCGCATCGACCTGCGGACCGTGCCGTCGGTCGAGCCCGGCATGTCGCCGCTCGAGATCTGGTGCAACGAAGCGCAGGAGCGCTACGTGCTGGTCATCGCACCGGATCAGCTCGAGCGCTTCGCCGCGCTGTGCGCACGCGAGCGCTGCCCGTTCGCAGTCGTCGGCGAGACCACCGACGATGGCTGGCTGAAAGTCGCGGATCCGCAATTCAAGAACGCGCCGGTCGACGTGCCGCTCGACGTCATTCTCGGCAAGCCGCCGAAGATGCTGCGCGACGTGCGCCGCGTGCCTGCGCTTGCCGACGGATTCGACGCCGCGCGGGTCGACGTCGTCGAAGCTGCGTACCGGCTGCTGCGCTTTCCCGCGATCGCAGACAAGACATTCCTGATCACGATCGGCGACCGCTCGGTCGGCGGCATGATCAGCCGCGATCCGATGGTCGGGCCGTGGCAAGTGCCGGTCAGCGATGTCGCGGTCACGTTGAGCAACTACACCTCGCATACCGGCGAGGCGATGGCGATGGGCGAGCGCACTCCGCTCGCGCTGCTCGATGCGGCGGCGTCCGGACGCATGGCCGTCGCCGAAGCGTTGACCAATATCGCGGCCGCGGACATCGGTGCGCTGTCGGACGTGCGCCTGTCCGCGAACTGGATGGCTGCGTGCGGCGAGCCGGGTGAGGACGCGGATCTGTACGCGACAGTGAAGGCCGTGGGCGAGGAATTCTGTCCCGCACTCGGCATCACGATTCCCGTCGGCAAGGATTCGCTGTCGATGAAGACGAGCTGGACGCAGGGCGGGCGCGCGCGAAAGATGGTTGCGCCGCTGTCGCTGATCGTCTCGGCGTTCGCGCCGGTGCGCGACGTGCGGCGCACGCTGACGCCGCAGCTGCGGACCGACCGCGGCGAAACCTCGTTGCTCTTGATCGACCTCGGTGGCGGACGCAATCGGCTCGGCGGCTCGTGTCTCGCGCAGGTGTACGGCAGTCTCGGCCGCGACGCGCCGGATTGCGACGACGCTGCGCGCCTCGCCAGTTTCTTCGCCGCGATCGTCGAGCTGCGCGCCGCAGGCCTGGTGCTCGCGTATCACGATCGCTCGGACGGCGGATTGTTCGCGACGGCGGCCGAGATGGCCTTCGCCGGCCGCTGCGGTGTCGAGCTCGACTTGAGCGCAGACGCCAACTCGGTCGCAGCGGCCCTGTTCAGCGAAGAGCTTGGAGCAGTTCTGCAGATTCGGACGAGCGAGAGCCAAGCCGTGCGCCAGGTGCTCGAACGTCATGGGCTCGCGCGCTACGCGAGCGCGATCGGCCGCGTGACGAGCGCGGATCGCGTGACGATCCGCGCCGGCGGCAAGGTCGTGCTCGATGAAACTCGCACGGCATTGCGCCGCGCGTGGTCCGAGACGAGCTTCCGCATGGTCGAGTTGCGCGACAACCCGCAGTGCGCGCGCGAGCAATTCGCCGCGGCGATCGAGCCCAACGATCCCGGCATGAACGTCCGACTGACCTACGCGCCGCAGGAGGACATTGCAGCACCGTACATCGCCAAGGGTGCGCGGCCGAAGGTTGCGATCCTGCGCGAGCAAGGCGTCAACAGTCACGTCGAAATGGCAGCGGCGTTCCATCGCGCCGGCTTCACTGCCTACGACGTGCACATGACCGACCTGTTCGAGCGCCGCCACCGGCTCGACGAGTTTCTCGGGCTGGTCGTGTGCGGCGGCTTCTCGTACGGCGACGTGCTCGGCGCGGGCGAGGGCTGGGCGAAGTCGATCCTGTTCCATTCGAGGCTGCGCGATGAGTTCAGCGCCTATTTCGCGCGGACCGACACCTTCTCACTCGGCGTCTGCAACGGTTGCCAGATGATGTCGGCGCTCGGCGAGATCATTCCGGGCACGCAGCATTGGCCGCGCTTCGTGCGCAATCGTTCCGAGCAGTTCGAAGGGCGGCTGAGCCTGGTCGAGGTGGTCGAGTCGCCGTCGCTGTTCTTCGCTGGCATGGCCGGATCGAGAATGCCGATCGCGGTTGCGCACGGCGAAGGCCGCGCCGAGTTTGCGGACGCAAACGCGCTCGACGCATTGGTGCGCGAGCGGCTGCTGTCGCTGCGCTTCGTCGATAACGAGGGCCGTCCTGCGGAACGCTACCCGGCGAATCCCAACGGCTCGCCGCGTGGCTTGACCGGCATCACGACGCCGGACGGTCGCGTAACTCTGCTGATGCCCCATCCGGAGCGCGTGTTCCGCACGGCACAGAATTCCTGGCACCCGGACGAGTGGGGCGAGGACAGTCCCTGGATGAGAATCTGGCGCAATGCCCGGACGTGGGTGGGCTGAGCTACTTCCAGTTGCCCGCTGCGCTTTTCGCCACGTCGTTCACCGGCCGCGCCAGCAGACCCGACTGCGTGATCGCCACTTCGTAACGCGCGCCATCAGCCATCGGTAGATAGACGGCGCTGCCGTACACCGCGTCGACGAACGGCAGCCAGCTCTTGTGGTCGATCGACATGATGAACAAGTCGACGCCCGGGTTCTCGCTCAGCGCGTACACCGTGCGCTCGTCCTTGCGCTCCTGATCGATCTGGCGATAGCGGCCGCTGACGCGCTCCAGCCGATATTGCGCGTCGAGGCCGATCAGGTTGGCCCAGCCTTTCCACTTCAGCACGCGCGCATCGAGCTGCCACTCGTCGCCTGCGAGCATGAACATCTGCAACTCGCCGCTCGGCACTTGCGCCAGCGTGGCGCGATAGCGCTGCGGACCGCGCGCCTCGAACACGATCTCCGCCACCGGCTGCTCGTAGGTGAGCCGGTTGTAGGTGTGGAGATTCAACGAGACGACGAAGAACAGCGCTGCGCCGGCGAGCAGCAGTGCTCCCATCATGCCGCTGCCGGCGGCAGCTACGAAGCGCGCGCGGAACAGCCGCTGGCAGGCGAGCGCCAGCAGCAACAAACCGAAGACAGCGATGAGCAGGGCGACTGCATCGGACGTCATGTCACGAAACTCGTCAGCTCACGGCGTTCGATCAGCGCGGCCAGCGTCGCGATGTCGCGATCGAGCCGATGATCGTAGGGTCGGTAAGCCACGCTGCGGCGGATCAGCGCGTGCACGCGTTGCAGGGGCTCCGTCGTCTGCAGGGGCTGCAACTTGTCGATCGCGTGCGCAGCGGCGAGCGCTTCGATTGCGAGCACGTGCGCAGTATTGCCGCAGATACGCTGCAGCTTGAATCCGGCCCACGGCGCCATGCTGACGTGATCTTCCTGACCCGCGGACGTCGTGACGTTGTCCACCGACGCAGGATGCGCGAGCGTGCGGTTCTCCGAAGTCAGCGCCGCTGCCGCGACGTGCGCGATCATGAAGCCCGACTCGAGACCGGGCTCGGTCGTCAGGAACATGCTGAGCGCCGGATTGACGCGGCGATCGAGCAGATCGGTGCGGCGCTCCGACATGCTGGCGATCTCCGCGACCGCGATGCCGAGGTAGTCGCTGAGCATCGCGAGCGGCTCGGCGTGGAAGTTGCCGCCGGAGAGAATGTCGCGATCGAAGATCAACGGATTGTCGGTCACGCCGTTGACCGCAGCTCCCAGAACATCGCGCGCGTGCGCGAGTGCGCCTTCGACGGCGCCGAGAACTTGCGGCATGCAGCGCACGGCGTACGGATCCTGTACGCGGTCGCAGTTTTCGTGATCGCTGTGAATCGCACTGTCGGTGAGCAGCAGGCGAAAACGCCGCGCAACTTCCATCTGGTTCGGCGAGCGGCTCGCTGCGTGAATGCGCGCATCGAAGGGCGCGTAGCTGCCGGCGAGGCCATCCACGGTGAGCGCACCGATCACGATCGAGGCGTCGAGCAACGTTTCCGCAGCGAACAGCCCATCGAGCGCGAGCGCAAGACTGAGCTGCGTGCCGTTGATGAGCGCGAGCCCTTCCTTGGCTTCGAGCGCGATCGGCTCGAGCCCAGCCGCGCGGCACACCTCGGCGCCTTCGAGCATGCGACCGTTGTGGACTGCTTCGCCTTCGCCGATCAGACAGAGCGACATGTGTGCGAGCGGTGCGAGGTCGCCTGATGCGCCGACCGAGCCGCGGCTCGGAATTACCGGAAGCACGTCGTTGTTGAGCATCGCGAGCAGGGCATCGACCAGCTCAGTGCGCACGCCGGAAATGCCGGCAGCCAGGCTGTTGGCCTTGAGCAGCAACATGCGACGCACGATCGGCGCCGCGAGCGGCTCGCCGACCCCGACAGAATGGCTGCGTACGAGATTGAGCTGCAGCTGACGCACCTGGTCCGCCGAGATCCGCTTGTTCGCGAACGCGCCGAAGCCGGTAGTGATGCCGTAGCTCACGCGGTCCGTCCGCACCGCGTCGCGCACGACATCGATGCTGCGCTTCATGCGCTCGCGCGCCTTGTCGCTCACAACTACGCGAGGGCGCGAGCCCTCGAAGCGCCGCAAGACGTCCAGCGAAAGCGCTTCGCCGTCGATGATCAGAGAGGTTGCAGCCATGGCGTGCAGTGTACCTACGCCTCCAGCTTCTTGAACCGGATCCGGTGCGGACTGTCTGCGTCGTCGCCCTTGCGCCGCTTCAGATCCTCGACGTACTCCGCATGATTGCCCTCGAACCACACCACTTCGCTGTCGCCTTCGAACGCGAGGATGTGGGTCGCGATACGGTCCAGGAACCAGCGATCGTGCGAGATCACCACCGCGCAGCCCGGGAAACTCAACAACCCTTCCTCGAGCGCACGCAGCGTCTCGACGTCCAGGTCGTTGGTGGGCTCGTCGAGCAGAATCAGGTTGCCGCCGGTCTTCAACACCTTTGCCAGGTGCACGCGATTGCGCTCGCCGCCCGACAGCTCGCCGATCATCTGCTGTTGCTGCGTGCCGCGGAAGTTGAAGCGTCCGACGTAACCGCGCGAGGAAGTTTCGTAGGTGCCGACGCGGATCATGTCGAGGCCGCCGGAGATTTCCTGCCACACGGTGTTCGCATCGTTCAGCGACTGGCGCGACTGGTCGACGTACGCGAGCTGCACCGACGGACCGATGCGCACCTCGCCGCTGTCCGGCTTTTCCTGTCCGGTGATCATGCGGAACAACGTGGTCTTGCCGGCGCCGTTCGGCCCGATCACGCCGACGATGCCGCCGGCCGGCAGCTTGAAATTCAGGTTGTCGAACAGCAGGCGGTCGCCGAAGCCCTTCTTCAGACCGTTCGCTTCGATCACCAGCTCGCCGAGGCGCGGGCCGGGCGGAATGTAGATTTCATTGGTCTCGTTGCGCTTCTGGAATTCCTGCGACGCCAGCTCCTCGTAGCGCTGCATGCGGGCCTTGCTCTTCGCCTGGCGCGCTTTCGGATTCGAGCGCACCCATTCCAGCTCGCGCTCCAGTGTCTTGCGCAAGCCTTCCTGCTGCTTCTCTTCGACTGCGAGGCGCTTCTCTTTCTGCTCCAGCCAGGAGGAGTAATTGCCTTCCCACGGAATGCCGTAGCCGCGATCCAGCTCGAGGATCCAGCCGGCGACGTTGTCGAGGAAATAACGATCGTGCGTCACCGCGATCACGGTGCCGGGATAGCTCTCGAGATAACGCTCCAGCCAGGCGACCGACTCGGCGTCCAGGTGGTTGGTGGGCTCGTCGAGCAGCAGCATGTCCGGTTGCGACAGCAGCAAGCGGCACAGCGCGACGCGGCGGCGCTCGCCGCCGGAAATTTTCGAGACGTCGGCGTCCCACGGCGGCAGGCGCAGCGCGTCCGCCGCGACTTCCAGTTTGCGTTCCAGCTCCCAGCCGCCCTTGGCGTCGATTGCGTCCTGCAGCTTCGCCTGCTCTTCGAGCAGCTTGTTCATCTGCTCCTCGCCGAGGTCCGGGTCGGCGAACTTGTCGCTGACGGCGTTGAAGCGGTCGATCAGCGCCTGGATTTCACCGACGCCCTCGACGACGTTGCCGCGGACGTCCTTCTGCGGATCGAGCTGCGGCTCCTGCGAGAGCAGGCCGATCTTGATGCCGGGCTGCGGCCGCGCCTCGCCTTCGATCTCCTGGTCGGTGCCGGCCATGATCCGCAGCAGCGTCGACTTGCCGGAGCCGTTGAGGCCGAGCACGCCGATCTTGGCGCCGGGGAAGAAGGACAGGGAGATGTCGCGCAGGATGACCCGCTTCGGCGGGACCACCTTGCCGACGCGATTCATGGTGTAGATGAATTGAGCCATGGCTTGAAACGACGTGAACGGGGACGGGAGAGGGGGGCGAATCATACAGGTGCTGCGCAGGGACGCGCGAATGCGGCCGCGCGCATGGAAGCGCTGGCGGCCGCCCCGTGCTACTGTCGGCACGGGGGAGGGGGCGCACACACCAAGAAGGCCCGCCGTGACCGAATCGGACTGCAACGTGCTCCTGGTGGCGGGCGACGAGATCGCGCGCTACGGCTTCGGCGATGGTCATCCCTTCGGGCCGGACCGGCACGAAGCATTCATGCGCGAGCTGCACCAGTGCGGCCTTGACGGGCGAGTCCAGCGCGGCTCCGCACGTAGCGCATCCCGCGAAGAGCTCGAATGGTTTCACACGCCCGCGTACGTCGAGCTCGTGCGCGAGCGCTCCGCGACCGGATTCGGTTATCTCGATGCCGGCGACACGCCGGCTTGGCGTGGTGTCTACGAAGCGGCGAGCAGCGTTGTCGGCGCCACCTTGAACGCCGTCGACGCGGTGCTCAGCGGCAGCGCGCGGCGTGCATTCATTCCGATCGCCGGCTTGCATCACGCCTCGCGCGGACACGCTGCCGGGTTTTGCGTCTTCAACGACTGCGGCGTAGCGATCGAAATGCTCCGGCGCCGGCACGGGATGAAGCGGGTCGCTTATGTCGACATCGACGCGCACCACGGCGACGGTGTGTTCTACGCGTTCGAAGACGACCCGGACCTGCTGTTCGCGGACCTGCACGAGGACGGCCGCTATCTCTACCCCGGCACCGGCATGGCGCAGGAGACGGGCGTCGGCCCGGCGCTCGGCACGAAGCTCAATCTGCCGCTGCCGCCGGGCGCCAGCGACGAGCATTACCACGCGGCTTGGCAGCGGGTAGAGGACTACCTGCGTGCCGGCCGCCCGGACTTCATCCTGTTCCAGTGCGGCGCGGACAGCCTCGAAGGCGATCCGATCACGCACCTGCGCTTCACTGAGGATGCCCATGCGCACGCCGCGGCGCGGCTGTGCGCCATCGCCGACGAGCTCGGCCACGGCCGCGTGGTCGGGATGGGCGGCGGCGGCTACAACCGGCGCAATATCGCCAGGGCCTGGACCCGGGTCGTCGAAGCGTTCGTGGACGCCTGACTATCCCGTACAATGAGCCTCCCCAACGCGAGGCTCCCGATGTTCCCCAAGACCATGACCATTGCCGGGTTCGACCCCGAGCTGCAGGCTGCGCTCGACGCCGAGCGGCAGCGCCAGGAAGATCACATCGAGCTGATCGCGTCCGAGAACTACGCCAGCCCGCGGGTGCTGGAAGCGCAGGGCACCGTCCTGACCAACAAATACGCGGAAGGCTATCCGGGCAAGCGTTACTACGGCGGTTGCGAGCACGTCGACGTTGCCGAGCAGCTCGCGATCGCGCGCGCGCGCAAGTTGTTCGGAGCGGCATACGCGAACGTGCAACCGCACTCCGGCTCGCAGGCGAACGCGGCCGCGTACCTCGCGCTCGTCAATCCCGGCGACACGATTCTCGGCATGAGCCTCGATCACGGCGGCCACCTCACGCACGGCGCCAAGGTGAATTTCTCGGGCAAGCTGTTCAAGTCCGTGCAATACGGTCTCGATCCGAACACCGGCGAGATCGACTATGTGCGCGTCGAGCAGCTCGCGCAGGAACATCGGCCGCGGATGATCATCGCGGGCTTCTCCGCGTATTCGCGCGTCATCGATTGGGAGCGCTTCCGGCGCATCGCTGACGGTGTCGGTGCGTACTTCGTCGTCGACATGGCGCACGTCGCCGGCCTGGTCGCCGCCGGCATCTATCCGAATCCCGTGCCGCACGCCGACGTGGTCACGACCACGACGCACAAGACGCTGCGCGGTCCGCGCGGCGGGCTGATCCTGGCGCGGCCGAACGACGAGATTCACAAGAAGCTCAACTCGCTGGTGTTCCCGGGCACGCAGGGCGGGCCGCTGATGCACGTCATCGCCGCCAAAGCGGTCGCGCTGCTCGAGGCGCTGCAGCCGGACTTCGTCGCGTATCAGAAGCAAGTGCTCGCGAATGCGCGCGCGATGGCCGGCGGACTGATGAAGCGCGGCTACAAGATCGTCTCGGGCGGCACCGACAATCACCTGTTCCTGGTCGATCTGATCGACAAGAACATCACCGGCAAAGACGCGGATGCCGCGCTCGGCCGCGCGCACATCACGGTCAACAAGAATGCGGTGCCGAACGATCCGCGCCCGCCGTTCGTCACCAGCGGCCTGCGCATCGGCACGCCGGCGGCGACCACGCGCGGCTTCAAGGAAGCGGAAGTTCTCGAGCTCGCCAACTGGATCGCCGACGTGCTCGACGAGAACCTGAGCGACGCGGCGATCGCCAAGGTGAAGGGGAAAGCGACCGAGATCTGTCGGAGGTTCCCGGTCTACGCGAACTGATGCATTGCCCGTTCTGCAATCACGAAGAGACGAAAGTCATCGACTCGCGCCTGGCCGGCGAAGGACAGCAGATCCGCCGCCGCCGCGAGTGTCTGCAGTGCGGCGAGCGTTTCACGACCTTCGAGACCGCCGAGCTGGTGATGCCGCGCATCGTCAAGAACGACGAGAGTCGCGAGCCGTTCGACGAGCGCAAGCTGCGCAATAGCATGCTCAAGGCGCTGGAGAAGCGACCCGTGTCCAGCGAGGCGCTCGACGCCGCGGTCGTGCACATTTGCCACAAGTTGCGCGCGCTCGGCGAGCGCGAGGTGAACTCGCGACTGGTCGGCGAGCTGGCGATGGAAGAGCTGCACAATCTCGACGAAGTCGCGTACGTGAGATTCGCGTCGGTGTATCGCAGCTTCCAGGACGTCGACGCGTTCCGCGAAGAGATCGAGCGTATGCGCACTCGCCGCGGCAAGTCGGACGAGAGTCAGCTCGCTCTGTGGACCGGTCCGGAAGCCGGCAAGAAGCGCTGATGGTGACGCGCTTCGACGAACGAATGATGCGCCGAGCGATCGAGCTCGCGCAGCTCGGCCGCTACAGCAATCATCCGAACCCACGCGTCGGTTGCGTGCTCACGCTCGACGAGCAGATCGTCGGCGAAGGCTGGCATCGCAAGTCGGGCGAGGCACACGCCGAGGTGCTCGCAATCGCGGCTGCCGGCGATCGCGCACGCGGAGCCACCGCGTACGTCACTCTCGAACCGCATTGCTTTCATGGACGCACGCCGCCGTGCACCGATGCGCTGATTCGAGCCGGAGTGAAGCGCGTCGTCTGCGGCATGCTCGATCCGAATCCGAAAGTGAGCGGCGCGGGGGTGAAGCAGCTGGTCGCGAGCGGCATCGGAGTCGAGAGCGGGCTCCTTGAAGCGGAAGTGCGCGAGCTCAATCTGGGGTTCGAGAAGCGCATGACCCGCGGTTTGCCGCGCGTGACGGTGAAGATCGCGATGAGCCTCGACGGGCGCGTCGCGCAGGCGAACGGCGTCAGCAAGTGGATCACAGGAGAGCGGGCGCGCGCCGACGTACAGCATCTGCGCGCGGCCGCGAGTGCGGTGCTGACGGGAATCGAAACGGTGAAGGCCGACGATCCGCAGCTCAACGTGCGCGATCCTTCGATCGAGCTGCTCGGTCGGCAGCCGCTGCGCGTGGTGCTCGATACGCGATTGCGTCTTTCGCCCGCAGCGCGCGTGATTCATGGGCCGGGCAAAGCCGTCGTGTTTACTGCCGCCGAGAAACCCGCGCATGCGGATGCGCTTCAGCAAGCGGGTGCGGAGGTCGTAGGTACACCGTTGGATACCGACGGTCATGTCGATCTGCAGAACGTGCTCGCGGAGCTCGGCCGGCGCGAGTGCAACGACGTGCTGGTCGAGGCGGGTCCGACGCTCGCGGGACGGTTTCTGCAGCTCGGACTGGCGGACGAGCTGATCGTGTACATCGCGCCGATCGTTCTCGGGCCCGAAGCGCGGGCGATGGCGCTGCTGCCGCCGCTGTATCGCATCGAAGACGTGCTGCGTTATACGCTACACGGCATGGAGCGCATCGGCGCGGACGTCAAACTGGTTCTGCGTCCCTGATCATGTTCACAGGTATCGTTCAAGCAGTAGGCGAAGTACGCGCGATCACACCGCGAGGTGGCGACGTCGAGTTGCTCTTCGGAGTCGGCGCGCTGAGCCTTGCGGGCGTTGCGATCGGCGACAGCATCAGCGTGAGCGGCTGCTGTCTCACCGTGACGCGTCTCGCGAACGATGCGTTCGCGGCCGACGCTTCGCTCGAAACGTTGAGCGTGACGACGCTCGGACGATGGCGCCCGGGTCAGCGTGTGAACCTGGAAAAGGCCTTGCGCGCCGGCGATCCTCTCGGCGGTCACTACGTGACCGGCCACGTCGACGGCATCGCGACGGTCGTCGGCACCGTAAGCGACGCGCGGTCGTTGCGCATGGAGTTCGAAGTGCCCGCGCCGCTGGCGCGCTATATCGCACGCAAGGGCTCGGTGTGCATCGATGGCGTCAGCCTGACTGTCAATGACGTCGCGCAAAATCGCTTCGGCGTCAACCTGATCCCGCACACGCTCGAAGTAACCACGCTGGGCGCGTGCCCGGCGGGCACGCAAGTGAACGTGGAAGTCGATATCATCGCGCGCTACCTGGAAAGAATGCGCGCTGTCGGAGACGACGCATGAAGCCGATTCCCCTGAAACCCCACGTCATGAAGCTCAACACGATCGACGAGCTGCTGGCCGACATGCGCGCCGGCCGCATGGTCGTGCTCATGGACGACGAGGATCGCGAGAACGAGGGCGACCTGATCATCGCCGCGGAGCACGTGCGCGCCGAGGACATCAACTTCATGGCGCATTACGGGCGCGGGCTCATCTGCCTGACCCTGACGCGCGAGCGTTGCCGGCAACTGCGTCTGCCGCTGATGGTGAGCGATACCAACATCGACCACCGCACGAACTTCACCGTGTCGATCGAAGCTGCCGAGGGCGTCACGACCGGCATCTCGGCGCACGATCGCGCGCACACGATTCGCACCGCCGTGCGTCGCGACGCACGCGCCGAAGATCTGCGTCAGCCCGGACACATCTTTCCGTTGATGGCGCAGCCCGGCGGTGTGCTCACGCGCGCCGGCCACACCGAAGCCGGCTGCGACCTGACGCGACTCGCCGGCCTCGAGCCGGCCGCCGCGATCGTCGAGATCCTCAACGACGACGGCACCATGGCGCGCCGCCCGGACCTGGAAAAGTTCGCGCAGCGCCACCGCCTCAAGATGGGCACGATCGCCGACCTGATCCGCTATCGCCTGGAGAAGGAGCGCTCGGTCGAGCGCATCGCCGAGCAGGCCATAGCCACCGAGTTCGGCGCATTCCGCATGTTTTGCTACGAGGATCATGTCAATCGCACGGTGCATCTCGCGCTGGTTGCGGGCAACCTGGACGACAAGCGGGTGCCGCTGGTGCGTGTGCACTTGAAGGACACGCTCGGCGATATCGTCGGCATCCGGGACCATGCGTTGGGTTGGCCGTTGCGCTCCGCGATGGCGCGGATCGCCAAGGAGGGTCACGGCGTGATCGTGATCCTGCGTCCGGACGAAACGCCGCGCGACCTGATGGACGCCGTGCAGAACATCGGCCGCGAACCGTCGTCGCCATCGCCGCAGGCCGGCGCGAAAGTGCTGCGCACGTACGGTATCGGCGCGCAGATCCTGCGCGACCTCGGCGTGACCCGCATGCGTGTGTTGTCGGCGCCGAAGCAGATGCACGGCCTGTCGGGCTTCGATCTGGAAGTGGTGGAGTACGTGGATGGATAACATCAAGACCATCGAAGGCGATCTGCAATGTCGCGAGCTGCGGTTCGCGATCGTCGCGGCGCGCTTCAACGACTTCATCGTCGAGCAGCTCATCCGCGGCGCGGTCGATGCGCTCAAGCGGCACGGCGCGGCCGACAAGCAGATCGAAATCGTGCGTGCGCCCGGCGCATACGACATGCCGCTGGTTGCGCGCAAGCTGGCGCAGAGCAGGAAGTACGATGCCATCGTCGCGCTGGGTGCCGTGATCAAGGGCGCGACTGCGCATTTCGATTACGTCGCCGGCGAATGCGCCAGTGGGTTGGCGCGCGTTTCGCAGGACACCGGCGTGCCGGTTGCATTCGGCGTGCTGACGACTGACACGATCGAGCAGGCGATCGAGCGTGCCGGCACGAAGGCGGGCAACAAGGGCGCCGACGCGGCCGTCACTGCGATCGAGCTGGCGAACCTGTTGCGCAGGATCGAAAGCTGAGTGCCCTCATCGCCATGAGCTCATCCGGAAAATCCGCGGGGAAGCAGGCGCGGGGCACGCGGGCGCGCTCCATCGCGCGCAAGCTTGCGATGCAGGCGCTGTATCAGTGGCAGCTGACGCAACAGACGGCCGCCGAGATCAAGAAGCAGTTTCTCGAAAGCGAGGATTCGGCCGGCGTCGATCGCGAGCATTTCGAGGAGCTGGTAGGCGGCTGCATCGCGCAGCACGAAGCGCTGGCCGCGACGTTGAAGCCGTTCATCGACCGCCCGCTCGATCAGCTCGACCCGGTCGAGACCGCGATCCTGATGATCGGCGTGTTCGAGTTGCAGCATCGCGTCGACATTCCGTATCGCGTCGTGATCAACGAAGCGGTCGACTTGACCAAGCGCTTCGGCGCGACCGACGCTCACAAGTACGTCAACGCAGTCCTGGATCGCGCAGCGCGCGAGCTGCGCTCGGCAGAGCGCGACTAGGCACCGAAGGCGAATCGCCATGAGTCTCGGCGAATTCGACATCATCGCCCGTTACTTCGCGAACCACGATCATCGCGCCGACGTGCTGCTCGGCGTCGGCGACGACGCGGCGGTGCTCTACGTCGGCGAGGAACGCCGACTGGTCGTGGCGATCGACACGATCGTGGAGGGCGTGCACTTTCCGCGCAGCATCGATGCAAGCGCGATCGGCTATCGCGCGCTTGCGGTGAATCTCAGCGACATCGCCGCCATGGGCGCCGAGCCCGCGTGGATGACGCTGTCGCTATCGCTGCCCGAAGCCTCCGAGCCATGGATCGCGAGTTTCGCTGCCGGATTGCTGGAGCTCGCTGAGCAATACGATGTCGCGCTCGTGGGCGGCGACACGGTGCGCGGGCCTCTGGTCGTCACGGTGCAGCTCGCGGGTTGGGTCGAGCCGGACAAGTGGCTGACGCGCTCCGGAGCGCGGCCCGGCGATTTGCTCATGGTCTCCGGCATTCCGGGTGAAGCTGCGGCAGGTCTGCATGTGATTCAGCAACACATGCCGCTGACGGAGGCGGCCGCTCAGCTGCAGTGGCGGTTTCTGCGTCCGCGGCCGCACGTCGCTCTGGGACGCCAGCTTCGCACCATCGCCACGGCCGCAATGGATGTCTCCGATGGTCTGCTGACCGATCTGCAGAAGCTCTGTGCCGCCAGCCGCTGCGGTGCGCGACTCGACATCGATGCATTGCCGCCGTCGGCGGCGATGCGCGAGCTCTTCGATGCCGATACTGCACTCGACTATGCGCTGGCCGGCGGCGACGACTACGAGCTGATCTTCACGGTGCCGCCGGATCGAGTGTCCGAGCTGACGGCGCAGCGAGATCCCTCGCTGCCGCTGACGAAGATCGGCGTCATCACCGCCGGCAGCGGCGTGCAGTGCGAGCGCCAGGGCGCTCCGTTCACACCGCGACGCACCGGCTACGATCACTTCGCCGTCGGCGAATCGTCATGAGCGCGAAACCGCCGCTCAAGTGGAGCGCGGATCCTGCGATCCTGCGCAATCCGATTCATCTGCTCGCGTTCGGGTTCGGCTCGGGGCTCGCGCCGCGCGCTCCGGGCACCTTCGGGACGCTGGTCGCAGTGCCGATCGTCCTCGGCGTGATGCAATTCGGCTTTGCGGTGCACCTGGCGTTTACCATCGTCGCAGCCGCGGCAGGCATCTGGATCTGCGGCGAGAGCGCGCGGCGGCTGGGGGTGCACGACCACCCAGGGATCGTCTGGGACGAGATCACGGGATTTTCCGTGACGATGTTGGCAGCTCCGCCCGATTGGCGCTGGCTCGCCGCCGGATTCGTGCTGTTCCGCTTCTTCGACATCGTCAAGCCCTGGCCGATCCGCGAGGCCGATCACAGTCTGTCCGGCGGGCTGGGAATTATGCTGGACGACATTATCGCGGGCATTTTCGCGGCAGCGATCCTGCTCGCGGTAAAGCTCTTCATCTGACCAAGCGGCTGCGAACGACAACGTGAATGCCCCGAGCGGACTGATGGAACAGCGCAGCGCGAAGCGCGACCCGCGCAACCCCGAGAAAGTCGGCAAGTACGTCATCGTCAAGGAAGTCGGACGCGGCAGCACCGGCGTCGTCTACCTTTCCAACGACCCGTACTACCGCCGCGACGTTGCGATCAAGGTCTACAACATCGAGTCGCACGACGAGGATCGCGCGCGGGTCACGCGCAAGATGTTCCTGTCGGAAGCGCACATGGTCGGCATGCTGCAGCATCCGAACATCCTGCCGATCTTCGACGCTGGCGAGGAAGACGGCCGCTACTACATCGTCACCGAGCACGTGCACGGCGCGCGTACGCTGTCCGCGTACTGCAAGCCCGACAACCTGCTGCCGGTCGACGACGTCGTCGAGATCATCTACAAGTGCGCCAAAGCGCTGCACTACGCGCACAGCCGCGGCGTGATTCACCGCGACATCAAGCCGTCGAACATCATGCTCACGCAGGCGAACGACGTGCGCATCATCGACTTCGGCATCGCGCTGGTCGCCGACTCGGACATCTCGCGCATCGAGGGCATCGCCGGCAGCCCGTCGTACATGTCGCCGGAGCAGGTGCAGTCGCTGGAGATCACGAACCGCTCGGATCTGTATTCGCTCGGCGCGGTGATGTACGAGATGCTGACCGGCTTCCGGCCGTTCCGCGGCGGCAACCTTTCGAAGCTCCTGCACCAGATCGTCTACGCGACGCCGCAGCCGATCCACACGCTGCGCAAGGACATCCCGGAGGTGCTCGAGAACGCGTTGATGAAGGCGCTGCAGAAGGAGCCTGCCAAGCGCTACCGCAACGGTCTGGAGCTCGCAGGCGACCTGACGCGCGTGCACCAGACGCTGCGCGAGGGCCTGTCGAAGGTCGACAGCCAGGAGCGCTTCTCGATCCTGCGCACGCTCAAGTTCTTCCACGACTTCTCGCAGTCGGAAATCCTCGAGGTGCTGCGCGCCAGCAGCTGGCAGGACTACGAGAAGGAAGAGGAGATCGTCAAGGAAGGCGAGATGGACGACCGCTTCTACGTGATCGTGTCCGGCAGCGTCGCGGTGATGCGCAACGGCCGCGCCGTCGGCCAGCTCGACGCCGGCGATTGCTTCGGCGAGACCAGCTACGTGCGCGGCGCGAAGCGCCTCGCGACGATCAAGGCGTTGTCGCCGGTCACGCTGATGAAGGTGAGCTCGACGCTGCTCGAGCAGTCCTCGGCAGCCTGCCAGTTGCGCTTCAACAAGGTCTTCCTGCGCAGCCTGATCAGTCGTCTGCAGAGCCCGAGCTGACGAGTTGCACGAGCTGGCTTCCTGCCAGCACCGTGATTTCCCCGCCGTTCATGGCCGCGGTCGTCATCGCGGCCAGTTCCGGTACGTTCGATGCAAGCACCGTGACGCGCTGAACTTGCGTGGTGCCGGGATCGAGAGCGATGCGCAGTACCCGATGCGGGCGCAGGCCGTTCTGGATCGCCACCAGGCCGCCGTTGACGGCGTATAGGCCGTCGACGCCGCCGATGAAGGTTCCGGGCTTCTCGACGCCAACGAGGCGTGGTGCCTCGAGATCGATCGCCCACAGCCCGCGCAGGTCGGCGACCACGAGCCGCCGCGCTTCGGCGACATAGGTGAGGCCGTTCGGGTAGCCCAGGGATCCGGGCTCGGCGAGCGTTCGCCACTGTCCGTCGCCATTGAGCTGCCGGACAGCGCCGCGCTCCGAATCCGAGATCGCAACTGTGCCGTCGGGCAGCAGTGCGATGTCGTTGCACAACGCGCGCGAATCAGGCACGGCTGAGCGTGTGACCGCCAGAGGTTTGAGCGCGATTCGCAGCAACTGCGGCCGCGCCTGCCGGTCGTCCGGGCCGTTCGAGCAGGCCCAGACGAGATTCCGCAGCGGGTCGTAACGTACGCCGAACAGGCGGCGACCCGCTTCGGTCTCTTGCCAGAGCAGCGTCGTCGCGCCGGTACGGTCGACACGGTACAAGCTGCCATTGGTCATTGAGCCGACGATCCAGTCCTGGCCGAGGGCATCGATCCCTTCCGCATCGAGACCGTCGCGATCGAGGCGAACGATGCGTGCAATCTTGCCTTTCGGCGCGCCGAACTTCGTCATCGCTGTGCGCAGTGCCGCAGTCTCGTCGGCCGGCAAGCCAGCGAAGGAGTCGCGTTCCCAGAACGCGTAGTCGTAGCCGCTCGTCGCAAGCCAGTGCAACTCGGCGAGTGCCGGTTCCGTTCTGCCGGACATGGCGAGCGCTTCGGCGTGCATGAAGCGCAACGGCGGGCTCGCCGGCGCGTACTCGAGCAACTGCTCGGTGAGTTGCAGGAAGCGCTGCGCATTACGATCTTTGCGTGCGCCGATGGCCTGGTCGTAGATCGCCATCGGATCGGCGAGGGCTGCGGCTGCACAAAGGACGAGCAATCGCAGGATCATTGCGCACACCACTCAGCGTACCCGGGCGCCGCGCCTTCATCGAAGGTGCGATAGCGTGGTGACCAGCCGATTTCCTGCGCGCGCGTCGAGTGCAACGCGACATCGCGACGCATGACGTCAACCGTATGCGGTTCCAGCACGCTCTGCACGACGTTCTCGCTTTGCATCGATGCCCGAACGCCGCATACGGCGCCGACGCGCTCGAACGTGTGTCGCACCGTCAGCGGCTGGCCATCGACAGCGTCGAATACACCGCCAGCGGGCGTTGCGACGATGTGTGCGTACAGTTCAGCCAGATCGTCTAGGTGAATCAACGACCAGCGATTCTCGGCAGCATCTGCCAAATAAGGAAGCTGGCGGCTGCGATGAGCGGAGCCGAACAAGCTGGCGATCGTTCCGCCGCCGGTCCGGCCGTAGACCATGCCAAGGCGCAGCACGCTGTTGGTGGTGCTGGCAGCGAGAACACTGCGCTCCGTGTCGACGCGAGGCCGATAGCCGTTGGAGGTGTAGATCAGCCGCCGCCCGCGCGGCAGCGCTCGCGTCGCCTGCCGGTCCAGTTCGAGATTCTCCGCGCCGTCCGCTGAATACTCGAAAGCCGTGTGGATGAGCACGTCGGCGTTCTTCGCTGCGGCCCGGTAGGTGTCGGCTTGCGCAAGATCGCCGCGCACGACCTGGATTCCGGCGGAGTGCAGACGCTGTTCGCTGGCCGGCGTGCGTGCCAGTGCCGTGATCGAGTGGCCATGTGCACGCAGGCAAGCTGCGACAGCGGCACCGACATAGCCGGTCGCGCTGGTAATGAAAATCTGCATGAGTGCTTGCCAGGAGGAGTGCGTGCTAGCAGTGTAGTGACATGCCAGCGGCGCGACTGTCGAAATCTTCTGGCTGCGCTATGGCCCGGTGGGAGCCGGGCTATCGCGTGCGCTGGCGCTACGCCAACGATCGATTCGCGGTCGCGGATTGGTGCTGCAACGGAACGCGCTCGGGCGCGCCGGCGGCGGAAGAGGTCACGCGCCATTTCGAGATCAACTTGCATCGCCGGGGGTGGCACGTCCGCTCGGTTGCGCGGCGGCGGTTCTTCATCGACCCCTTGCATCATTCGCTGTGGCCGGCAGATTCGGGCTTTCGGCTCTCGAACAACACTGCGCATCCGCAGGCTGCGACGTTGCTGTTCGTCGCGCACGATGTCGTGGAAGACGCCATCGCGAGCATTGCGGGTTCGAAAGCGGCCATGTTTCGCAAGCTGCACCTCGTGCCCGCGCACTGGCGATCGAGCGAGCTCACTGTGTGTCACGCCCGCTTGCTCGCGACGGATCGCGACGACCGGCTCGCAATGGAGGAGCATTCGCTCGCGCTGATCCGGCGCGTGGTCGCGGAAGCGGCTGGTGCGCGAGACGTCGATAAGCTGCACACATCGCTGCGTCAGGCAACCGCAGTCGATGACGCAAGGTCCTACATCTTGAGCTGCTACCGCGAGCCGCTCTCGCTGTCGTCAATCGCCGCGTCGTGCGGTCTGGCACCGTCGACGCTGTGCGAAACCTTCACCCGCGTCGTTGGCATGCCGGTGTGGCGATATGTGCGGCGCCTGCGTCTGCAAGAAGCAGCGTTCGCATTGGCGGAGGGCGCGGAAGATTTGAGCAGCCTGGCGCTCGATCTCGGATTCAGCTCGCACAGCCATTTCGCCGAGGCGTTTCGTGCGCACTTCGGCGCGACGCCGTCGCAGTTCCGGCGCTAGCCGGGAACCAGCTCGACCCTGCCGATCCCGGCGCGCACGTGCGCTTCGGGCGCGGGGGTGTCGACGATGACGAGAGAGACGACGATCGATCCACCCGCTCGCAGCTTCTCTTGCCCGGGCACGATGAACGTGCCTGGATTGTCGGGCGGAAACAGGCTGAATGTACCGAGCCGAACACTCCTGCCCTGGGCATCGCGAAAGTCGACGTTGAAGCTGAGGGCGTACATTCGCGGGTTGTAGACTTCTGCGACCTCCACCCGGACGAAGCGCGCCGCAGGGATCGCAGCCGCGTCGATCGGCTGCACCAGGCTGGGGCGATCACGATCGAGGTACTGCATCGCGACCTCGGCGGTCGCTGACCGCGGTTGCTGGTGGGCTGGCGGCTCGGCAGCGCCGCAGCCACTGGTCACGAGAAAAGCTGCAAGCGCTGCGACGCTGGTCTTCATCCTGTCTTGGCACGCACGATCACGGGCGTGACGATGATATCGAGGCCATTCAATACCAGCTCAGTATCCGCCTTCTCGAAACCGCCGGCGAACGGTGTCGGCACGAGCTGTACTGAAATTGCGCCGCTCGCCTTCAGATCCTGCCGCGAACGCAAGCGTTGCAACGTCGGGGTCAGATTGACCAGGAACTTCGGTTGCTGCCGGTGTTCCGCGCCCGCGTCGCCCGGTTCCGTGCCGAAGAACGCGAAGCTGCCCGCGTAGTGGGGATCATCGATCGGCGTAGTCGCATCCGCGCCGGGCAGGTTGACGAACACGCGCACCGAGAAGTCGCTGCTTGCCGGAAGCTGCGCATATTCGATGCTGGCGAAGACGACTTCGCGCGACGGGTCGGCCTCGACGATGCCCGCGAGCTCCGCCGCGCTGATCTTGCTGTCGACCGAGAACGGGCGGGCGATGCTCACTGCCGTGCGCTCCGCGAGACGAGCGCGACGCTTGATGTCGAAGCGCACGTCCGCACCCTTGCGCACGCGCTCTTCCAGCTTCTTGTAGTGCGACTTCGTCATCGCGGCTTCGGCCTGCGCAGGCGAGCTGCCGATCGCGCTGCTCTCGTAGCGATAGCTCAGCAACGGCATCAGCGTCGTGATTCCGGCAGTGACACTGGCCGCGTTGCCGTCGGCGTCGACGAAGTGGCTGTGGTCGGTGCCGAGCCAGGTCGAATCGTTGGTGTTGTCGTTGCCGAGCTCCAGGTTCCACTTCGCCCAGCAGTAATCGACCATGCAGTGATGCATCCAGAACAGCGGATCGAGCGCTGAGGTGTAACCGCCGAGCGTGCCGCCGATGTAGCTGTGCACGGAGTTGTGCGGCGTGCCTTCGATCTGCTGGCTGAAGCTGAACAGATTCGTATCGCCCATGATCGGGTCCAGCGCCGAGGTCGTCGTGGCGAACCAGCCGGCCATGCTGGTGCGGTTGCGGGCGAGGTACAGCGTGCTCGCCGGGTCGAGAAACGCCGGGTGGATGTCCTCGTTCTGGTTCCAGTTCCAGTACGGCAGGCCGAACTTCGAGTTGCCGGTGAGCTTCTGGCAGATCTTCTCGAAGTAGAAGAGATAGGCGCGGTGCCAGTCGAAGAAGTGATTGGTGTTGTGCTGGCAGAAGTTGAAGCCTGACGGCGTGCCATGGATGGTCGCCTGCGCGGTCCAGCTGCGCGGATCGGCCGCTGCCAGTCCTTTCATCTGCGTGACTGCCTGACGATACAGGTCGATCGCGGCGTCGACTTCGGGCGAGCCGGTTCGCAGCCGGCGCCGCAGCGGACGATTGCGGATCGCCTCGGCCAGCTTGTCGCAGCCGCCGAGCGTGCCTGCGATCAGGCCGACGCCGACGAGGCCGACGCCCTGGATGAAGATGCGACGGCTACGGTCCTGGAGCGAGAAATCGGCGGCGAGATCTGCGGACGTCAGGACTTCCATGGGGTTCTCCTTGTCGGCCGAGATGCTGCGCCCGGGCAAGGAGCCCGCCAATAGAGCTTTGGGGCAGGCTTCAGCCCGACTCTTTATCTTTCTCTATCAGCGCGTACGCGGAGTGATTGTGGATCGATTCGAAGTTCTCCGCTTCGACCACATAGGCGCGCACGCGCTCTTCCTTGTTCAGCCGCACGGCGACGTCGCGCACGATGTCTTCGACGAACTTGGGATTGTCGTAGGCGCGCTCGGTCACGTACTTCTCGTCGGCACGCTTCAGGATGCCGTACACCTCGCACGAGGCTTCCGACTCGGCGATGTCGATCAGCTCTTCCAGCCACATGTGGCCTTCGACACGCGCCTTGATCGTGATGTGCGAGCGCTGGTTGTGCGCGCCGTACTTCGAGATGCTCTTCGAGCACGGGCACAGGCTGGTCGCGGCGACCACCACTTTCAGCCACAGCTCCGGCTTGCCATCGTGCAGCTCGCCGATCAGCG
>DATENH010000202.1:0-18691 GCA_035275145.1 Steroidobacteraceae bacterium | reverse complement strand
CAAGTACAGCGATACGCTGCCGGCACTCAACGTCGTCATGGAAGTGACGGACAGCTTCCTCATCCGCGCCGCCGCGGCGAAGGTGATGGCGCGGCCGAACGGCGGCGGTCAGACCACGGGCCTCGGCATTCTGTCGCCGGGCGCGGCAGTCGGCATCAGCGGTGCCAACAAGACCGTGACCGCCGGCAACCCCGATCTCAATCCGTACCGCGCCAAGGCCTATGACCTTTCGTTCGAGTGGTACTTCGCGAAGGAATCGCTGCTGTCGCTGGCGCTGTTCCAGAAGGACATCGGCAGCTTCGTGCAGATCATCCGCTCCAGCGACAACTTCTCGAACAACACGCTGGGACTACCGGACAGCGTTGCTCTCAATACGTGCGGCCCGACGATTCCTGCGGCGACGTGTCTCGACGGCTGGCAGTTCAGCGTGCCGACCAACACCGACGGCGGCGACGTGAAGGGCTTCGAGATCAGCTACCAGCAGCCTTTCAGCTTCCTGCCGGGCTTCTTCAGTCACTTCGGCATCATCCTGAACTACACCGGCGTCGACTCGGAAATCGAGTACTTCGCGCCGCCGGCCACCGTCAACGGCGTGCCGCTGCCGCAAGGAACCGTCAAGGAAGATCTGACCGGCCTCTCGAAGAGCGCATACAACGCGACCTTGTACTGGGAGAACCAGATCTTCGGTGCGCGCGTCTCTGCTGCGTATCGGGATGACTATCTGACCACCGTACCGGGCCGCAACAACAACGATGTGGAAGGCACGATCTCGACGCTGAACGTCGACTTCTCCGCGAGCTGGACGGTGATGCCGGCGCTCGACATCACGCTCGAGGCGTTGAACCTCACCGACGAGTTCCAGGATCAGTACGTCGGCTCGGCGGGCGACCGACTCTCGTACTACCACCATCAGGGCCGCGAGTACCTGCTCGGCGCCCGCTACAAGTTCTAGCCCCCAACGATTCGGCGTCCGGTCTGCTTCTCCCAAGCAGACCGGCGCCTCTTCTTTCACCATCGAGGGATTGATCGTGCGTACTCCAACTATTCTTCTGGGCGCAGCCTGCCTGCTGGCGAGCGTCACAGCCGACGGTGCTCAACGCGATCTCGGACGCGAGACTCTGCAGCCTGAAAATGGCTGGGCTGCCAGCGGCAGCGGCGTCACTGGCGGATCCGCTGCAGTCGACGCGCAAATCTACACAGTTACGAACCGCGCGCAGCTGATCGCGGCGCTGAACAACGGCGTGACTTCGTCGACCTCGCCATCGAATCCGTCGAACGAGCCGAAGATCATCTACGTGCAAGGCACGATCGACGCGAACGTCGACGACGCGAACCAGCCGCTGGCGTGCACGGACTACTACCGCAACGGCTTCACCATCGAGCAATTCCTTGCGACCTACGACCCGGCAGTGTACGGCCGCGGTTCGATCACCGGTCCGGTCGAGGCTGCGCGCGTCGCTTCACAACAGGCACAGCAGGCGCGCGTGCGCATTCGCCTTGGCTCGAACACGACAATCGTCGGTCTCGGCCGCGACGCGACGATTCGCGGTGCGTGGTTCGACATCCGCGGCACGGCGGGCGTCGCCAACAGCCGCACGAACATCATCGTCCGCAATCTCACGTTCCAGGACACGTTCGACTGCTTCCCGGCATGGGCGCCGACCGACGGCGCGCTGGGCTCCTGGAATTCGCAGTATGACTCGATCTCGCTGCGCGACAGCAACAACGTCTGGATCGACCACAACACGTTCGAGGATCGCACCACTGCGGACGAGACGCTGCCACTGTACTTCGGCGTGGTCTTCCAGGTGCATGACGGCCTGGTCGACATCACCAACGCGTCCGATCTCGTCACCGTGTCGTGGAACCGCTTCCGCAATCACGACAAGACGATGCTGATCGGCTCTTCCGACTCGGCTAATGCCGATCGCGGCAAGCTGCGAGTGACGCTGCATCACAACTGGTTCGACAAGATCGGCCAGCGTGCGCCGCGTGTGCGCTTCGGACAGGTCCATCTGTACGACAATCTGTACGACGTGCGCGCGACGCCGAACTACATCTATAGCTGGGGCGTCGGCATCGAGTCTGCCATCTTCGCGGAGGAGAACTTCTTCATTGCCGACCGCGCGTTCACGGTCGACCAGATCATCGATCGACTGAACGGCACGACGCTGTCGGTTTCCGGCACGCTGGTGCTCGGGCCGCGCGTGCGCAATCCGGTCGACGTGATCTCGGCCTGGAACGCCGTCAACGATCCGGATCTCGGCTTCGATGCGGGATGGATCCCGACGTTGAATTTCGAGCTGCTGCCCGCGTGGACGACGCCGCTGCTCGTGCCTCTGTTCGCGGGTCCGTTCCGTTGATGCGAGTTGCTGTGGCGTCGTGCGCGCTCGCCGTGTTGGCGGCAATCGCGTGCGCACGCGCACCAGAGCCCAAGGCAACGGAAGCATCGCGGCACGTTCGCAATCGCTTCTTCGTGCGCGAGGACGCAGCGGTTGCGAAGGTCGAGCCCGCGCCGCACGACGGCGGCGGCGACTCCACAGCGTATCGCTACTTCGACGACGTTCCGGATGCGCGCGTGATCTTCCGCAAGCGCGCCCTGCACAAAGGCTCAGCGATCGGCATGCACGTGCTGACGCACGACGAGGTCTATTACGTCGTGAGCGGCCGCGGCAAGCTGCGCGTCGACGATCGACAGGCCGAGATCGGGCCGAACACCGCGGTGTTCATGCACGAAGGCGCAGATGTGGGGATCTGGCAGGACGGCGACGAGGAGCTGGTGCTGATCGTCGCGTATCCGCCCGCGGAGCAGTGAATCACTTCTCCTTCTTCGTCATATACCGCAGATCCCAGTCTTTCTCATCGAACGCCTGCCGCGTCTCCTTGTACTGCGGATAACCCCCGACCTGCGCCTGGTCGTCGATGATCTCGCCGCGGCCTTCGATCGTGTCTGCGACGACGCGCGCATCGATGTGATCGCGATCCCACGGACGGGCGCCGACCTCTTGAATCACTGCGTCCTGCACGTCCGCCGCGCGCAGCAATTTCACATTGAGCGGCAACGCGGGCCGCGCCATCGGCACGACGCGCGCACTCGAGGTCGTGTAACGACCGAACTTCTCCAGCGGGCGTCCGACCCAGTCGACTGCGATGTTGTCGTCCTCGTACAGCTCGATGTCACCCGAGCCGCCAAGCATGAACAGCGCAAGTCCGGGCGGTGTCGAGGGGCCGCCGCGCAGGACGTTGCCGATGAGCGCCATCTGACCGACTTGGTACGGCTGACCGCGCCACTCTTCCGCGATCAGGTTGTAGTGCACGGCGCGCGGGCCGGGGTTGTAGATGAGGTTGTTGATCACCATGCCGCGCACGCCGCCTTTGAACAGCGGATTGCGCTCGTAGTTGTGCGCGTACAGATTTCCGACGATGAGGATGTCCGAGGCATTGTCGTGGATCAGCGAGCCCTTGGAGTGCTCGCCCTTGGAGTGCGTCGAGTACTTCAGTCCTTCCGCGACGATGTTGTTGCTGAAGGTGACGCGATACGACGTGCCGCGTCGCCAGTCGTCCGGTGTCTTGCCGGTGAAGCGCGGACCGGAAGCCGACAGGTTCTCGTCGATCGCCCAGGTCATCGAGCAGTGATCGACGATCACGTCGTGCGCGGAGATCGTCGAGAACGCGTCCGGCTCCCAGCCGGCGCGCTTCGGCTCATCGGCCGAGCCGGTGCGGACGCGAACGTGCTGCAACACCACGTCGTGCGTGTTGACGTCGATGCCGGTGCGAATGAGCGTGATGCCAGGAGACGGCGCTGTCTGGCCGGCAACCGTGAGAAACGGCTTGGTGATCTTGATCTCGTGCTGCGCAAGGTCGATGACGCCGCCGACTTCGAACACGACGATGCGCGGACCGTCCGTTTCGAGAGCCGCGAGCAAGGAGCCCGGTCCGTTCGCTGCCAGCGTCGTCACGCGCAGGATCTTGCCGCCGCGCCCGCCCGGGGTGTGCGCGGCCGCGCCCTGTGCGCCGGGAAAGGCGAGCAGATCGTCAGCAGCTCGGGCCGCGGGCAACGCCGCGCTCAGCAGCAGAATCGCGAGCAGATGGATCCGTAGTCTCATCGCCGGTCCCTCACAGGTTGGTCCGCGCATTGTAAATGACACCGGTTTCCTCTATACAATACCTGAAGAAAACATTGCGAGCGGTCCGGTGCACCTGCAATCGCCAACGCCCTCTGCCAGTGACGTCGCCAGCATCGCCGAGCAATTCACGCGTGCCCGGCTGGCCGCGCGCTCGCTGGCGCAGTATCCGGGCGTGGTTCCGCCCGACCTCGAGACCGCGTACCGCTGCCAGGACACTGCGATCGAGCGTTGGCCGGATCCGGTCGCGGGCTGGAAGGTCGCACGAGTAGGACCGGCACATCAGAGCCAGTATGCCGAAGAGCGTCTGATCGGCCCGGTGTTCGCGCCGAATGTCCGGGTCGCCGCGGCCGAACGCATGGTCGACTGCCCGGTGTTCGAGGGCGGGTTTGCGGCGGTCGAAGCGGAGATCGTGATCTGCGTCGGCCGCGATGCGCCGCGCGACAAGGTCGAATGGACGATCGACGAGGCCGCCGAGCTCGTCGGCGAGCTGTGCATCGGGATCGAGATCGCGAGCAGCCCGCTCGCGACGTTGAATGACCTCGGGCCAGGTGCCGTCGTCTCGGATTTCGGCAACAACTGGGGCGTCGTCGTCGGGCCCGCAGTCAGCGATTGGCGCGGCTTGTACGAGGTCACGGCGCACAGCTTCATCGACGACGAATTTGTCGGGCGCGGCGTCACCTCGCTGCGCCAGGGTCCGCTCGGCGCGCTCGCATTCACGCTTGGCAAAGCTGCACGACGCGGGCGCCCGCTGCAGGCGGGCTCGGTCATCACCACAGGGATGATCACCGGCGTGCACGACATCCGTCCGGGCCAGCGCTCGCGCCATGTGTTCGCGGGCTTGGGTGAGGTCGGGTGCCGCGCAGTGCACGCCACACCGCATTCGAAGCGCGCATGAGGGCCGGAATGCGGATGAATCGGCGCGACGCGCTAATCGGCCTCGGCGCGCTATGTGCCGCGCACTCGCGGACCGCAGCAGCGCTCAACAGCGAAGGCTTGATGACGGCCGCAGATGTCCACGTCGACGGATATCCGACCGTGCAGGCCGTGCGTTGGATGAGCGAACGCATCGCTGCACAAACCGATGGTCGCCTGCGAATTCGGGTCTATCACGCGGGCCAGCTCGGCCGCGAATCCGACACCGTCGATCTGGCGCGCTTCGGCGCTCTCGACATTGCGCGCGTGAACTTCGCGCCGCTGAACAATGCGTTTCCTGTCACACGTGTGTTCGCGCTGCCGTATGTCTTCGAGTCCGTCGAGCACATGCGACGCGCCGCGGACGGCAAGCCCGGGGCCAAGGTGCTGCAGGAGTTCGGTCGACGCGAGCTGGTCGGCCTCGCGATCTACGACGCCGGCTCGCGCTCGTTCTACAACGTGCGCCGGCCGGTACACGAGCCGCCCGATCTGCACGGGCTGAAGATTCGCGTACCGCCCTCCGACATCTTCATCGAGACGATCGCGGCGTTCGGCGGCAACCCGACGCCGCTGCCGTTCGGCGAAGTCTACTCGGCGATGCAGACGCACCTGATCGAAGGCGCGGAGAACAACTGGCGCACGTTTCACACCAGCCGGCAGTTCGAAGTGGCGCATTACTGGTCGCAGTCCGATCACTCGTATTCGCCGGAAGCGCTGCTGATGTCGCGACGGACCTACGACGCGCTGTCGCCGGCGGATCGCGAGATCGTCGTCGAGGCTGCACGCGAGAGCGTGCCGTACATGCGCACGCTGTGGGACAAGATGGAGGCGGAGTCGCGGTCCTTCGTGCTGGCCGCCGGCGTGAAGGCGAACGACGTGGACTTGCCTGCCTTCCGCAAAGCCGCTGCGCCGATCCACGAGCGCTATCTCGCCGACAGCTCGTTGCGCGAGCTCTTCGACGGCATCCGAGGGCTCGCATGAAAGCCCTGGCGCGTGCAGCAGTCGGCATTGCCGGCGTGGCGCTCGTCGCGATGGCTGGCATTCAGGCGTGGCAGGTGTTCGCGCGCTACGTGCTGAACGATCCGCCGAGCTGGACCGAGCCGCTCGCGTTGCTCTGCATGAGCACGACGATGATGTTCGGAGCCGCGGCCGGCGTGCACGCAGGCCGGCACTTCGGCTTCTTCATCGTCGTGGAGCGCGCGCGGCCGGCGCTGCGTCGCCTCATGCAACTCGTCGCGCGGCTCATCGCAACCGCCGTCGGCGTCCTGTTCGCGTTGTGGGGCGGCGAAATGATGATCGACGCCTGGGATTACGAGATCGCCGGCGCGCCCCTGCCGCAGGGAATCATGTTCCTGCCGCTGTGTCTCGGCGGAATCCTGATCGCGATCTTCTCGATCGAGCAGCTGCTACGGCTATGGCAATCGCAATCCTCTTCGGCGTCCTGATCCTGCTGCTGTTCATCGGCGTGCCGGTGGGCTTCGCGCTGCTCGCCGCATCGCTGGCGACGGTCGTATGGCTCGGCATTCCGGCGATCGTCGTCGTCCAGCAGACCGCTGCGGGCGCGAACACCACGTCGCTGATCGCGATACCGCTGTTCATCTTCGCCGGCGAGCTGATGATGCGCGGTGGCATTTCCGAGCGGCTGATCGCGTTCGCGTCCTCGCTGGTCGGCCATCTCCGCGGCGGCCTCGGCCAGGTCAATGTGCTCGCGTCGCTGTTCTTCGGCGGCGTCTCCGGCTCGGCGATCGCGGACGTCTCGGCGATCGGCGGCACGATGATCCCGCAGATGGTCAAGCGCGGCTTCGACCGCGACTTTGCCGTGAATGTCTCGATCACCGCGGCGCTGGTGGCGTTGCTGGTGCCGCCGTCGCACAACCTGATCCTGTACTCGGCTTCGGCCGGCGGCTCGATCTCGATCGCGGATCTGTTCGCGGCCGGCATCGTGCCCGCGTTGCTGTTGACGGTCACGTTGATGGTCACCGGCTGGTGGATTGCGCGGAAGCGCGGCTATGCGGTCGAAGCATTTCCCGGCTGGCGTGCAGTGCTGGTACGGCTCGTCGCCTCGCTGCCCGGCCTGTTGCTCGTGGCACTGATCTTCATCGGCATTCGCGCCGGCGTATTCACGGCGGTCGAGAGCGCCGCGATCGCAGTGCTGTACGCGATCCTCGTCACCGGCGTCGTCTACCGGGGATTGACGCGCGAGGTCTTTCTGGAAACCTGCGCCGGCGCCGTGCGCACGACGGGACTGATCCTGTTCGTGATCGGCTCGGCCGCGTCGTTCGGCTGGCTGCTTGCCTACCTGCAAGTTCCGGCTGCGGCTGTCGAAGTGCTCACCGCAGTTGCGGACAACAAGTACAGCGCGCTGCTGGTGATGATCGTGGTGCTGCTGGTCATCGGCACGTTCATGGATCTCGCGCCGATGATCATCATCTGTACGCCGATCTTCCTGCCGGTGGCGAAGGCGTTCGGCATCGATCCGGTGCACTTCGGCATCATCCTGATCCTGAAGGGCGGCATCGGGCTGATCAGCCCGCCGGTCGGCTCGGTGCTGTTCGTCGGCACGGCGATCGGCAACATCAGCGTGACCGACACGCTGAAATCGATCTGGCCTTTCTACATCGCCTCTTTCATCGTTCTATTGATCGTCGCGTACGTGCCGCAGCTATCGCTATGGCTGCCGCACCTGCTGAAGTAACTGCGCGTACGCGTTAGTGAGTGCAGCGACGAACCCCACGTTCGTCGTGAGTGCCGCCGGGAACACGCGATCGAGCGCAAGAAATGCGCGAACGTCGTGCGCGGCTTCGCCAGTACAAGCGGTGCCGATCTCGAACAGTCGATCCGCCAGCGGATCCGTCACGCGCTCGCCTTGCTGCGACTTGCGACGGATGAAGTGGAACCAGGCTGCGATCGGCATGCACAGGCGATCGAGCGGCCTGCGCGCTGCGATCGCGTCCTGCACCGTGCCGAAGATCCGGAACGGCAACTTCTGCGAGCCGTCCCATGCGATCTGCGACAACAAGTGTCGCAGCGCCGGATTGCGAAACCGCCGCAGCACGGAGTCGATGTAGTCGGCGACATCCAGGCCGCGCGGCGCGACGATGCTCGGCGCGATGTCCTCGATCATCAGGCTGCGCACGAATGAAACAAGCTGCGGGTCGCGCATCGCTTGCGCCACAGTCTCATAGCCGCTGAGCGAGCCCAGGTAGGCAAGCGACGAATGCGCGCCGTTCAGCAGTCGCAGCTTGGCGCGCTCGAATCCCGCGACGTCGCTCGTGATCGTCACGCCGATCGCTGCCCAACCCGGCTGCGGTCCGCGCATGCAGTCTTCGATCACCCATTGCGTGAACGCCTCGCGCTGCACCGGCCAGCGATCGACAGTGCCCACCCGCTCTGCGATCTGATCGCGCAGTGCCGCGTCGGTTGCCGGCGTGATGCTGTCGACCATCGTGCGCGGGAAGGACACCTCGTCTTCGATCCATCGCGCCACATCGACGTCGTGCTTGCGTGCGAACTCCACCAGCGCGCGCCGCAGACGGGGGCCATTCTCGGTGAGGTTGTCGCAGCTCACTACATTCGGCGGCGCGACGCCGGCTGCGCGACGCCGCGCAAGGCCGGCATAGAGATGTCCGATGAAGCTGCGCGGTGCCGTCGGGTGTGCCAGGTCGTGGACGATTTCGCTGTTCGCGAAATCGAGTCCGCCGCCCGCCGCGAGGCAGTAACCTTTCTCGGTCACCGTCGCAGTAATCAGCATTACCGCTGGATCGGCGATTCGCGCAGTCACCGCAGTGGGCGATTCGGGCGCCACCAACACGTCCTTGAGCGCGCCGATGATGCGCGTCTGCGGCTGCTCATCGAGGACTGCCAGCGTATAGAGACCGTCTTGCGGAGCTAGCGCGTCGCGCACGCCGGCGGTGTGGAGCGACACGGCAGCAATGCCCCAACGTGGATCCTGCGCGAGCGCATCATCGAGATAGCAGGCCTGATGCACGCGATGGAACGCGCCTGGCCCGAAATGAACCGCGCCGACAGCGACTCGATCGCGATCGTAGGCGGGGATGCGCACGCCGCGCGCCGCCAGCGAACGCAGATCGGCTTGCTTCAAAGCCGTCACAGCGTGACGCCATCCTTCCAGATTGCGATCTCGCGCTCTTCGTTCAACTCGTTGCGCGCAGCGCGGCCCGAGGCAACGTCGACGATGAGCCGCATGAAGTCTTCTGCCAGCGTGTCCGGGTCGCCAGTGAGCATGCGGCCGGCGTCGAAGTCGATCCAGTGCGGCTTGGCTTGCGCGAGCGGCGAATTCGAGCTGATCTTCAGCGTCGGCGCCGGAAATCCCAGCGGCGTGCCGCGACCCGTCGTGAACAGCACGATGGTCGCACCGGCCGCAACGAGTGCCGTCGAGGAAATGCCGTCGTTGCCCGGAGCTTCCAGCAACGCCAGACCGGGCCGCGCAATTTGCTCCCCATAGCGCAGGACCTGCGTCACGATGGCGTGACCGCCCTTCTGCACGGCGCCGAGCGATTTCTCTTCCAACGTCGTGATGCCGCCTGCAATGTTGCCGGGGGACGGATTCTCGTGCACGGGCTGGTCGTTCTCCAGGAAATAGCGCTTGAAGTCGTTCACGACCTGCGCGATGCCCGCGAACACCTGCTCGTCCGCAGCGCGCTCCATCAGCAGCCGCTCCGCGCCGAAGATTTCCGGGATCTCGGTCAGGATCGCGGTGCCGCCCGCGTCAGTCACGCGATCGGCGATGCGGCCGACGAGCGGATTCGCAGTGATGCCGCTGAGACCGTCCGAGCCGCCGCACTTCAGGCCGACCGCCAGTGATGAGATCGGACAGCGCTCGCGCGCGACACGCGCGGCGATTTCTGCCAGCTCTTCGACGACTCGCAGGCCTTCTGCGACCTCATCCTGCGTCGCCTGCGCAGCGAAGGTGCGGATGTGCGCGCGCTGTGACTCCGGAATTTCCTGCAGCAAGGGCTCGAGCTGGTTCGACTCGCAGCCGAGCCCGAGGATCAGCACCCCGCCGGCATTCGGATGACGCGCCAGCGCGGCGATGAGCTTGCGCGTGCGCTCGAGATCGCCGCCGAGTTGCGAGCAACCGAACTGATGCGGAAACGCGTACACGCCGTCGACGCGGTCCTTGCACCGTTCTGAAGAAATTCGCGCGATGCGCTCGGCCGTGCGCCCGACGCAGCCGACGGTGCACAGGATCCAGATCTCGTTGCGCGTGCCGACGCGGCCATCGGCCCGTCGATAGCCCATGAACGACAGCGGCTCTGCTGCCTTCGAGATTGCCCGCTCGGCATTCGGAGCAAATCGATATTCATCGACACCGGCGAGCAGCGTCGCCAGGTTGTGCGTGTGGACGTGCGCGCCGCGCGCAATTTGCGCGGTCGCTCGCCCGATCGTCTGGCCGTACTTGCGCACCGGCTCGCCCGCACTCACCGACCGCAGCGCGAACTTATGCCCTCGCGGGATAGGCTCCAGCAATTCGCAGGCCATGCCGTCCAACGCGACGCGCTCGCCCGCGGCGAGATCGCGCAGGGCGATGGCCACGTCGTCGCGCACGGAGATTCGATAGCAGGGCGGCAGGGCAGGGGCGGCGCTGTCCATGCGGCATCTTACCGCCGGCGGAAACCGGTGTCAGATTGTCCTCCGCGGCGCCGGCGTTGGCATTACAATCCTCGCCAACGCATGCCCAAGAAACCCGCCACCAAGGTCGTTCGCCTGCCCGCGAAGGCTCCAGCCGAGCCCCGCGCGCGCCCGCAGTCGCCCGTGCTCGTCCCCGACCTGGCGCGCAAGCACACCATCAACGACATCGCCCGGCTGGCGAACGTCTCGAAGAAGACCGTCTCGCGCGTCATCAACGAGTCGCCGTTCGTGCGCGAGGAAACGCGGGCACGCATCACCGAGATCATCAAGCGCGTCGGCTTCACGCCCGATCCGCAAGCGCGCGCGCTCGCGTTCCGCCGCTCGTTCCTGATCGGGCTGATCTACGACAACCCGAACGCGCCGTACGTGATCAATTTTCAGGAGGGCGCGCTGGGCGCTCTGCGGCGCATGGGCTACGAGCTCGTGGTGCATCCATGCGATCGCCACAGCGACGAATTCCTGACCGACATCCGCCGCTTCATCACGCGCCAGAAGCTCGACGGCGTCGTGATGCTGCCGCCGGTCTCGGAGAATGCGACGCTGGCGGAAATGCTGCGCAAGCTGGAATGCCCGTACATCCGCATCATCGCCGCGGCGCTCGACGATCCGAAGAACCTGGTCATGTCGATGGACCGCCAGTCCGCAGCGGAAGTCGCCGAGCATCTCGCGAAGCTCGGCCATCGGCGCATCGCGATGATCATGGGTCCGCGCAGCTTTCGCTCGGCAATCGAGCGCCTCGAGGGCTTCTCGAACGCTCTTGCGGATCGTGGCTTGTCGCTGCCGCCCGAGTTCATCGCCGAGGGTTCCTACACATTCGAGTCCGGCGCCGCCTGCGCCGATGCCTTGTTGTCGCGCTCGCCGCGGCCCACGGCGATCTTCGCGGGCAATGACGAGACGGCCGCCGGCGTCTATCGCACGGCGTATCTGCGCGGCGTGAAGATTCCCGACGAGCTCACGGTCATCGGCTTCGACGACAGTCCGCTCGCCTCGCGGCTGTGCCCCTCGCTCACGACGATGCGCCAGCCGATCCGCGACATGGGACGCATGGCCGCGGAGAAGCTGGTCGCCAAGATTTCCGGGATTTCCGACGCTCCCGCCATTGCCGCCACGACGGTGCATCCGCACCTGGTCGTGCGCGAGTCCTCCGGCCCGCCTGGCAAATAGCGCAGCCGGCTACGGGTTTCTTTGCTTGGCTCTGTCCATGACACCGGTTACCATCCGGGGGACAATCGCAGCCTGCGTTGGCATGCGGCGCAATGCACTGCAACATCGAACTCTATGGCCAAAGCACTGCACCTTCACGAGGACCGCCTCTTTCCCGCCGACGCTGCCACGCGCGGCGTCGCGCAGCGCTTGTATCGCCAGATAGCGGAGCTGCCGATCATCAGTCCGCACGGCCACACCGACCCGCAGTGGTTCGCCGGGAACGAGCCGTTCACCAACGCCACCGAGTTGCTGCTGGCGCCGGACCATTACCTGTATCGAATGCTGTACAGCCAGGGCGTCGATCTCGATGCGCTCGGCGTGGCTTCGCGCAAAGGTCCTGCTCCCGCTGATCCGCGCGCAGCCTGGCGCCTGTTCGCGGAGCGCTTTCAGCTCTTTCGCGGCACGCCCTCGGCGCTGTGGCTGAACTACGTGTTCGCCAAGGTATTCGAGATCGAGGTCGCGCTCGCGGCTGACACTGCCGATCACTACTTCAACGTCATCGGCGAGAAGCTCTTGCAGGAAGCTTTCCGTCCGCGCCGGTTGTTCGAGCGCTTCAACATCCAGGTACTTGCGACCACGGAGTCGCCGATCGACTCGCTCGATGCGCATCGCACGATTGCGGGCAGCGGGTGGAGCGGGCGCGTGATCACTGCCTATCGGCCCGATCCTGTCATCGATCCCGAGCACGAGGCGTTCGCTGCATCGCTCGAGCGTTTCGGCGAACTGACGAACGAAGACGTGCAGTCGTGGCGCGGCTACCTGGAAGCGCATCGCAAGCGCCGTGCGCTGTTCGCCAAAGCCGGTGCGACGTCGACCGATCACGGTCATCCGACGGCAGCGACCGCAGATCTGTCGAGCCGCGACGCCGAGCGTCTGTTCGGGCGCGTGACTTCCGGCAACTGCTCGCAGGCGGACGCGGAGCTGTTTCGCGCCGCGATGCTCGTCGAGATGGCGCGCATGAGCCTGGACGATGGCCTGGTCATGCAACTGCACCCGGGTGCATTCCGCAACCACAACCGTTGGCTGTTCGCGCACTACGGCCGCGACAAAGGCGCGGACGTGCCGCAGCGAACCGAGTACGTGCACGCATTGCGGCCGCTGCTCGATCGCTTCGGCAACGAACGCGCGCTGACGCTGATCCTGTTCACGCTCGACGAGACTTCGTACAGCCGGGAGCTGGCGCCGCTCGCCGGGCACTACCCGATTCTCAAGCTCGGCCCCGCCTGGTGGTTCCACGACAGCCCCGAGGGCATGCGTCGCTTCCGCGAGCAGACCACGGAGGTGGCCGGCTTCTACAACACCGTCGGCTTCAACGACGACACGCGCGCGTTCCTGTCGATTCCGGCGCGGCACGATCTGGCGCGGCGGGTGGATTGCAGCTTCCTCGCGCGTCTCGTCGTCGAGCATCGGCTGGAGGAAGACGAAGCCGCTGAGATCGCCGCAGATCTTGCGTATCGTCTGCCCAAGCAAGCGTACAAACTCTAGGATCCAGTCGTGTTCAAGAAGACCTATCACGCAACGCATCCCGACATGATGGCCGGCGCCAGCAACCAGCAGTTGCGCGATCGTTACCTGGTGCCAGGCTTGTTCGCAGCCGATGCGATCACGCTCAACTACGCACACTACGAGCGCTTCGTGATCGGCGGCGCGATGGCTGCAACGCGTGCAGTGCGGCTACCGGATCAGACTGAGCCGGCGTCGGCAGCGGGCAAGCCGTTCCTCGAACGGCGCGAGCTCGGCGTCGTCAACATCGGCAAAGCCGCCGCACGCGTGACGCTCGACGGTAAGGCTTTCGATCTGGCGCCGCGCGATGGGTTATACGTGCCGATGGGCACGAAGGACGTGACATTCGAATCCCGTACCGCGGGGACGCCGGCGAAGCTCTATCTCGTCTCCACTCCGGCGCACGCTCGCTTCGAGCCGGTGCAGATCTCGATCGACAAGGCAGTGCCGCTGCAGCGGGGCGCGCTGGAGACCTCGAACGAGCGCACGATCTATCAGTACATCGTGCCGGCGACCTGCCGCTCGGCGCAGCTCCTGCTCGGACTGACGATGCTCAAGCCGGGCAGTGTCTGGAACACGATGCCGCCGCATCTGCACGACCGCCGCTCGGAGGTCTACTTCTACTTCGACCTGGAAGATGCAGCGCAGGACAAGAGCGCGCAACGCGTGATGCACTTCATGGGCGAGCCCGACGAGACGCGCAGCCTGGTGCTGCAGAACGAAGAGGCCGTGATCTCGCCGCCGTGGTCGATTCACATGGGCGCCGGGACTCGCAGCTACAGCTTCATCTGGGCGATGGGCGGCGAGAACCTCGACTACACCGACATGAACGTGCTCGACATCTGCCAGCTCAAGTGAACCCATGACCGCACAGAACCCTTCGAATCCGTTCGCACTGCACGGCAAGGTCGCCCTGGTGACGGGCGCAAGCACGGGCCTCGGGCAGGGCATCGCGATCGCGCTGGCGCAGGCCGGTGCGGAGGTCGTCGGCGTCGCACGCTCCAGCACGGCTGACGCCGAGCGCGGCGTGACGGCGGCGGGACGCAAGTTTTACGCGCTGCATGCAGACCTCGAGCGCCAGCACGAAGCCGCGAACGTCGTAGCGCAGGCCATCAAGGTCGCGGGGCGTGTCGACATCCTGGTGAACAACGCCGGCATCATCCGGCGCGACGACGCGCTCAACTTCAGCGAAGAGGACTGGGACGCGGCCATGAATCTCAACCTCAAGGTGCCGTTCTTCCTGGCGCAGGCGGTCGCGAAGCAGCTCGTGCAGGCCGGGCGCGGCGGCAAGATCATCAACATCGCCTCGATGCTGTCCTTCCAGGGCGGCATTCGCACGGCGTCCTACACGGCGAGCAAGAGCGGCCTGGCCGGCATCACGCGCCTGCTCGCGAACGAGTGGGCGGCGCGCGGCATCAACGTGAACGCGATCGCGCCGGGTTACTTCGAGACCAACAACACCGCGGCACTGCGCACGGACGAGCAGCGCAATCGCGACATTCTCGGCCGCATCCCGGCCGGGCGCTGGGGCAAGCCTTCCGATCTCGGCGGCGCCGCCGTGTTCCTCGCGTCGGCGGCGTCCGATTACGTGCACGGCACGATCATCCCTGTCGACGGCGGCTGGCTGGCGCGGTAGCTCCGACCTACAACGTGACTTGCGTCACTCGGTGCCGCGCCGCAGGGAGACGGGACGCCCGGGTGCGGGTACGCTGTCGGACCCGCAAACAGGAGGATGAGCGTGTTCCGGCGTGAGAGGAATCTGCTACTGGCGGTCGACGACGAGATCGATTTCCTGGAGCTGATCGACCAGATCGGCCAGGGCATCGGCTGCGACGTGATCACCGCCGATACCGCCGCGAGCTTTCGCGAGCAGCTGGCCAAGCGCCAGCCGTCGCTGATCCTGCTCGACCTGCAGATGCCCGATATGGACGGCATCGAGGCATTGCGCTACTTAGCACGCCAGGGTGTGACTTCCGGAATTTTGCTGGCGAGCGGCATGGACCAGCGGGTCCTGGCGAGCGCGCGCCAGCTCGGCGACTCGCTCGGCCTGAAGATGCTCGGCACCTTGCAGAAGCCGGCGATGCTCGAGGAGATCGAAAGCTTGTTGACGAAGCACTTGGAACCCGGCGCCCGCATCTCCGTGGACGAGCTGCGCCGTGGCATCGAAGAGCACGAGCTGGTCGTGCATTACCAACCCAAGGTCGTGCGCACTGCGGGCGACTGGCAGGTACGCAGCGCGGAAGCGCTCGTGCGCTGGCGCCATCCGCGCCTCGGCCTGCTCTATCCCGGCGAGTTCCTGCCTCTGGCGGAACAGTCGGGCCTGATCGTCGGCGTGACCGATTTCGTGCTCACCGACGCGATCCGGCAGATCGGCCACTGGCGGCAGGGCGGGCTCGATCTCGCCGCCTCCGTGAATCTCTCGCCGCGGCTGGTGCAGGACCTGGAATTTCCCGACCGGCTGACGCGCGTGTTCCGCGAATTCGAAGTCGCGCCCGAGCAGCTCACGCTCGAAGTGACCGAAGCGGCGTCGCTCGACGACCCCGAGCTGGTGATGGACATCTTTACGCGGCTGCGCGTGAAGGGCGTCGGCCTGTCGCTCGACGACTTCGGCACCGGCACTTCGTCGCTGACGCAGCTCTACAAGATGCCGTTCAGCGAAGTGAAGATCGACGGCACGGTGATCGCGGAAATCGCCACGGCCAAGCCCGCCGCGACGATCGTGCGCGCCATCATCGATCTCGCGCACAACCTGTCGCTGACGGTGTGTGCGGAAGGGATCGAGACGCCGGCGGTGTTCGAGTTCCTGGATCAGAGCGCGTGCGATGCGATGCAGGGCGATTTCATCGCGTCGGCGATGCCGGCGGGCGAGATCGAGAATTTCATCCAGGTGTGGAACGGAGCGGACCACACGCTAGTGCCGGTGATGAGGAAATAGGCTGTAGGCTCTAGGCTGTAGACTGTAGGTTAGAAAAGAGAACTCTCACTCTGGCTACAGCCTACAGCCTTCTTCATACCGCTCTGCTCAGCTTCTCCTTCGACTGGCGCAGCAGATGCAGCGGCGCGGACAGCACGATGCGCGTGCCCGGATTCGGCTCTTCGAAGTTGATCGTGCCGCCGAGCATGCGCGCGCGGTACTCCATGATCTTCAAACCCATGCCCGGCCGGCGTTGCGCCAGGCCTGCTGACAACCCGATGCCGTCGTCCGCGATCGAGAGCTGAAGCTTGCGTCCGGTCGAGCGCAGGTCGATTGCAATCGTCTTCGCACGCGCGTAGCGCGCCGCATTCGTCGTGGCTTCCTGCGCGATCCGGTAAAGGTGTGTCGCCGCACCTTCCTCGATGTCCGGCAACTTCGGCGCACCATTACCGAACGTGCACTGCAGGCTGTACATGTCCGTGCAACGCGCGGCGAGATGCTTCAGCGCTTCCGGCAAGCCGCCGCGTTCGAGATTCACCGGCGCCAAACCGCGCGCGAGCGAACGTGTGCTCTGAATCGCATGCGCAAGCAGGTCGGTGATCTTGGTGATGTGCGAGGTGTACTGCGGCGCTTCCCGCGATAGCTGCACCTCCAGGCCCTTCAGCAGCAGCGACAATCCGGTGAGCTCCTGGCCGAGACCGTCGTGCAGATCGCTGCCGAGCCGGCGCTGCTCGCGATTGGAGATCTCCAGGATTTCCTGCTCCAGCTCACGCCGGGTCGTGACCTCCTGAACCGTGCACACCAGGCCGGAGATCGTGCCGTGATCGCGCAGCGGAACGTGCGTGTAGTTGAACCAGCGCACCGAGCCATCCGTCGAGATCCACGCGCGCTCCTGGTCGGTGAGCGCGCGGCCGGTGCGCATTGTCGCGGCGGCCTGCGCCTCGATGTCGGCGACGTTCTCGTCGTTGGAGATCTCCGCGAGCGTGCGGCCGATGACCTGGTCGCGACGACGACTGAGCGTATCCAGCAGCGCCTTGTTGACGACCTTGACTCGATTGTTCGTGTCGACCGCGTAGATGATCTCCGGCAGGCTGTCGATCAGCGTGCCGAGCAGCACGCGCTGTTCCTCGAGCGCCGCCTGGGCTTCACGCCGATCGCGCCGCTCGCGCGCTTCGAGCAGCGCGCGCATCACGACTGCCGGCAGACGTTGCAGCCGGTCCTTCAGCACATAGTCGGTGGCGCCGCTCTTCAACGCCTCGATGGCGCGCTCTTCGCCGAGCGAGCCGGACACGAAGATGAAGGGGATGTCGGGCGAGTGCTGCAGCAGAATTTTCAACGCCGCCAGCCCGTCGAATCCGGGCAGCGTGTAGTCGGCGAGCACGAGGTCGGGCGGCGCGCCGGCGAGCGCCTCGCGAAAGTCGCGCTCGGCAACCACGTGCCGCCAGTCGACTTCGATCCCGTCCTTCGCCAGCTGCAGCTGGATCAGCTCGGCGTCGTTCGGGTCGTCCTCCAGCAGCACGAAACGCAGCCTGCCCGTACCTTTCTTCATAGCGTGCGCGTCAAGCCTTCCGTCCGTGACCGGCAGCAACGCTATCACTCTGCGGCGCTTGTGGAAAATGAGGATTGCCCCACGTACATCGCGCCGCAAGACTCGCCCCAGGAAGGACCAAAGAGGGCAAGGCATGGCCGAGCAGACGCGCATCGTAATCGTCGACGATCACCCGTTCGTTCGCGAAGGCTTGAAGCAGCTCCTGGCCGGTCAGAACGAGTTCCAGCTCGCCGGGGAAGCGTCGTCCATCGCGGACGCCCGCACGGCGATTGCCTCGCAGAACCCGGACGTGGCCGTCGTAGACCTCGCCCTCGGCGCGGATGACGGCGTCGACCTGGTGCGCTGGATCCGCAGCTCGCATCCGAACGTGCGCGTGCTGGTGCTGTCGATGCAGGACGAAGCGCTCTACGCCGAGCGGCTGTTACGGCTCGGAGTCAGCGGTTATGTTATGAAAAACGTCGCCGGCACGGACTTCCTTGGTGCACTGCGAAAGGTCGCTCGGGGCCAGCGTCACGTCAGCGCCGCAATGGGCGAACGACTCCTCACGCAGGTCGCGCGGGGCCGCGCCCCAGGCATCGATGAAGACCCGGTCTCCGCGCTCACCGAGCGCGAGCTCGAAGTCTTTCGCCTGATCGGCGAAGGCATCAGCACCCGCGAGATCTCGCAGCGCCTCGACCTTTCGATGAAGACCGTCGATGCGCACCGGCGCCACATGCGCGAGAAGCTGAACCTCCGCTCCACCAGCGAGCTGATCCGCTACGCCACCCAATGGGTCTCGGACCGGGGCGGCGCACCCGGCCTGAGCCACGGCTCCGCCTGACGGGCAGG
>DATENH010000201.1:0-77736 GCA_035275145.1 Steroidobacteraceae bacterium | reverse complement strand
GGATGCCGTACCGTGCCAACTCCTTCGCCCACACCACTGTCATCGCCACGACTCCGGCCTTGGTCGCCGAATAATTCGACTGCCCCATGTTGCCCGCACGCGAGATGCTCGAAGTGCTGATGATCACGCCGCCGTTGCCGAGCGCGATCATGCGCTGCGCGGCTTCACGCGCGCCGAGGAACACGCCGGTCAGGTTCACGTCGATGACCGCGCGCCATTGATCCAGCGACATCTTGCCGACGAACTTGCCATCCTGGACTTTGACGAGCAGCGCGTCCTTGGTGATGCCGGCGTTGTTGATCATCGCGTCCAGCCGGCCGAAGTCGCGCACGACGCCGTCGAGCGTGTTCGAGACGTCTTCTTCGCGCGTCACATTGCAAAGATACGTCTGGCAGCGCACCGACTCGGCCTCGCACAGCTCGCGGGTGCGGTCGAGGTCGGCCTGGTTGAGATCGAGCAGCGCCAGATCGGAGCGCTTGCGCGCGAAGGCGAGGGCCATGGCGCGGCCGATGCCGCGACCGGCGCCGGTGATGACGATGAGCTTCTTGTCCAGCTGCATAAGGCGCCGGATCTTATCTCATTTTTCCCCGTGCCAGCCCGGTTTGCGGCGTTCGAGGAAGGCCGACAAGCCTTCGCGACCTTCGGGGCCGACACGGAGCTGAGCAAGCAGCCGCGCCGTTTCCAAGGCGAGAGCCTCGCGGTCGCCGAGCTGGGCCATGCGGCGCACGAGTTTCTTCGCCGCACGCAGCGCCTCCGGCCCGCCACGCAGCAACTGATCGACTTGGCTCTCGACAGTCGCATCGAGCTGCTCTGCAGTCGCGGTGAAGTGCAGCAGTCCGATGCTGCGCGCCTCCGGTGCATCGAAGGGCGTCGCAGTCAGGAACAGGCGTCGGGCATGTCGATTGCCGATCGCCGCCACGACGTACGGCGAAATGACGGCCGGCACGATCCCGAGGCGCACTTCTGTTAGTGCGAACTTCGCTGTCTCCACCGCGATGGCGATGTCCGCGCACGCGACCAAGCCGACACCACCGCCGTAGACGTTGCCGTTGACACGTGCGATGACTGGCTTGTCGAGCTCGTCGAGTGTGCGCAGGCAGCGCGCGAGGAGCAGGGCATCGTCGACGTTCTGTTGCTCCGTCGCGCCCATCATCGAGCGCATGTGAGCGATATCGGCGCCGGCGCAGAAACTCGCACCTGCGCCGGTCACGACGACGACACGCACCTGCGCATCTGCGCCGAGAGCCGTGAGCGCCGCGTGCAATTCCTGCACGGTCGCGCCGTCGAGAGCGTTGTGTTTGTCGGCACGATTCAGCGTCAGCGTCGCTACGCCACGCGCATCGACATTGGTGGTGATGAGAGGCATGGCAGCGTCACCTACATTCGGAACACGCCATAACGCTCCGGTCCCGGCTTCGGCCCGCGCATCGCGGCGCTGATCGCCTGGCCGAGCACGCGGCGCGTGTCGATCGGATCGATGACGCCATCGTCCCACAAGCGCGCTGTCGCGTAGTACGGATTGCCCTGTGCTTCGTATTGCCCGCGGATCTCGCCCATGAAGGCCTGACGCTCTTCGTCCGGCCACGTCTGATTGCGAGCCTTCAGGCCGTCGCTGCGCACGGTCGCGAGAACCTGCGCGGCCTGCTCGCCGCCCATGACCGAAATGCGTGCGTTCGGCCAGGTCCAGAGCATGCGCGGCGAATAGGCGCGGCCGCACATCGCGTAGTTACCTGCACCGAACGAGCCGCCGATGATCACGGTGTACTTCGGCACGCGCGAGGAGGCGACCGCGTTCACCATCTTCGCGCCGTCCTTCGCGATGCCGCCGTGCTCGAACTTCTTGCCGACCATGAAGCCAGTGATGTTCTGCAGGAAGATCAGCGGCACGCCGCGACGGTTCGCGAGCTGGATGAAGTGCGCAGCCTTGAGCGCGGTCTCCGAGAACAGGATGCCGTTGTTGGCGACGATCGCGACCGGATAGCCCCATAGGTGCGCGAAGCCGCAGACGATCGTCTTGCCGTACAGCGGCTTGAACTCATGGAACTCCGAGGCATCGACGAGGCGCGAGATGATCTCGCGGACGTCGTATGGATAGCGCGTGTCGCGCGGAATGATGCCGTAGATATCTTCGGCAGCATGCACCGGCTCGCGAATTTCCTGCTGCGGCAACCATGGCTTGTGCCGGCGTGCGAGGTTCTTCACCGCGTCGCGCGCGAGCGCCAGCGCGTGCTGATCGTTGTCGGCCAGCAGATCCGCAACACCCGAGATGCGTGTGTGCACGTCGCCGCCGCCGAGCGATTCCGCATCGACGACTTCGCCGGTGGCTGCGCGCACCAGCGGCGGGCCGCCGAGAAAGATCGTCCCTTGCTTCTTGACGATGATCGCTTCGTCGCACATCGCCGGGACGTATGCGCCACCGGCCGTGCACGAGCCCATTACCACTGCGAGCTGCGTGATGCCTGCGGCGGAGAGCCGCGCCTGGTTGTAGAAGATCCGGCCGAAATGCTCGCGATCGGGGAACACTTCATCCTGCAACGGCAGGAATGCACCGCCGGAATCGACCAGGTATACGCACGGCAGATGATTTTCCGCCGCGATCTCCTGGGCGCGCAGGTGCTTCTTCACCGTCATCGGGAAGTAGGTGCCGCCTTTGACCGTCGCGTCGTTCGCAACGACGACGACTTCCTGTCCATGCACGCGGCCGATACCGGTGATCACGCCGGCCGCAGGTGCACCGCCGTCGTACATGCCATCAGCCGCAAGCGGCGACAGCTCGAGGAACGGCGTGCCCGGGTCGAGGAGGGTGCTGACGCGATCGCGCGGCAGGAGCTTGCCGCGCTCCGTGTGCTTGCGCCGCGCATCGTCACCGCCGCCTTCGGACGCGATCGCGACGCGCTGCTTCAGCTCGTCGGCCAGCGCTCGCATGTAGGAAGCGTTGGTGTGGTAGGCCTCGGAGCTCGGATCCACCCGCGTCGGAATCATGCAGTCGCCTCGAAGATTTCGCGTCCGATCAGCATGCGGCGAATCTCGCTCGTGCCCGCGCCGATCTCGTACAGCTTGGCATCGCGCAGCAGCCGGCCGGCCGGGAAGTCGTTGATGTAGCCGTTGCCGCCGAGCGCCTGAATCGCTTCGAGCGCCATCCAGGTCGCGCGCTCGGAGGCCTGCAGGATACAGCCGGCCGCGTCGAAGCGCGTCACCTGACCGCGATCGCAGGCGGATGCGACGGAGTACACGTAGGCGCGGCAGGCGTTCATGGTGGTGTACATGTCGGCGATCTTGGCCTGCATGAGCTGGAAGGTGCCGACCGGCTTGCCGAACTGCTTGCGCTCATGCACATACGGCAGCACCAGGTCCATGCAAGCTCGCATGATGCCGAGCGAGCCGCCGGCGAGCACGACGCGCTCGTAGTCGAGGCCGCTCATCAGGACCTGCGCGCCGAACCCTTCCTTGTGCAAAAGATTTGCTGCGGGGATCGCACAATCCTTGAACACGAGCTCGCAGGTGTCGGAGCCGCGCATGCCGAGCTTGTCGAGCTTCTGCGCGGTGCTGAAGCCCGGCGTGCCGCGCTCGACGATGAAGGCGGTGACGCCTTTCGGACCGAGCTGCGGATCGAGCGTCGCGTAGATGATCGCGACGTCGGCCTCGGGGCCGTTGGTGATCCACATCTTGCTGCCGTTGAGCAGGTAGCCGTCGCCGCGCTTCTCGGCGCGGGTGCGCATGCCGATGACGTCCGAGCCCGCGCCGGGCTCGCTCATCGCAAGGGCGCCGACGTGCTCGCCCGACAGCAGCTTCGGCAGGTATTTCGCCTTCTGTGCCGCGTTGCCCCAGCGGCGCATCTGGTTGACGCACAGGTTCGAGTGCGCGCCGTACGACAGGCCGACCGCAGCGGAAGCGCGGCTGATCTCTTCCATCGCTACCACGTGCGCGAGGTAACCGAGGCCGGTGCCGCCTTGTTCTTCCTCGACCGTGATGCCGAGCAGACCGAGGTCGCCGAGCTCTGGCCACAGCTCGCGCGGGAAGCGATTGTCCCGATCGATGTCAGCAGCGAGCGGCGCGATGCGTTCCGCGGCAAACTTGGCCACGGTGGCGCGCAAGGTGTCGAGGTCTTCCCCGAGTCCGAAGTCGAAGTCCTGCATCGTCGAGTGCTCCATCCAGCAGGCTTGTGAAAGTTGTCCTATTGTCCGACAATCCGACAGATCCAATCAATACCCCCAGCCCCATGAATACCCCTCAACGCAAACCTCCGGCCCGGGCGCGGCGCAGCGCGGCAGGGGCCGCCACGGCCGATGCCCCGCTGTTCGATCCCGTGGAGCGGGAGCCGGCCTATATCCGGGTGTCGTCGGCTATCGAGGCCAAGATCCTGTCGCGCGCGCTGCGCGACGGCGACGTGCTCCCTGCCGAAACCGAGCTCGCCCAGCAGTTCCGGGTGCATCGCTCGACGGTGCGGGAAGCATTGCGACAGCTCGAGAGCGCAGGACTCGTGACCCGCCCGCCCGGCGCGAAGCGAATGATCGTGAGCCGGCCGCACGCCGCGAAGGTTTCCTCGGGCATGCGCCATGCGCTGGTGCTGCACGACGTCACGTTCGTGGACGTATGGGAAGCGATGATGGTGATCGAGCCGGAAGTCGCGGCGCTGGCTGCGGTCCGGCGTACGCAAGTCGATCTCGATGCGCTCGGGCAGGCCGCCGAGGCGTTCAAGTCCTGGCCGAAGGACGACCCGCACGCAGTCGATGTCGTCGCGGAGTTCTTCCAGGCGATGGGCGCGGCGTCGCGGAATAAAGTGCTGGTGCTGGCGAAGCAGTCGCTGACCGATGCGCTCGCGCCGTCACTGGCGCGCATGATCGATACAGTGCCGCAGGCGCGTCAGCGCATCGCGGATGCGCAGCGGAAGATCATCGCGGCCGTGCGGGACAAGAACGCGGATGAAGCGCGCAAGTGGATGTCGAAGCACGTCCGCGATTTTCAGCGCGGGTATGAGCTGGCCGGGATTTCTCCCGATACACCGATCTCGGTTTAGACCAGCTCGATTGCTACCGCGGTGGCTTCGCCGCCGCCGATGCACAGCGACGCGATGCCGCGCTTGCCGCCGCGGCGCTTCAGGGCGTGCACCAGCGTCGTGAGGATGCGGGCGCCGGTCGCGCCGATCGGATGACCGAGCGCGCATGCGCCGCCATTCACGTTGACGCGAGCGGGATCGAGCTTCAGGTCGTGGATCGCCGCCATCGCGACGCATGCGAACGCCTCGTTGACCTCATACAGATCCACCTGGTCCGCCTTCCAGCCGGTCTTCGCAAGCACTGCCTGCATCGCACCGACTGGCGCAGTCGTGAACCACTCCGGCGCCTGCGCGTAGCTGGCGTGCGCGACGATGCGGGCCAGCGGCTTCAGATTGCTCGCGCGCGCCTTGTCGGCGCTCACGACGATCAGTGCTGCCGCGCCATCCGAAATCGATGACGAGCTCGCCGCAGTCACCGTGCCGTCTTTGCCGAACGCCGGCTTCAGGTTGGGAATCTTCGCGATGTCGCACGTGAACGGCGTTTCGTCCTTCGCCACGACGCGCTCGCCCTTGCGATCCTGCACGGTCACTGCTGCGACTTCCGCGTCGAAATAACCCTTCTCGACTGCAGTGACAGCGCGCCGCACCGACTCGGCCGCGAACTCATCCTGCTGGCCGCGCGTGAAGCCGTATTTCTTCGAAGTGGCGTCGGCGAAGAAACCCATCATGTTGCCGTCGAACGGGCTCTGCAGGCCGTCGAAGAACATGTGATCGATGAGCTGCGCGTGCCCCATGCGCAAGCCCGAGCGCGCTTTCGGCAGCAGGTAAGGAGCGTTCGACATCGACTCGATGCCGCCGGCGAGCACGATCTTGGCCGAACCGGCGCGAATCTGATCCGCTGCCAGCATCACGGCTTTCAGGCCGGAGCCGCACATCTTGTTCACGGTCGTCGCCGGTACCTTCTGCGGCACGCCGGCTGCGAGCGCGGCCTGACGTCCCGGCGCCTGGCCGATGCCCGCCATGAGCACGCAGCCGAAGATCGTCTCGTCGATCTCTGCGGCATCGATGCCGCTGTCCTTGATAGCGGCCTGTGCGGCGGCGGCGCCGAGCTGCGGCGCGGTCAGCGCGCTGAGCGCGCCCTGGAAGGATCCGATCGGGGTACGACGGGCCGAAACGATATAGATGTCTTCGCTCATGGCGTGATCCTACAAGGGGTTCAGCGGTCCGACCAAGGATTGCTGCGGCCCGGCGTCATTTCAACTCAACTGTCCTGTCGACTGCTTAGGTCAACTGTCCTGGCCGGCGCGCGCCTGCAGGGCTGCGACGCCGTCCGTCTCCGAGAGGTCCGGCTCGTCCAGCGCTGTGAGAATCCGCGCTCGCGCCTGATCGCGCGTCTGCGCAGTCGCCAGCGTGGGATCCACTCCGGGCAGCGGCCCGAGCGGCGGCAGGACCTGGATATGAATGCGCCCCGGCCGCGGCAGGACCCGGCCGCTCGGCAAAATCCGGCGCGTGCCGCGGATCGCGATCGGCACGATCGGCAACTCCGCGCGCGCCGCGATCGCAAACGCGCCGGTGTGGAACTTGCCGAGCCCCGGCTGCGCGAGGAACGTGCCCTCCGGGAAAAATGCCAGCGCCTGGCCGGTTTCAGCGGCCTTGAACAAACGACGCGCGTCCATGCCGCCGGCGTGGCGATTGAAGCGGTCGACGAATTCCGAGCCGATTCGCCGCAGCACGAAGCCCGCCAGCGGCACGCGCGAGACCTCTTTCTTGATGACGAACGAGAAGCGCGCGGGCAGGGCGGCTTTCAGTACGACGCCGTCCAGGTAACTGGCGTGATTCGCGACCACCACGCACGGCCCGGCCGGCAAATGCTGGGTATCGCTCATGCGCACCGGCATGCCGGCCAGTCGGAAAAAGGCCTGCGCCGCGAAGTGCGCCGCATGGCGCCGCGCCGTGATGCCCAGCGGCAATAAAACGAGCGCGAAAGCCAGCAGGCCGCAAACCAAAAAGGCCGTGACTGCGTACAGACCGTAAGCGATCTCCAGCAAGCCGAGGAGGCCGCGCTTGAGGGGTGAATCCATGGGGTCAGGATGGCTCAGGATGCTCGGGATGCGGTGTGATGCCGAAAACTCAGGGTCCGCTTTCTGTGAACTGCTTCTCTTTATGTCAACCGTACCGGGGTTCTGTGATAACTGTCACGTCCCGCCCAGACCCCCCTTTGCATACTGCAGGCACCCCAGGAACGGGGTCGGCGCCGGCTGGCCCTGGCTTTTAGTCTCAATGAGATGAGCACCGTTACGAAAGCGTCAGTTTACTCGAGGTCCGAAGACACGCCCGACACGCCGTCGCTGGCGTCGATCGATCGGTTCCTCGATGCCGTATGGATGGAGCGCGGCCTGTCGCCGAACACGCTCTCGGCCTATCGCGCCGATCTCACGGCACTCGACCGCTGGTTGCAAACCCGCGGCAGCTCCAGTCTCGCCGCCAAGCGCGCGGACGTCCTCGCATTCATCGCTTACCGCGTCGAAGCCGGCGCGCGGCCGCGCTCGACGGCGCGCCAGCTGTCCAGCTTCCGCCGCTACTACCGTTACCTGATCCGCGAGGGCGCGATCAAGGAAGATCCGACTGCGCAGATCGCGATGCCGAAGATCGGCCGCTCGCTGCCGAAGTCGCTCACCGAAGAGGAAGTCGAAGCGCTGCTCGCAGCGCCGGAGATCGACGATCCGCTCGGCAATCGCGACCGCTCGATGCTCGAAGTGCTGTACGCCACCGGGCTGCGCGTGTCGGAGCTGGTGAATCTCAAGTCGAGCCAGGTCAACATGAATCAGGGCGTGCTGCGCATCGTCGGCAAGGGCGATCGCGAGCGCCTGATCCCGCTCGGCGAAGAAGCCGTCGGCTGGCTGCAGAAGTTCATGAGCGGGCCGCGGCTCGAGATCCTGCTCGAGCGGCAGACCGAATATCTGTTCCCGACGCGCCGCGGCGACCGCATGACGCGTCAGGCCTTCTGGCACATCATCAAGCGCTATGCGCAGAAGGCGGGAGTCGCGAAGACGCTGTCGCCGCACACGCTGCGTCATGCGTTTGCCACACACCTTTTGAACCACGGCGCAGACCTGCGCGTGGTGCAGATGCTGCTGGGCCACAGCGATCTTTCCACGACGCAGATTTATACCCACGTCGCGCGCGAGCGCATGAAAGAGCTTCACGCGCAGCACCATCCGCGCGGCTGAAGACGTCCCTTAACCAGGGGCTCTGCTAGACTTCGGAACCGTTGCTACGCTGCGGCGTCGAACGAGGCAGGCGGGCGCATTGCGCCCAAGCGAAAGGCCGTCATGAACAAGCTCTTTTTCCGTGCGCTGACGGGAATCTTCTCCGTCATGCTCTGTGCAACTGTGCTGGCTGCCGAGCCGGCCAAGTCGCCCGATGAGGGCAAGCAGACCGATCCGCGCGCGATCATCGCCAAGAAATTCCCCGGCACCAACGTCGAAGACGTGCAGCCCTCGCCGATCCCCGGCATCTATCAGCTGCCGATGGGCGCCGATATGGCGTACGTCAGCGCCGACGGCAAATACATCATCGCCGGCGACATGTTCGAAATCGACTCGCGCACCAACATCACCGAGCAGGGCCGCGCGACCGCGCGAGTCAAGCTGCTCGCCAAGCTGGACGATCGTGACCTCATCGTGTTCTCGCCGCAGGTCGTGAAGCACACGATCACGGTGTTCACCGACGTCGAGTGCGGCTACTGCCGCAAGCTCCACAGCCAGATCGATCAGCTCACCAAGCTCGGCGTGAAGGTGCGTTACGCTGCGTATCCGCGCGCCGGCCCGGACACCGACGACTGGCACAAGATGGAAGCTGTGTGGTGCTCGAAAGACCGCCAGACCGCGATCACGCAGGCGAAGCTCGGCCAGATCGTCAATGCGCCGAAGTGCGGCGCGACGCCGATCGCCAAGCAATATCAGATGGGCGAAGACCTGGGTGTGCGTGGCACGCCGGCGATCTTTGCGCCGAACGGCCAGTACATCGGCGGCTATCTGCCGCCCGCGGAGCTGGTCAAGACACTGGAAGACTTCGAAGCGAAGCAGAAGAAAGGATCGTAGGACCTAGCGCTCCAGCAGCTTCGCCTTGTCCGGCTTGCCTTCCCACTCCTTGGCATCCGGCGGCGCCGCCTTCTTCTCGGTGATCACCGGCCAGTCCTTGGCGAGCTCCGCATTGAGCTGACGGAACTGCTCCTGGCCGGCCGGCAGCTCCTCTTCCGAGAAGATCGCCTCGACCGGGCACTCCGGCTCGCACAGCGTGCAGTCGATGCATTCGTCCGGATCGATCACCAGGAAATTCGGGCCTTCGTGGAAGCAATCGACCGGACACACCTCGACGCAGTCCGTGTATTTGCACTTGATGCAGGCTTCAGTGACGACGAAGGTCATCGGCTACTCCGCTGGCGGGGCGTGCATTGTGCCATCAGCCATCGGTGGTCACCAGTTTGCCGTCCCGCCAGTCGATCGTGCGGAAATGGAGCTGCTCCACGCCGTTGCGACGGTCTTCGAGATAGCGGCGCAGAGCGAATTCGACGCTGAGAAAAGCGACCTCGGGCCACGGAATCTCCGACTCGGCGTAGAGCTGCGATTCGAGGCTCTCCGGCCCGATGCCGAACTGCGGATGCGCGGGATCGAGCCGGGCGCGGAACATGATGTGGACCTGGTGGGCACGCAGCACGCTGACGATGGCGAGCAACGAGCCGATCTGCACGTGCGCGAGCGCTTCCTCCATGGCTTCGCGCGCCGCCGCCTGCTGCACCGACTCGCCGTTCTCCATGAAGCCCGCAGGAATCGTCCAGAACCCGTGGCGCGGCTCGATCGCCCGTTTGCACATGAGGATCTTGCCGTCCACCTCGATGACGCAGCCGGCGATGATCCGCGGGTTGTCGTAGTGGATCGTGGCGCAGGCCGTGCAGACGGCACGCGGCAGGTGATCGCCGTCAGGGATTTTCAGTTCGACGGGTTGACCGCACGCTGGGCAGAATTTCATTCGGCAAGCTTAAACGCTCACCGGCGTGGCCGTCTGCGGGTCTTCGGTGGGTCGCCGCACGCGGGGCAGCGACTCGAGCACTTTCATGACTTGCGCCGCAGTCCGCTGCCACGTGAACTGCTGGGCGCGCTCGAGCCCCGTGCGGCGCAGGGCCGCGCGCAATGGCTGATCTTCGAGCAGCCGGACGATGCCGGCGGCGATGTCGTCGACCGATTCCGGCTCGACCAGCACCGAAGCGCCTTCAGCAAGCTCCAGCGTGCCGTAGCGATTCGCCGTGAGTGTCGGACAGCCGCAGGCCATCGCCTCCATGACCGGCATGCCGACCGACTCGTACAACGACGGTAGCAGCAGACCTTCCGCCAGCCGATACACCGCCGGCAGCTCGGCGTTGTCGAGCCAGCCGATCCAGCGAACCCAGTCCGCGATGCCTTGGCGCTGCGGCTCGCGCAGCTCGTCCTCGGACAGGAAGCGGTTGCTGCCGCCGGCAATCACCAGCGGCACGTTGCGCGCCGGCCCGACCTTCGCGTACGCACGGATCAGGCGGGTGAAGTTCTTCGGTGGATACACGGCGCCGCAGTAGAGCAGGAAGCGCGGCGGCAGGTCGAAGCGCCGGCGTGCAGCCGCGAGCTGTTGCGGCTGCAGCGGCTGGTGGAATGCATCGCTCAAGCCGGAGTAGATCGTGTGGATCTTTTCGGCCGGCACACGCAGATACTTCATCACGTGCTCGCGCGTGGTTTCGGAAACCGCGATGACCGCGTCGCTCTTGGCAGCGTACTGCGGAATCAGCAACCGGTGATTGAGCCGGTCGATCCAGCGCGACGCTTGCGGCATCACGTACCAGTCGAGGCCGTGGCAGACCCAGGCGGTAGCGCAGCGAACGTTGAGCGGAATCGAGTACTTCGGATTGAACAGCACGTCGATCCCGAGCTCGCGCACGGCCCGCGGCACTTTCACCTGGTCCCAGTAGACGATCGGTCCGCCCTCCAGCAGCACCTCGCTGACACAGTCCGAGCCGCGATACGTGCCGAGTCGCTTGCGATTGCGATAGAGCAGGACGATCTCGTGGCGCGTGTTGGTGGCAATGATCGCGTTCAGCAGCTCGCGCGTGTACACCTTGACGCCGCCGTCGTGCTGATCGAAATGCCGCAGCATGATTCCCAGGCGCATGAGCTACCTCGACGCGGAGTAGTTGGCGTAGAGCTCGCGGTACTCGGCGAGAGACGAGACGTGGAACGCTTCGGCGTAACCATTGCGCGCATCGAGCAGCCCGGCCGAGCGATGCGCATTCAGGCCGACGCACGCGTGCAGGTAGTCAGCTTCGGCGAGCTGGCTGGCGTACTGCGACAGCGCCTCCTTCTTCAGCGGCATCGTGCGGTCGATGCGCACCAGGCAATTCGGGAACAGCGGCGTCCACACTTCGTAACCGCAGCACTGGAACTGCAGGTCCGTGCCCGCGGCCGCATCCAGCAGGATCTTGCTGGTGGCGCGGTGGTCCGCATGTTCTTCGAGATAGAAGGGGAGATACACCAGGTGCGGCCGTCGCCCGCTGAGGATGGCGCGCAGTTGCTGAGCCGGGACCGTCGCCGCTTGCAGCGTGCCGTCTTCGGCGTCGAGGCAGAGCATTTCTTCGATGCCCAGCTTCGCGAGCGCGCTTCGCGCTTCGCGCTTGCGTGTCTCGATGAGTCGGAGCTGTTCCTGTTCGCGCAGTTCGCGCGGCAACGTCGAGAGCTTGCTGCCGCCGTGACGGCCGTCGGTCATGAAGACCACCGTGATGCTCGCACCACGTTGCGCATGCAGCGCGAGCGTCCCGCCGCAACCGATTGTCTCGTCGTCCATGTGCGGCGCGAGCACGACCACGCGCTCGGCGCCCGGTTCCCACACGAGGGCAGACCGGTTGTAGACGCCGGAGACCTGCAACAGTCCGGAAGACTTCAGGTAAGGACGCGCAGCACGGCTCAAGCGCTTGAGCATCACCTTCGTGAGCGCATTCATGGGCGTTGAACCTCCGGCTCGGTGTCGACAGAGTCGGCCGCATCTATCGACGAGCGGCGCCGCAGTACGCCTTGCAGGGTCGCTGCGTTGAGTGCATCGACCAGCAGATATGAAAGCACCACGGAAGCAATCGCTGCCTGGATGCCGTACCCACGCACCGTCGAGAGAGTCAGCGCCACACATATGCACGCGCCGATGCTGGTCCACGCGGCGCGTGCGACATTGAGATTGGCAGAGAGCAGCAGACGGCCGAGTACGATCTCGATCCCCTGGACGAACATCAACGCGGCCATCACCATCAGCACCGGCTCGGCTCCGGCGAAACCCGCACCGAGCATCGGCACCAGCAGCGACGGCGTTGCGACGGCAAGCCCGATGGCACTCAGCGCAGCGATTCCGAATCCCCATGCGAGCGCTTGACGGCTCATGCGCCCGAACTCACGCGGATCGCGGAACGCGCGGCTCAGGCCGGGATAGGCAGCGCGGCCCAGGAACAGCAGCGGCAGGCAGGCCATCTCGACCAGCTTGAGCCCGGCAGCGTAGATGCCCGCGGCCTGCTCGCTGACGAGCAGGGTGAGCGCGATCACGCCGATTCGCGTGAAGACCTGGCTCATCACGTCGGTAGTCGCGAACGACCAGAGCGTACGCACGTTCTGCCGCAGTGCCGGCAGCGACATGTTCAGCCGCAGAGTCGCGCCGTGAGTTTTTGCAGAGACCGCCGCCAGCAACGTGGTCAACACGCCGGAGACGGCGACAGCAAGCGTCGCGAGGTGCAGCGGCGCATGCGCAATCAGGATCAGCGGGGCCGCGATTGCAAGTCCGAGTCCGCGGCACAGCAGGATTACCAGCGCCGGCCAGGCCATGCGCTGCTCTGCCATCGCCGGGACGAACAAGGTGCTGGCGAATGCGGAACAGAGCTGATACGCCGTCAATGCGAGGACGATCGTCAGGACTTCCGTGGTCGGCGACGTCGCGAGCAGATACACGGCGAGTGCGACTACAGCGAAGGCTGCAATGCATGTTTGCGACCCGAGCAGATCCGCCAGCAACGCCGACCGGCGGTGGACGGCGCGACGTGCGTACTCGCGGATGCCGTATTCGTCGATGCCGAGAGTCGTCGCGGAGTAGACGAACCCGGCGATCGCGAAACCATAGGCGTAGATGCCCATGCCGTGCGGTCCGAACTGCCGCGAGACGATCAGGAACAGGATGAAGTTCAGCAGATCGGCGCCGACGCGGCCGACGAGCAGCCACGATGCATTCCGCCGCAATGTCGAAGTCGCGGCGACGATGCCGGCCGCGCTCGACGCCGCGTCCGCTGACTGGACCTCGCGGAAGAGATCGAGATAGCGGCGCGCCACCTCGTCGATGTGAAAGCGACTGGCGAGGGCGCGGCGGGCAGCGGCGCCGATCGATGGCAGCGTCGCTCGCTGCTCAATTGCTTGCTGCAGCGCTGCCGATAGCGCCGCAGGATCGCGCACGGGAACGAGCCAGCCGTTGTGACCGTGGCGAATCACCTCCGGTGCCACGCCGACAGTCGTCGACACGCAGGGCAGCTCTGCGGCCATCGCCTCGACCAGCGACAGTCCGAACCCTTCGCTGTCGCTGCACGAGACGAACAAATCGCTGGCGTGCAGATACTCGGCAACGTTCTCGACATGACCGGTGAACGTCACGCGCGATTCGAGACCGTTGCGGCGCACGTGCTCGCGGAGTTGCTGCTCGCAGCCGTCGAATGAGCGATCGCCGCTGCCGACCAGTACCAAGTGCGCATCGGCATGCTCGCGAGCGATGCAAGTCCAGACCTCCAGCAGCATCAGCAGGCCTTTGGCTCGTGACAGCCTGCCGGTGTAGATCGCCAGCACGCCGTCCGGCAGCATGAGACGTCGACGCAGCTCCTGACGATCGCATCGAGGGAGTTCGTCGAGCTCCAGTCCATTCGGAATGCGGACGACGCGAGCGTGGTTGCCGAGGCGTCGCGTGAGCGCAGCTTCGATCTCGGACGAGATTGCTACAGTCGCATGCGCTCGACGCAGCAGTGCATCGCGCAGACGCGCCCACAGACGCACGATCGTCGCGCCTTCGCGCAACTTCATCAGTGCGAGGCTTTCCGGCGTGAGCTCCTGTTCGAGCTCGGCCACTGCGTCGACTTTGACAATGCAGCGCTTGCCGAGCAGCCGCGCGGCAAGGAGTGTCGGTATCAGCACCGCCTTCACGCCCTGCACGAGGATGACGTCGTAGTCCTCGCGTCGGCGCACGAGATGCAAGAAGAGCATCGCGAGAAACCACAGCGTTGGCGGCACAGCGCGCCAACCCTTGCCTTTGAACAGGCCAGGAGGCGGCAGCCGGGTGATGCCGATGCCTGCGATCTCTTCGCTCGAACCGGACGCGGCGAAGTTACGGCGGGTCGCAACCGAGACGCTTGCACCTTGCGCGCGCAAGCGCCGTGCAAGCGCGAACGCTTGCCGACCCTGGCCACCCTGGTCTTCGGGATGAAAGATCTCGGTGACCAGGCATACCCGCGCGGTCTCCACCAGTTGCCCACTCCGCCATCGCCGTCGATGGCGCCCTTGCTGCACCCGCTATGCCAGTAAAGGTTTTACGAAGCGATCTTAATTTTGCGTGGCGACCCGCGGAAAACCTGACCCAATCGCGACGTCGGGCATGCACCGATTACACGAATGGAGTGGTGTGGACCTGCAGGGCTCGGCACGGTGCAGATTCTGCCTGCGCGCGTTGCAATTTCTGCGCTCGCAGCGACCGGTTTTGCGCTGTTTCTACAACCAGCCGGCCTTGCGCAGCCGATAGAAGACGTAGCCGTCGATCGCGATCATCACGCCCCAGGCGAGCGCGTAGCCGTAGCGCCAGCGCAGCTCGGGCATGTACTCGAAGTTCATGCCGTAGATGCCGACGATCAACGTCGGCACTGCGATGAGCGCCGCGTAGGCAGCGAGGCGCTTCATGTTTTCGCCTTCCTGCAGGTTGATCATCGAGAGGTTGACGGAAATAGCGGTGGCTGCAGTGTCGCGGATCGATTCGATGGTCTGGTTGAGGCGATGCAGGTGGTCGGAGATGTCGCGGAAGTATTCCTGCATGCCGGAGCAGACGCCCGGCACGCGTGCGCCGCTGATGTTCCCGAGGCTCTCGAGCATCGGCGTCACGGCGTGACGGAAGGCCATCAGGCGCTGCTTCAACGCGTAGAGCGCCTCTATATTTGCGCGCGGTGAAGTGGCCGCGAAGATCTGCTCCTCGATGCACTCCAGGTCGGTTTCGATCGTCTGCAGGACCGGGAAGTAGCGATCGACGACCGCGTCCATCAACGCGTACAGGACGTACCCGGGACCTCGCCGCAGCAGCTCGGGCTCGCGCTCGCAGCGTGCGCGCACGTCGCGGAAGCCTTTCTCGACGCCAGTGCGGACCGAGAGGATGAAGTTGCGGCCGACGAAGATATCGACCTCACCCGTGCGCAGCTCCTTGTCGCCCTGCTCGATCATGTGCAGCACGACGAACAGCATGTCGCCGTATTCCTCGATCTTCGGGCGCTGATGGCCGTGGCGCGCATCTTCGACGGCCAGTGGGTGCAGGCCGAACTCCTCCTGCATCAGCTCGAGCGTGCGGTCGTCCGGCTCGAACAGCGCGACCCACACGAAACAGTCGGGTCGCGCGAGGTATTTGTGGATGTCGTTCGGCTCGATATCCGCGAGCTTTGCGCCGTTCTGGTATGCCACGCAGCTGATCAACATCGCACCGGAATGCTACGCGGGCGGATTGCGGATTGGTATCCTGCGGTTCGTGAACATTTCGACATCGTTGCCGGTGATCGACCTCGGCCTCGCGAGCCAGGGCGCCGAGGCGCGCTCCACGCTGGCGCGTGAGCTCGATCACGCCTGCAGCGAGTTCGGCTTCTTCTACCTCACCGGCCACGGGGTCGATGCGCGATCGGCGGACGGACTGTTCACGCTGGCGCGCGAGTTCTTCGCGCGCGACCAGGCGGAGAAGATGCAGATCCATATGTCACGCGGCGGCCGCGCCTGGCGTGGCTACTTCCCGGTTGGCGGTGAGCTCACGTCCGGACAGCCGGACCTCAAGGAAGGTCTGTATTTCGGCACCGAGCTCGACGACAGCGACCCGCGCGTGCGTGCCGGAATACCGATGCATGGGCGGAACCTGTTTCCCGATGTCCCGAGCATTCGCTCGAGCGTGCTCGAATACATGAGCGCGCTCGAGAATGCAGGCCAGCAGGTCTTGTCGCTGATGGCGGAAGGTCTGCGTCTCGATGCCGACTACTTCCGGCGACAGTTCACCGCGGATCCAACGGTGCTATTCCGGATCTTCCGTTACCCGCCCGATGAAGCTGCGCGCGAAGGGTGGGGTGTCGGCGCGCACACGGACTATGGATTGCTCACACTGCTGCAGCAGGATGCTGTCGGCGGTCTGCAGGTGTTGAATCGCGATCGCTGGCTCGACGTTCCGCCGCTCGCCGGTTCGCTGGTCTGCAACGTCGGCGACATGCTGGAGCGGCTCACCAACGGCCGTTATCTCTCGGCACTCCATCGTGCGAAAAACCTGAGCGCGCGCGAGCGGCTGTCGATGGTGCTGTTCCTCGATCCTTCCTTCGACGCGAAGCTCGAGCCGCTCCCCGGCGTCGTGCCGGACACGAGCCAGCCGCACACGAACGTGCGCTGGGATCGCATCGATCCGCACACGATGCAGGGCACTTACGGCGAGTACCTGCTCAGCAAAGTCTCGAAAGTCTTCCCGGAGCTGGCACCCGCCGTACTGTGAGCGCTACGGTTTGAGCTGGGCGCGGATCTCGCCGCCCTTGTGCGCGGCGCTGTGCACGTTGACGTACAGCTCGCCGGCCTTGTAGGCCGCGAGTTGCTCGTCGGTGAGTTTCGAGTCCTTCGGCACGCTCCAGACGCCATCGCCGGTTTTTTCCAGAGCGACGATCGGCGGACCGTTCTTGCCGGCAGCGGCCTGGTGAATATGAGCGGCGATCCCATCGATGCCTTTGGTCTTGACGCTGCCACTGACGGATTTGTCGGCGCCGACGGTGATCGTTCCCGTGCCGGTCGCTGCCGTCTGCACCGCAGGCACTTCATCTGCTCCGGTCAGCGATACCTTGGAGTCGCCGGCGAAGGCGAGGCTCGTTCCGAGGAGCAGCAGCGCGGACAGGGCAGTGGTGTAAACGTGCGTTTTCATGGTTGGCCTCCTGACGCTCGTTGACTTAAGCGGCGCGTATGATCGCGCGCATGAGCGCTGCAATCCAATTGTCGATCGCCGTGGCGAGTTCCGTTCTGTTCGCTTGCATGACCGCCGCTGCGGACACCTACAAGGCGCCGCGCACCAGCGACGGTCAGCCCGATCTACAGGGCTTCTGGACCAACGCGACGTTGACGCCGGTCGAGCGGCCCGCGTCGCTCGGCAACAAGCTGGTGCTGTCTGAGGCCGAAGCCAAGGCGATGGAGAATCAGATGGCGCGCCGGATGCAGGAGGCGAGCGCGCCGAGCGATCCGAACGAAGTGCAGCGCGCCGGGCAAGCCGTCGGCGGCTACAACATGTTCTGGGCGGACTTCGGGACGCAGGTTGCGATCGTCAACGGCGAGCATCGCAGCTCGCTGATCGTCGATCCGCCGCAAGGCCGCGTGCCCGAGTTGCGACCCGATGCGCAAAAGCTGGTGAGCGCGGCGGAGCGGCGCGGCTACGACGGACCCGAGCAGCGGCCGCTCGGCGAACGTTGCCTGCTCGCGTTCGGCAATGCATCCGGACCGCCGATGCTGCCGGTCATGTACAACAGCAATTACCAGATCGTGCAGACCGGCGACACGGTGATGATCCTGGTCGAGATGCCGCACGACGTTCGGCTCATTCACCTCGACAACAAGCCGCTGCCTGCCGGCCTGCGTCCGTGGATGGGACACTCGCTCGGCCGCTGGGAGGGCGAGACGCTCGTGGTCGAGACCTCGCGTCTGCGCAAGGAGCAATACATATCAATAGGTGGCGGCGGCACCTATCGCTATGTGCCGTCGAGCGAGAACCTCAAGGTGATCGAACGCTTCACGCGCACCGGTCCGCGCACGATCCTGTACGAGTTCAAGGTCGAGGATCCGGAGATCTTCACGCAATCGTGGGGCGGGCAGGTGCCGCTGAACGCGATCGACACGCCGCTGTACGAATACGCGTGCCACGAAGGCAACTATGCGTTGCCGGGAATCCTGGCGGGCGCACGCGAGACAGAAAAGAACAAGTAGGGCGCTCAGCCTGAGGCGTCCCGCTCCTGCGTCCGGGCGCCGCGCAGGATGAGCTCGATGGCCTGGTTGCCCTCGTGGCAGGCGTATTCGTAGATGCGGTAGTTCAATGTTTTCGCATCCACGCGCGTAAAGCGCTCCTTTATGCGCAGCTGCGGCGTCGACGGCACGCCGTAGAGCCGACCCCAGTTGCGCCCGGTCGCAATCCATCCCTTGCCGTTGAAGTTGCTGCTCTCGACGACCAGCGTGCCGCCCTCCGCGTGGTTGGGCGGTCGCTCGAGAGGGGTCAGCGTTCCCCCGGTCCAGATTCCTTGTAGATCGCGCGCCCCGTGCTCGGCCGCAGCGGTTCGCGAACAGGCCAGCACTGCGACGCAGCCGATGGCGACTACCTTCCTCATGATGTGGGCCATGTTAGGCGCCGCGTCGCCGCGTCGCGCCGCTCGGCCCGACGCCGATCAATCATTCCGGACATCGTATTTTGAGTCCCGGCGCCGCCGCCTCTATACTGCGCCCCCCTCGATGCCCGAGTGGCGGAATTGGTAGACGCAGCGGACTCAGACAACACAACTTGAGCCCTCGCGGAGAAATCCCCGAGGTGAAGCCCGTCAAACTCGGTGAAGGCCCTGAGCAACGATGCTCGAGCTAACGCCGAGCCAAGCCCCGGTCAGCGACCGGGGAAGGTGTAGAGAGCAGACGGCGGGCACCTAAGGCGAACAGCTAGGGTGAAGGCGTGCTCCAGACCACGAACCCGCGGGTGATCCCGCGCGACGCGGCGAAAGCCGAAGTGGTAGGAAAATCCGCCGCCGTTAAAAGCGTGTCGGTTCGACTCCGACCTCGGGCACCACCATTACCTTTCAATCGCTTAAGCGATCCTGCGACCTTTTCCTGAACAGCAGCATCTAAGCTGCAACATGTCGCAATTCGCGGGAATAGAAGTCACGGCGGAAATGATCAGCGCGGCCTGCGACGGCGACCTGCGTGCCCAGGAGGCGATCTACCGTTCGTACCAACGGCCGATCTACTCGCTGATCCGGCGCCTGATCGCCCGGCCGGCGATTGCCGACGAGCTGTTCCAGGAGACGTTCATCGAGATCCTGCGCAGCTTGCGCAGCTACTCCGGTGACGGCGCGTTCGGCGGCTGGGTGCGGGCGATTGCCGTGAACAAGTGCCTGATGTATTTGCGTTCGCCGTGGCATCGCAGCTTCGCGTATCTCGATGCCGACGAGAACGAGCCGATCGCCGACTTGCTGGTCGACGCCGCGTCCGGGCCGGATGCGCAGGTGCAGGCGAAGCACGATGTCGAGCTCGCGCTCGCGTCGTTGCCGCCGCTGACGCGCACGGTCGTGTGGTTGCACGACGTCGAAGGCTACACGCACGGAGAAATCGCACGACTGACGGGTCGCACCGCCAGTTTTTCCAAGTCGCAGCTTGCGCGCGCGCACCAGCGCCTGCGCGAGCTGCTCGATCCCGAGTCCGAGTCCTTGCCATGCACGCATCTATCGACCATTTGCTGAGCTTGCGCGACGGCGAGCCCGTGGATGCCGCGACTGCGGCGCACGTGGCAGAGTGCGCGCGTTGTTCGGCTGAGCTGCGCAAGTTGCGCGAGACGCGAGCGAAGCTGCTGTCGCTGCCGCAACTCGATGCGCCGTCGTCGTTCAAGGAAATCCAACGTGTGATGGCGCGGCCTGCGGCTGCTCCGCGTCGCATCGTGTCGGCGCGGCTGGTCGCTGCGGTTGCGTTCGTGACGTTGACGGCGATCTTCTTCGTCGCGCTTCGCGACGGGACAGCGCCGACGGTCGCCGGCCGCAAGGCTGAGCCGGTTCAGCATCCGACGGATGTCACCGAGACGGCACGCGTGCCGGAGCTGGTCGCCCGTTCGCAGCAGCTCGATGGCCTGTTCCAGAAGCTGCCGGAGCGGCCGCGCATCGAGCGCGTGTCGACCGCGGCGATGATCGACACGATCGAGGACCGCATTCAGTGGCTGGATTTTCAGCTGTCCGACGCACAGGACAGCGGCTTGAACGAGGAGCAGACGCGGCGCCTGTGGCGCGAGCGCGTCGAGCTGATGGATTCGCTGGTGAAGGTGCGCTACGCCGAAGGCGGAGTTTCTTTCTGATCGCATTCGACAGGAGCATCGTAATGAGCAACAGACCGAGAGTGTTCGCTGCGCTGACGTTTGCGGCGCTGCTGGCAGTCGCCGCCGGCGCCGGCGCAGCCGAGCAGGACACCAAGTCGAAGGAGAAAGACCCGAAGACGCAGGCGGAGCTGGAGCGCAAGCTCGTCGACGCACGCAAGCGGCTCGACGAGGCCGCGCGCGAAGTCGCGAACCTCAGCATGTCTTTATCCGACGACGTCGTGCCTTACACGCGCACGTTCGGCAGGGTGATGGCTGGCGGTCCGCCGCGCGCGGTCCTGGGAATCAACCTGGGACCGAACGACGAGGTGAAGGGCGGCGGTGTCGAAGTGATCAGCGTAAGCCCGGGCGGTGCCGCCGCAGGCGCTGGTCTGAAGGCAGGCGACGTTCTCACGGAGATCAACGGCAAGGCACTCAAGAGCACGGATGAGGAGTCGGCGCGCGATCAGCTGCTGAGCGAGATGCGCAAGGTCAAGCCGGGCGACACCGTCGCGCTGAGCTACCGCCGCGACAACAAAGTCGTGAAGGCAAGCCTGGTTGCACAGGCGCTGCAGGATCACTTCTTCACGAGGATGGTCCCGCCGATGGCGGGCATCGGTCCCATGCCGCGCATGCCGGACTTCGTGTTCATGCGCGGCGAAGGTGTGTTCGGTTCGGCGGAGCTGGTGCCGATGACGGCGAAGCTCGGGCAGTACTTCGGCACTGAGACCGGTCTGCTGGTCGTGCGTGCGCCGGGCGACAGCCGCCTGAAGCTCGAAGATGGCGATGTGATCGTCGACATCGACGGACGCGTGCCGGCGAGCCCGTCGCATGCGCTGCGGATCCTGTCGTCGTATCAACCCGGCGAGAAGCTGAAGCTCAACATCCTGCGCACGAAGAAGAAGATGTCGTTCGAGGTCACGGTGCCGGAGGATGCGTGGGAGAAGCGCCTCGACGGTGCTCGCTTCGAGCGCGGCTTTCGCTATGGGCCCGAGGGAGTGATCGAAGCGATGCCTGTGATGCCGCCGGGAGGCCCGGGGCTCCGCATCGAAGGGCCGGGTCCGGTGACGCTGCCGGCGCCGCCGTTGCCGGATGAGCGCGTGTAGTCTACCGTGCGCGCCCAATGCGGCGCGCCGACTTCGCCTACGACCTGCCTGAAGATCTGATTGCACAGCGGCCCCCGATCGAGAGATCGGGGAGCCGCTTGCTGCATTTGGAGCGCGCGAGCGGGCGCCTGCACGATCTGCACTTCACCGATCTGCCGTCGCTGCTGCGCGCCGGCGATCTGCTCGTCTTCAACGATACGCGCGTGATTCCGGCGCGAGTTGTCGGCAGCAAGCCGACAGGCGGGCAAGTGGAAATTCTGCTCGAGCGTGTGCTCGAAGGACGTCGCATCCTCGCGCACGCACACGCAAGCAAGCCGCTGCGCAGCGACGTGCCGGTGTCGTTGCCCGGCGGCGTGCAAGCTGTCTATGTCGGTCGTCGCGACGATCTGTTCGAGTTGGAGCTGAGCACGGACCCGCTGACTTTTTTCGAACAGCACGGCTCGATGCCGCTCCCGCCATACATCGAGCGCGCAGCCGAGGCAGATGATGCCACGCGCTATCAGACTGTTTATGCGCGCGAGCCGGGCGCCGTCGCGGCGCCTACCGCCGGCTTGCACTTCGACGAAGCGATGCTCGCGCGCTGTCGCGATATGGGAGTCAGCTCCGCGTTCGTGACATTGCATGTTGGCGCGGGGACCTTCCAACCAGTGCGCGTCGACAATCTCGCCGAGCACCGCATGCACGCCGAACGCGTGACTATCAGCGCTGACGTATGTGCAGCGATCGAGCGAACGCATGTCGCTGGAGGAAGAGTCATCGCAGTCGGCACGACTGTCGTTCGGAGCCTCGAATCGGCAGCACAGAATGGACGACTGGCGCCGTTCTCCGGCGAGACGCGGCTGTTCATCACGCCCGGCTTTCGCTTTGCAGTCGTCGATGCGCTGCTGACCAATTTCCATCTCCCGGAGTCGACATTGCTGATGCTCGTCTGCGCGTTCGCAGGCTACGATGCAGTCATGCAGGCCTACCGACATGCAGTAAACGAGCGCTATCGGTTCTTCAGCTACGGCGACGCGATGTTCCTGGAGCGTGCATGAAGTTCGCGCTGATGACCACCGACGGCCGTGCGCGGCGCGGACGCATGTCGTTCGCTCGCGGCGACGTGGAGACGCCGGCGTTCATGCCGGTCGGCACGTACGGCACGGTCAAGGCGATGACGCCGGAAGAGCTGATCGAAAACGGCGCGCAGATCGTGCTCGGCAACACGTTTCATCTGATGCTGCGGCCGGGCATGGATGTCGTCCGCGCACACGGCGGCTTGCATCGCTTCATGCACTGGGAGCGGCCGATCCTCACCGACTCGGGCGGCTTCCAGGTGTTCAGCCTCGAGACGATGCGCAAGATCACGGAGGAGGGCGTCAACTTCCGCTCGCCGGTCAACGGCGATGCCGTGCTGCTGACACCGGAGCGTTCGATGCAGGTCCAGCGCGACCTGGACGCGGACGTCGCGATGATCTTCGACGAGTGCACGCCGTATCCCGCGACGGAAGAAGCTGCGCGCAAGTCGATGGAGCTGTCGCTGCGCTGGGCCGAGCGCAGCCGCGCAGAGTTCGAGCGCTTGCAGAATCCGCATGCGCTGTTCGGCATCGTGCAGGGCGGCATGTTTCCGGGCTTGCGCCAGGAGTCGCTGGCCGGTCTCGTGCGCATCGGCTTCGATGGCTACGCGGTCGGCGGCCTGGCCGTCGGTGAGTCGAAGGAAGAACGCGAGAAGATGCTCGATGCGATCGAGCCGCACCTGCCGACGGACCGCCCGCGCTATTTGATGGGCGTCGGCACGCCCGAGGACCTGGTGGAGGCAGTCCGGCGCGGCATGGATATGTTCGACTGCGTCATGCCGACACGGCATGCGCGCAACGGTCATTTGTTCACGTCGACCGGCGTGCTGAAGATCCGCAACGCGCGCTACGAGTCCGATACGGCGCCGCTCGATCCTGCCTGCTCGTGCTACACGTGCAGCAACTACAGCCGCGCCTATCTGCGGCACCTCGACAAGTGCGGCGAGATTCTGGCCGCGCGCCTCGGCACCATTCATAATCTCCACCAGTACCTGTCCCTGATGCAGTCCATGCGTGCGGCGATCGAACAACGACGATTCGACGCATTCGTGGCCGACTTCTACGCCCGCCGGACCCAAAGCGACTGACGCGCACCGCATGCTCGCCGATCTTCCGACCGCACCCTGGTTTCGACGCGTTCTCGTCGCAGCCCTGATCTTCGGGATCGTGCTGCTCACGTTCACCGTGCTGCGGCCGTTCATCGTGCCGCTGATCTGGGGCGCGATCCTTTCTTATGTGAGCTGGCCGCTGCACCAGCGCATCGTGCGCGCCGTGCGCGGGCGCAACGGCGTAGCAGCACTGCTGACGTCATTGCTCGTCACGCTGGCCATCATCGTGCCGCTCGTCTGGTTGATCCTGATGGTGCGCGTCGAGGCAGTCAGCGGCTACGCGAAGGTGCAGGCTTTCCTTGCTGCGAAACCTTCGTTGCCGCCGGCGCTGCGCGATCTGCCGTGGATCGGCGCGTGGGCGCAGAACACCCTGGAGCAGCTATCGGCCGATCCGACTGCAATTCGCGAGCAGCTAGTGCTGACGCTCGAACAGTCGTCCATCGAAATGTCGAAGCTGATCGGCGGCGTCGGCCGCAACGTCGCGAAGTTGTTCTTCGCCGTGCTGTCGATGTACTTCCTGCTGCGCGACGGGCCGCGACTGGTGCGCGAGGCGCGCGCCATCCTCGAAGGAATTCTCGGGCCGCGCGTGCACGACTATCTCGATGCGATCGGCGCGACGACCCAGGCAGTGGTGTATGCGCTGATTCTCGGTGCCATCGCGCAGGGCACGGTCGCAGGCATCGGCTATTTCTTCGCCGGGGTCGAGGCGCCGGTGCTGATGGGCGCGATCACGGTGTTGATCGCGTTGATTCCGTTCGGTGCGCCGCTGGTGTGGGGGAGCTTGACGTTGTGGATGCTCGTCAACGGCAACGTGGGGCACGGCATCTTCCTGCTGGTGTGGGGCACGCTGGTCGTGAGCTGGGTGGATAATCTCGTCAGGCCGATGGTCATCTCGAATGCGACCCGGATGCCGTTCCTGCTGGTCGTGTTTGGTGTCCTTGGCGGCGTGCTTGCGTTCGGGCTGGTGGGTTTGTTCATCGGGCCGGTGTTGCTGGCAGTGTCGCTGGCGATCTGGCGCGAGTGGCTGGAAGAGCACCAGCAGAAGGACGAGGCGTCGTCCACAAATGTCAGTTAGCGCGCTGTAGGTCGGGTTTCAGCCCGACTCAGAAGGATCTTGTCGATCCTGACGCCGTCCATGTCGACGATTTCCACCTTCAGGTCGCGCCACGTCAGGGTGTCGCCGGCTTTGGGGATGCGGCCGAGGCGCGCCAGCACGAAGCCGGCGACGGTGTGATAGTCGCGGCCGACCATGTCGCGGCGATTCAGCCGCCGCTGCAGCTCTTCGATCGGCAGGTGACCGTCGACCAGCCATGAGTTGTCTTCGCGCTGCAGCGCCTCGGGGCGCTCGCGGCTGCCGAGCTCCGGCAGCTCGCCGGCGATGGCTTTGAGAATGTCGATCGGCGTCGTGATACCTTCGATCTCGCCGTACTCGTCCGTCACCACCGCCAGGTGCGTGCTCGACTTCTGAAATTGATCCAGGAGCTGCAACACCGAGATCGAATCGGGGATGTGCAGCGGCGGCTCGAGATCGCGGTCGGGGTCGAGCACGCCGCGGTGCACGGCCTCGCTGAGATTCGCGAGCGTGATCATGCCGAGCAGGTTCTCGAACTTCTCGCGGGCCACGAGAAAGCGCGCGTGACCGCTCGACTTCGCCTGCTGCCACACCACCTGGATCGGCTCGTCGATGTCGAGCCAGATGATGTCCTGGCGCGGGATCATGATCGAGCCGACCTTGCGATCGGCGAGCGCCAGCACGCCTTCGACCAGGCGGCGCTCGGAGGCGAGAAACACGCCGGCGCGCGTGCCTTCCGCTACCAGCGCACGCACGTCGTCTTCAGTGACCGCCGCCTGGGGCGCGGCGGAAACCGGCAGGATCTTGAGGAACGCATTCACCGCCACTCGCAACAACCAGACTGCCGGGGCGGTAATTCGGGCAAGCACGCGCATGAGCGGGGCGACCCGTAGCGCCAGCGTCTCGGCGTGCAGCAGCGCAACCCGCTTCGGCACGATCTCGCCGACGATGAGCGTGACGAACGTGATGATCAGCACCACGATGCCTTTGGCGAGCTCTTCCGTGTATTCCGCCGCCACGCCGTAGCCGGTCAGCTTCTCGGCCAGCGGTCCCGCAAAGATCTCGCCGCCGTACAGGCCGGTGAAGATCGTGATCAAAGTGATGCCGATCTGGATCGCCGACAGCAGCGTCGTGGGGTCCTCCAGCAGCGCAATCGCCGACTTTGCGCCGCGCACGCCCTGTTCGGCGGCCGTCAGCAGCCGGGAGCGCTTGGCCGATACCAGGGCCATCTCCGACAGCACGAAAAAGCCGTTGAGGAGGATGAGCAGGAGGATGACGAGGACTTGGCTGGAGCTCATGGAGGGCACGCATCCCGGCGGGAACTGGGGTGCGCAGAGTGTACATTCCCGCCCCCCTGCTTCTCTGCGGGATGGGCCGGCAGCGCCTGTGTATAATGCGCCGCTCTTTTCCACAGGCACTCACTATGGACTGGCTGATTTCCACCGCTGCCGCACAGGCGCAAAGCGGCGCGTCCGGGCAATCCGGCGCCCTGATGCAGATCCCGTTCCTGATCCTGATGTTCGTGGTCTTCTATTTCCTCCTGATTCGCCCGCAGACCAAGCGCGCCAAGGAGCACCGGGCCCTGGTTGCGGCGCTCGAGGTGGGCGCGGAGGTCGTCACCAACGGCGGCATCCTGGGCAAGGTCACGCAGCTGGGCGAGCAATACCTGACGCTGGAGATCTCCGACGGCGTGAACGTCAAGATCCAGCGCGCCACGGTCGCGCAGGTGCTGCCCAAGGGCACGCTGAAGAGCCTCTGACGTCCCGGCTTCGCTGAAACTCCATGTATCACTTCTCCCGCTGGAAGTATTGGCTGGTCATCATCGTTGTGGTGTCCGGGACCTTGCTCGCGCTGCCGAACGTCTTCGGCGAAGGCCCCGCGTTGCAACTGTCGCGCAACGATCGCGTCGCGATGGACCAGGCCGCGCAGCAGCGCGTGCTCGGAGTCCTCGAGGCGCAGAAAATCACGCCGGAGGTCTCGTATCTGCAGAAGGACCGGCTGGTGGTGCGCTTCGCCGATCCGCAGCAGCAGGCTGCCGCGCGCGACGCCATCATCAAAGGTACTTCGGGTGACTACCTCGTCGCGCTGTCGAGCGTGACCCGGATGCCGGAGTGGATGCGCCACATCCCCTTCATGAAGCCTATGAGCCTCGGCCTCGACCTGCGTGGCGGCGTGCACTTCGTGTACGAGGTCGACATCCAGGGCGCGCTGGCGCAGTCGGTCGAGCGCATGGAGCGCGACGTGCGCACGACACTGCGCGAAAAGAAGCTGCCGTACAGCGCGGTCACTTCCGGCAAGGATAGTTCGGCCAAAGACAGCGCGAGCAAGGACTACGTGCGCGTGGTTCTGCGCAACGCATCGGACCTGCAAGCGGCGATGGACGCTTTAAAGGCGCCGGACGGCAGTCTGCTGGTCACCTCGGGCGAGGGGGCGGACGGTTCGTACGTCGAAATTCGCATGACGCCCGCCGAGATCAAGCGGCGCCAGGACGTGGCCATCGAGCAGAACATCACCACGCTGCGCAATCGCGTCGACGCGCTCGGCATCGCCGAGCCGATCGTGACCCGCCAGGCAGCGAACCGCATCGTCGTGCAGCTTCCCGGCGTGCAGGATCCGAACGAGGCGATCCGCGTGCTCGGCGCGACCGCGACGTTGGAATTCCGCCTCGTCGACGAGACCGGCAATGCGTACGACGCGGAGCAGAGCAAACGCATTCCGATCGGCTCGAAGCTCTATTACCACCGTGCCGAGGGCGGGCAGCCCCGCCGCCCGATCCTCCTCAAGCGCGACGTCATAGCGACCGGTGAGCAGTTGACGGATGCGAAGTCCTCCTTCCAGGAAGGTCAGCCGCAGGTCGACGTGACGCTGGATGCGCGCGGCGGCCAGTCGATGCTCAATGCAACGCGCGACAACGTCGGCAAGCGCATGGCCGTCGTGTACATCGCCAAGAAGCAGCTCGCCGAAGGCGAGCAGTGCAAGGGCGTCCGCAGCGGCTCGATCTGCACCGAGGAAGACGTCATCAGCGCGGCGACGATTCAGAGCGTCCTGTCGTCGAGATTCCGCATCACCGGCTTGCAGGCCAACGAAGCGCGCGAACTGGCGCTGCTGCTGCGCTCCGGCGCGCTCGCGGCTCCGCAGACGATCGTGGAGCAGCGTTCGGTCGGTCCGAGCCTCGGCGCGGACAACATCCGTCGCGGCTGGCATGCGATGGCCGTCGGCCTGGTCCTGACGTTCGCCTTCATGGCGATGTACTACCGTGCGTTCGGCTGGATCGCCAATGCGGTGCTCGCTGTGAATCTGGTGCTGACCGTGGGCCTGCTGTCGCTGCTGCAGGCGTCGCTCTCGTTACCCGGCATCGCGGCGGTCGTGTTCCACCTCGGTATCGCGGTCGATGCGAACATCCTGATCTACGAACGTATTCGTGAAGAGCTGCGCTCCGGCAACTCGCCGCTCGCGGCGATCAACGCCGGCTTCGAGAAGGCGTTCGCGACGATTGCGGACTCGAACGTCACGACGCTCATTGCAGGTGTCGTGCTGTTCGCGTTCGGCACCGGCACGATCCGCAGCTTCGCTATCGTGATGACGCTCGGCATCGCAACGTCGCTGTTCACGTCGGTGGTCGGCAGCCGCGCGCTGGTCCACTGGATCTGGGGTCGAAGGACTCGCCTGGCGCACCTGCCCATCTGATTCATTCGCTGGGAACATCGCACCATGGAGTTCTTCCACAAAGTCACGACGTACCCGTTCATGCACACCCGCCGCATGTGGTACGGCGTGTCCATCGTCGCGATCATCGCGTCCATCGTGCTGCTGTTCTGGCACGGGCTGAACCTGGGCATCGATTTCACCGGCGGTGTGGTGCTGGAGTTCCAGTACCCGCAGAAGGCGGACCTCGACAAGACCCGCCAGACCCTGGAAGGAAAATTCACTCACCCGCAGGTGCAGAACTTCGGCGATGACCGCACGGTCGCCGTGCGGCTTCTGCCGCAGGAGAACCAGGACGTCAACGCGGTCAGCAAGGCAGTGACCGAAGAGCTGCAGAAGGTGGATCCGCAGGTGAAGCTGCAGCGCGCCGAAGTGGTCGGCCCGCAGGTCGGCAAGGAGCTGACCAACCAGGGCGGCCTCGCCATCCTGTTCACCTTCCTGCTGATCGGCCTGTACACCTGGGTCCGCTTCCAGTGGAAGATGGGCATCAGCGCGATCATCGCCACGCTGCACGATCCGATGATCATCCTCGGCTTCTTCGCGGTCACGCAGATCACTTTCGACCTGGCGGTGCTCGCGGCGATCCTCGCGGTCATCGGCTACTCGCTCAACGACACGGTCGTGGTGTTCGACCGCGTGCGCGAGAATTTCCACAAGACCCGGCGCGCCAGCTCGGAAGAGGTGATGGACGCCTCGATCAACCAGACGCTGTCGCGCACGATCATCACCAGCGGCGCGACGCTCCTGGTCGTGGTCGTGCTGCTCATCATGGGCGGCGAGACGCTGCGCGGCTTCTCCTGGGCGTTGACGATCGGCATCATCGTCGGCACCTATTCCTCTATCTACGTCGCCGGAGCGCTGGCCCTGGACATGAAGCTCTCGGCGCGCGACCTGATGGAGCATAAAGAGGAAACCTCCAAAGTAGACGCCATGCCATGACGCCATGAACTGGCTCATCTGGCTCGGCTTCTTCGCGATCTTCATCGGCGTTCTCGCGCTCGACCTCGGCGTCCTGCATCGCGAGGCCAAGGCCATGCGGGTGCGGCAAGCGCTCGGCTGGACGGTCGTGTGGATCATCGTCGCGCTGTCTTTCGCCGGCCTGGTCTACGGCGTTTACGAGTACCAGTGGTTCGGCTGGCATGCGCTCGGCGAGGACCCGCCGGATGGCGCCGAAGCGGCCATCCAGTACGTGACCGGCTACCTGCTCGAGTGGTCGCTGTCGGTCGACAACATCTTCGTGATCGCGATCATCTTCACGTACATGAAGATCCCGGCGCAGTTCCAGTACCGCGTGCTGTTCTGGGGCATCGTCGGCGCGATCGTGTTACGCGGCGCGATGATTGCGGCGGGCGCCGCGCTCATCCACAACTTCGACTGGACCTTCTACCTGTTCGGCGCGATCTTGCTGTATTCGGCGTGGCGCATGTTCGGGAGCGAAGAGGAGCAGTTCGATCCGGGCAAGAGCGTGCTCGTGCGCATCGCGCGGCGCGTCTATCCGGTCACGGACAAGCTCGATGGCGAGCGCTTCTTCACATTCGTGGACGGCGCGCGCGCAGCGACGCCATTGTTCGTGACGCTGTTGCTGGTGGACTTCGCGGACGTCGTGTTCGCGGTCGACTCGATCCCGGCGATCTTCGCGGTGACGCAGGAGCCGTTCATCGTCTTCACCTCGAACGCATTCGCGATCCTCGGCCTGCGCTCGCTGTACTTCGCGATCGCCGGCCTGATGGCGATGTTCAAGTACATCAAGGTCAGCCTGATCTTCATCCTCGGCTTCGTCGGCGTGAAGATGCTGCTGCACCACCACTTCGAGATTCCGCACGCAATTTCGCTCGGCGTGATCGTCGGCTTCCTGGCGATCGGCATCGCTGCGTCGATGTGGTCGACGCGCCGCGAGCCGCGGACGCCGCAGTAGCGCCATGGAGCTGCTCAGCGACCCGCAAGCCTGGCTCGCCTTCGCAACGCTGACCGCGCTCGAGATCGTCCTCGGCATCGACAACATCATCTTCATTTCGATCCTGGTCGGCCGCTTGCCGAAGTCGGTGCAGCAGCGTGCGCGCACGATCGGCCTGGCGCTCGCGATGCTGACGCGCATCCTGCTGTTGCTGTCGATCACCTGGGTGATGAGCCTGTCGGCGGACCTGTTCTCGGTCGCTTCGATCGGCATCTCGGGCCGCGACGTGATCCTGATCGGCGGCGGCCTGTTCCTGCTCGCGAAAAGCACGCTGGAGATTCACGGCGGCCTGGAGGGCGACGAATCGCACCCGGAGGCGCGCATCCGCGCCACCTTCACCAGCGTGATCGTGCAGATCGCGATCATCGACATCGTGTTCTCGCTCGACTCCGTGATCACGGCAGTCGGCATGGCGGATCACGTGGAAGTGATGATCGCGGCGGTGGTCGTCGCCGTGATCGTGATGATGTTCCTCGCGGGCCCGATCGGCGATTTCGTCGACCGTCATCCGACGATCAAGATGCTGGCGCTGTCGTTCCTGATCCTGATCGGCGTGGCGCTGGTCGGGGAGGGCCTCGATTTCCACATCCCGAAGGGCTACATCTACTTCGCGATGGCGTTCTCGGTGGCGGTGGAGATGCTGAACATCCGCGTGAGGAAGAAGATGGAGCCGGTGAAGCTGAGGAAGAAGTTGGAGGGAGAAGAAGAATAAGAGTCGGGCTCAGCCCGACTCCGCGATCCGTTCCCTGTGCTTGATGTCCAGCCAGAGGTTGTACAGCGCCACGAACAGCGGAAACAGATTCGACAATATCCCCACCGAATCATTCTTGCCGAACACGAAGTACGACAGCAGCATCACGCTGCCGAGCGCGCTCATGTACCAGAACAGCCGCGGCATCACGACTTTGCCGTGCGCCTGCGACGCTGCGAGCTGCACGAACCAGCGGCCGGCGAACAGGAAGACGCCGATATAGCCGACCAGCTTCCAGGGTGTGATCGTGACGCCGAACATCACGAGCCACACCTGGTTCATGGCAACGCTCCTGCCGAGCTGAGGTTTATTTGGTGGCCGGGCTGACCGGGCCGGGTTTGGCCGCGCGGCTCGCGCCGCCGTTGCGCAGCGTGCTGTGCTTGTAGCCGTAGCCGAAGTAGACGAACGCGCCGATGACGGTCCAGCCGACGATCCGGTACCAGGTGCCGCCGGTCATGAACAGGCTGGCGAGCATCAGGCCGCAGAACAGCGTGCCCATGATGCCGACGAACCACACGCCCTTGACGCGGAACGGCCGCGGCAGCTCGGGCTTGGTCACGCGCAGCACCATGATGCCGATGCAGACCGTGACGAAGGCCAGCAGCGTGCCGCTCGACACGAGCTCGCCGAGCACGTTGAGCGGCAACAGTCCGCCCATCAAGCCGGCGCCGATACCTGTCAGCACCGTGGAGAACACGGGCGTCTTCCACTCGGGATGACAGGCACGGAATCGCGGCGGCAACAGGCCATCGCGCGACATCGAATAGAAGATGCGCGACTGCGCCAGCATCATCACCAGGATTACGGACGTGAGGCCTGCGAGCGCGCCGAAGACGACGGGGATCGTCAGCCAGCGCAGCTCCGGATGAGCTTGAAGCGCGGCCGCGACCGGCGCGGCATCGTTCAGCTTGGGATATTCGAGCATGCCGGTGAGCACGCCGGACATCAGGATGTACAGGATCGTGCAGATGATGAGGCTGGCGAGAATGCCGGTCGGCACGTCGCGCTGCGGATTCTTCGCTTCCTGTGACGCGGTCGAGACCGCGTCGAAGCCGATGTAGGCAAAGAAGATGATGCCGGAGGCGCGGATGACGCCGCTCCATCCGTACTGGCCCCAGTTGCCGGTGTTCTCCGGAATGAACGGATGCCAGTAGTCGGCAGTGATGTAGAACGCACCGAAGCCGATCACCAGCACGACGATGGCGACCTTGATGGCGACCACGATCGCGTTCGTCGTCGACGACTGGCGGATGCCGAGCACCAGGATGACGGTGACGATGGTGACGATGAGCACGGCCGGCAGGTTGAACATTGCACCGGTGGCGAAGAAGCCTTTCTCGACCGAGTAGTCCACCGGCGCGCTACTGAGCGCCGCCGGAAACCCGATGTTGAATTCTTCGAGCAGCTTGACGAGATAGCGCGACCAGCCGACCGAGACGGTCGAGGCCGCGAACAGGTATTCGAGCACCAGGTTCCAGCCGATGAACCACGCGACGCCTTCGCCGAGCGTCGCGTAGGAGTACGCGTAAGCGCTGCCGGACACGGGAATCATCGCGGCGAACTCGGCGTAGCACAGGGCGGCGAAGACGCAGCCGATGCCGGCGATGATGAAGGACAGGACGATTCCGGGGCCGGCGTGCTGGGCAGCAGCGAGGCCGGTGAGAACGAAGATGCCGGTGCCGATGATGCCGCCGATGCCGATTGCCGTCAGCGCGGCCGGGCCCAGCGATCTGCGCAGCTCGCCTTTTTCGCTTTCGGCTGCGAGTTCTTGGACGGATTTGACCGCGAGCAGGTTCTTCAGCATGACTGTACTGGCTCCATTGCCTGGCTACTGTGGCGCTGCGATGCGCGGCACTCTAGCGGAGCACTCGGGCAAAAGCGAGGCGCCGCGCGCGCGGCGCGCGATTTGTGCTCATGGTTTAACGAAGCTCTTCCGGAACGTGCGGCGCGAGCAATTCCAGCAGCGGCGCGTACACCTTGGGGCTGCCGGCGACGATGTCGCCCTCTTGTTTGTATTCACCGCCGTTCAGGCGGCCGACCATGCCGCCGGCTTCGGTGATCAGCAGGGTTCCCGCGGCGGTATCCCACGGCGACAAGCCCAGCTCCCAGAATGCGTCCAGGCGTCCCGCTGCGACATAAGCCAGATCGAGCGCTGCCGAGCCGGGACGACGGATGCCGGCTGTCGCCTGCATCACTGCCTTGAGCATCGCCATGTAGGAGTCGAGCCAGTGCAGGTTCGATCGATAGGGAAATCCCGTGCCGATCAACGCACGCTCCAGGCCGATGTGCGGACTGACGCGGATGCGCTTGCCGTCGAGCTGCGCGCCTTCGCCGCGCGAGGCGGTGAACAGCTCCTGGCGCATCGGGTCGTAGACGACCGCATGCTCCATGCGGCCGCGCCGCTGTACGCCGATCGATACCGCGAATTGCGGATAGCCGTGCAGGAAATTCGTGGTGCCGTCGAGCGGGTCGATGATCCACACGAACTCGTTGTCTGCGCCGCTCTGGCCGCTTTCCTCCGCGAGGAACGCGTGCTGCGGATAGCGGCGCCGCACTGTTTCGATGATGTCCCGTTCCGCTGCCGTGTCGATCTCGGTGACGAAGTCGTTCTGACCCTTGGCGCGCACCTCCAGGCGGTGCACCCGGTTCATGCCCCGGACGATGATCTCCCCGGCGCGGCGCGCGGCCTGAATGGCGATGTTCAATAGCGGTTGCATAGGCGGCGCGTAGAATAGCTTGGCCCATGTCCATCCGCATCGTCCTCGTCGACCCGAATCATCCCGGCAACATCGGCGCCGTCGCGCGCGCGATGAAGAACATGGGCCTCACCGAACTGCATTTAGTGCGGCCAAAGTTCTTTCCGAACGCAGATGCTACGGCGCGCGCTTCGGGCGCCGACGACGTACTCGAGGCCGCGCGCGTCCACGAGGAGTTCGCCGACGCGATCGCCGGTTGCGGTCTGGTCGTCGGCACCAGCGCCCGGCAACGACACTTGCCGTTCGACCTGGTCGAGCCGCGCGACTGCGCCGCGCAGATCGTGCAAGCCGGCCGCTCCGGCCATGCGGCGATCGTGTTCGGCTCGGAGCGCATCGGCCTGACCAATGTCGAGCTCGCGCGTTGCAATCTACTGGCGACGATTCCCACCGATCCGCGCTACAGCTCGCTCAATCTCGCGATGGCAGCTCAGGTGTTCGCCTACGAGCTGTGGCTGGCGGGCCGGCCGGGCGCGCCGGAGATCGCTCCGCGCGAGATACCGCTGGCGAGCGCGGAGGAGATGGCGCGCCTGTACGAGCACTTCGAGCAAGTTCTGGAGTACATCGACTTCCGCGATCGCACCGGCGGCGGACATCTGATGGCGCGCATCCGGCGCTTGTTCAATCGTGCGCTGCTCGATCAGAACGAAATGAACATTCTGCGCGGCGTGCTCACCGCGGTTCAGGCGCGCCGCCGCCCGGCGAAGCGACGCAGCGATGAAGTCACGGAGTGACGGCGCCACGCAATTTTCTTATTCTGCGCAGCAGTGAACACCGTAACGACCATTTATCTCGATTACGCAGCCTCGACGCCGGTCGATCCGCGCGTCGCCGACGCGATGATCGAGTGTCTGCGCCCGAGCGGCGAGCAGGGCAATCCTTCTTCGGCCGGTCACGACTACGGCCGGCGCGCGCGCGCACTCTGCGAGAAGGCGCGTGCACAAGTTGCCAAGGCAATCGGCGCGCGGCCCGAGTGTATCGTCTGGACTTCGGGCGCTACCGAGTCCGACAACCTGGCGATCTTCGGTGTCGCACGCTTCAACGCGGACCGTGGCCGACATCTCGTGTCCTCCAAGACAGAGCACAAAGCAGTACTCGATCCGCTGAAACAGCTGGAGCGTGAAGGCTTCGAAGTCACCTGGCTGAAGCCCGGTGCGGATGGCATCGTGCGGCCGGAGCAGGTGCAGGCTGCGTTGCGCCCCGACACGCAGCTCGTCTCGCTGATGCACGTGAACAATGAGATCGGTGTCGTGCAGGACATCGCGGCAGTGGGTGCGATCTGTCGCGAGCGCGGCATCGCGTTTCACGTCGACGCTGCGCAGAGCGCGGGCAAGTTGCCCTTGAACGTCGAAGCGATGAAGGTCGATCTGCTTTCGCTCACTGCACACAAGATCTACGGGCCGAAGGGCATCGGCGCGCTGTATGTGCGACGCAAGCCGCCGCTCGGTCTCAAGCCGCTGATCTACGGCGGCGGCCAGGAATTCGGCTTGCGCTCGGGCACGCTGGCCACGCATCAGATCGTCGGCATGGGCCTCGCGTTCGAAATCGCGGAGCGCGATCGGCAGCAGGATGTGGAGCGCATCGGCGTGCTGCGAGACAAATTGTGGGCGGGCATTGCCAGCGTCGGCGACGTCGAGCTGAACGGTCATCCGGACGAGCGCGTGGCGGGCTTGCTCAACATCAGCTTCCGCGGCATCGAGGGCGAGAGCCTGCAGTTCGCGTTGCGCGAGCTGGCCGTCTCCGCCGGGTCCGCCTGCTCGTCGGCTTCGGAGGAAGCGTCGTACGTCCTGCGTGCGCTCGGGCGCAGCGATCAGCTGGCGCAGAGCTCGCTGCGCTTCAGTCTCGGACGCTTCACGACAGCCGAGCAGGTCGAAACGGCGATTGCCGCAGTGAAGCGCGAAGTGACGCGGCTGCGCTCGTACTCACCCCAGACAGCGAATCCGACTCCTGCGGAGAACAAATCGTGAGCGAAGCCTACAACCCGCTGGTCGTCGAGCATTTCGCACGGCCCCGCAACGTGGGCCGGTTCGCTGCGGCGGACGACATCATTGCCGCTTCCGCCGGCGACCCGGAGCAGGGCGTGCGCTTCGATCTCAGCGCACGCGTGAAGGACGATCGCATCGTCACGTTGCGCTTCGAGGTCTACGGGTGCCCGCACTGCATCGCTGCCGGTTCGCTGCTGAGCGAGCGCCTCCAGGGGGCAACGCAGGAGGAGCTGCGCCGCTGGACCTGGCGCCAGGCCGCCGACGAGCTGGAATTCCCGCCGGAGAAGCGCGGGCGCCTGCTGGTCCTGGAGGACGCGGTCCGCGCGCTCGCCGCGGAGTGGCAGCGCCGCCGGTGAAATGCGACGCATGCATCAATTCACGAGGTCGGTTCGATCGTACAATTTGCTCCCGGCATGGCCTCATGCACGATGCGAATGAGCTGCCGGCCTTGACTCGGGTGCGTTGACCGCCATTTCCCCTGCCTATGTCCATCTCATTGACCTCAGCCGCCGCCGACCGCGTCCAGTCCTTCCTCGGGCGCCGCGGGCATGGCGTCGGCCTGCGCCTGTCGGTCAAGAAGACCGGCTGCTCCGGCTTCGCCTACGTCGTGAACTATGCCGACGAGATCGGCGCTGACGACGTCGTGTTCGAGGATCGCGGCGTCAAAGTGATCGTCGACCGCGCCAGCCTCGGCTACATCGACGGCACTGAGGTCGACTTCGTGAAGCAGGGCCTCAACGAGGCCTTCCGTTTCCGCAACCCGAACGTGAAGGGCGAATGCGGCTGCGGCGAGTCCTTCACCGTCTGACCTAACCTCGCGTCCCCGTTCGATTTCTTGCTGCTCCGGGGCTCCCCCGGTAGACTGCGCCGCGCGCGGCCGTTCCCAGGCCGCGGCATATACCTAACTCATTGATTCTATTTAGCTCGAGGACGAGGATTCATGGCGCTCGAACGCACCCTTTCGATTGTGAAGCCCGACGGCGTACAGAAGAACGTGATCGGCAACGTCTATAGCCGCTTCGAGAAGGCCGGTTTGCGGATCGTCGCAGCCCGCATGATGCAGCTCACGCTGGCGCAGGCCGAAGGCTTCTACGCCGTGCATCGCGAGCGTCCGTTCTTCAAGGATCTGACCCGCTACATGAGCTCGGGCCCGATCCTCGTTCAGGTTCTGGAAGGCGACAACGCCGTGGCCAGGAACCGCGAGCTGATGGGCGCCACCGATCCGAAGAAGGCCGACAAGGGCACGATCCGCGCCGACCTGGCGACCAGCATCGAAGAGAACGTCGTGCACGGCTCGGACAGCGCCGACAACGCCCGCACCGAGATTGCGTACTTCTTCGCGGCCGCCGACCTCTGCCCGCGTACGCGCTGAGCACGCGGTAAGATCGTTGCTGCGATGAACGCGACCCTCGACAGCACCGCGAAGACGAACCTGCTCGGGCTGACGCGCGCCGAGCTGGACGCCTTCGTCGTCGGAATGGGCGAGAAGCCGTTCCGGGCGCGCCAGCTCCTCAAGTGGCTGTACAAGCGCTGCGTTGCCGACTTCGACCAGATGACCGATCTGGCGAAGAGCTTCCGCGAGCGGCTCAAGGAAGTCGCTGTCGTCTCGACGCCGTCGATCACCACGGTGCAGGTCTCCGCCGACGGCACACGCAAGTGGCTGCTGGCGATGGACGGGACCCAAGGCATCGAGACCGTGTTCATTCCCGAGCCGGGTCGCGGCACGTTGTGCATCTCCAGCCAGGTCGGCTGCGCGATGGACTGCACGTTCTGCTCGACCGCGCAGCAGGGCTTCAATCGCAACCTCACGGTCGCGGAGATCGTCGGTCAGGTGTGGCTTGCGAACCGCGAGCTCGGCTTCACGCCCGGCGGCGATCGCGTGGTGACGAACGTCGTGTTCATGGGCATGGGCGAGCCGCTCGCGAACTATCGCAACGTCGTGCCCGCTGCCGAGATCATGATGGACGACCTCGGCTTCGACATTTCGCGCCGTCGCGTCACCGTCAGCACCTCCGGCCTCGTGCCGCAGATGGTGCGGCTTGCCGAAGAGACCAACTGCGCGCTCGCTGTCTCGCTGCACGCGCCGAACGACACGCTGCGCGATCAGCTCGTGCCGATCAACCGCAAGCACAAGATTGCCGAGCTGCTCGATGCCTGCTGGCTGTACGTGAACAAGCAGAACGCTCGCAGCATCACGTTCGAGTACGTGATGCTCGACGGCGTCAACGACAAGCCCGAGCATGCGCACGAGCTCGTGCAGCTTCTGAAGGGCCACCCGGCGAAAGTGAATCTGATCCCGTTCAATCCGTTCCCTGGGACTCGCTACGTGCGCTCGAGCGCCGCGGCGATCGAACGGTTCCGCGAAATCCTCAACAACAACGGCGTGATTGCGACGACCCGGCGCACGCGCGGCGACGACATCGACGCCGCCTGCGGCCAGCTTGTCGGCCGCGTCAACGACCGCACGACAGTGCGCCTGGGCTCCAAGCTCATCTCAGTGGCGGTGCAACCGTGATGCGTGCAGCGACGATGGTGACGAGGGGCCTCGTGATCCTGGGCTTTTTTCTGGGGGGATGCACGAGCACCGGCAACCAGGTGACCAAGCCGCAGCCCGAGCGGGCCGCGGAGCTGAACCTGGAGCTCGGTGTCGAGCACCTGCGCAAGGGCAACCTGCAGCAGGCGAAGGAGAAGATCGACAAGGCGCTCGAGCAGAACCCGAAATACGGGCGCGCGCACCTGGTCGCCGGCATGCTCTACAACCGCCTCAACGATCAGAGCAAGGCGGAGTCGCACTACGAGCGCGCGATCTCGCTCGAGCCGAAGAATCCGGAGTTCAAGAACAACTACGCCGTTTATCTCTGCCAGCAGAAGAAGTACGAGCGCGGCCAGAAGATCGCGCTCGAAGCTGCTGCGGATCCGCTCTACAAGACGCCGGAAGTGGCGTTCCTCAACGCCGGCAACTGCGCGCTCAGCGCCGGCAACATGAAGGTCGCAGAAGAAGACTTCCGCAAGGCGCTTGCGGTGAGGCCGAAGTTCGGTGAGGCGCTGTTCCAGATGGCCGACATCGAATATCGCCAGACCGAATACATGTCGGCGCGAGCGTTCCTCGAGCGCTACAACGAAGTGGGGCGCACGAATCCCGCCACGCTGTGGCTGGGCGTGCGCATCGAGCGCGGGCTGGGCAACAAGGCGCAGGCGCAACACTATGCGCAGCGCCTGAAGACTGAATATCCGCAGGCCGCCCAGACCAAGGAACTGCTGGAGTCCGAGCGGAATCCGGGATGAATGAGCCGGCCCGCGGTGCAACGGGCGCGGCGGCAGCCGGGCCGGACACGCCGGGTGGGATGCTGCGCGCCGAGCGCGAGCGCCGCGGCTACTCGGTGCAACACGCTGCCGAGGAATTGCACCTGGACATCCGGGTGATCGAGGCGCTCGAGGCCAATCGCTTCGAGGCGCTGGGTGCGCCGGTGTACGCGCGCGGACACCTGCGCAAGTACGCGACGATCCTCGGCCTGTCGCCTGCGACGGTGCTGGAGCGCTACGAGGCGCTCGGCGGCACGCCGCCGGACCCGACGCCGATTCCGGCGGTGATGGCAACGCCGGTGCGGGTCGTCGAGCGTCGACGCGTGTCGAAGTTGCCGCTGTGGATTGCGGCTGCGATTGCGATTGTCGCGGGCCTGGCGTGGCTGGTGTTCGAGTTGCTGCAGGCGCGCGGCGTGATTGGCCGAACGACCCGCGAGGTGACTGCACCGACGGTGCAACAGCCGGCGGTGAGTGAGGCGGCGACGGTGAATGAGCCGGTTGCGGCAGCGCCGGCGCCGGTTGCTCAGGCGGTGCCGAAGACTTCGCCGCCGGCGGCTGGCGAAGTTCGAGTGCGACTGGAGTTCATCGAACCGTCGTGGGCCGAAATCTACGACGCGACCGGCAAGCGTCTGATGTTCGACATGGGCACGCCCGGGCGCGTGCGCACGGTCGCGGGCGTGCCGCCGCTGCGTGTGAATCTCGGGCTGGCGTCTGCGGTGAACGCGCAGGTCGACGACCGGCCGATCGTCATTCCGCGCCGGGGCGGGCGCGATGGCGCGAAATTTGTGATCGAGGCAGATGGCTCAGTGAAACCCGATAGTTCCCTGAAGACTGCGGAGCGGCTCGAGTGACGCAGCAACAGATCCAGCCGCCGCGTGGCATGAATGACGTGCTGCCGGCGGACATTGCCGGCTGGCATCGGCTCGAGAGTGTCGCGCGAGAGTTGTTCGCGGCGTACGGCTACCAGGAAATCCGCGTGCCGATCGTCGAGAACACGGCGCTGTTCAAGCGTTCGATCGGCGAGCTCACCGACATCGTGCAGAAGGAGATGTTCACGTTCGAGGACAAGGGCGGCGAATCGCTGACTCTGCGTCCAGAGGCAACGGCCGGCATCGTGCGCGCGATGATCAGCAATGGCCTGCTGCACAACCAGCGTCAGCGAGTCTGGTGCTCCGGCCCGATGTTTCGCTACGAGCGGCCGGCCGCCGGGCGCTTCCGCCAGTTCTACCAGCTGGATGCCGAAGCGTTCGGCTACCCCGGTCCCGACATCGACGCAGAGCTCATCATGCTCAGCGCGCGACTGCTGCGGACGCTGGGCCTGGAACGAATCGAGCTGCACCTCAATTCGCTTGGCACGCCAGCCTCACGGCGTGTCTACCGCGAGAAGCTCGTCGAGTACTTCACGGCGCACAAGTCGCGCCTCGACGGCGACAGCCTGCGACGCCTCGAAGGCAATCCGCTGCGCATTCTCGACAGCAAGAATCCAGAGCTGCAGGACGTGATCGCGGGCGCGCCGATCCTGACCGAGTACCTCGACGAGGAATCGCGCCAGCACTTCTCGGGGCTGTGCAAGCATCTCGACGCAGTGGGCATTCGCTACGTGCTCAATCCGCGCCTCGTGCGAGGGCTCGATTACTATACGCACACGGTTTTCGAGTGGCTGACGACGGAGCTCGGTGCGCAGGGCGCAGTCTGTTCGGGTGGTCGCTATGACGGGTTGGTCGCACAATTGGGCGGCGACAACACACCGGCGGTGGGCTGGGCCCTTGGCGAAGAGCGCATCGTGTCGCTGCTGCGTGCTCAAGGGGGCGAGACACCGCCGTATGCCCCCGATGTTTATCTGGTCGTGGCCGGCGCGCCTGCCGAGGCCGCAGGCCTGGCCCTGGCGGAACGCATCCGGGATGCAATCCCCGCGTTGCGGATCGAGACCAACTGCGGCGGCGGCAGCTTCAAATCCCAGCTCAAGCGTGCCGACAAGAGCGGGGCGCAGCTTGCGCTGATTCTTGGCGATGCGGAAACCGAACGCCGCGTCGTCGGTCTCAAGTCCCTGCGAGCGGAAACGCCGCAGGTCGAAGTCGCCTGGGATCGCGCTGCGGACGAGATTGCCGCGCGGCTCGGTCGCTGAAGACGTCCTAATAACCTCTCTAGACAGATGACACTGCCATGGTCGAAGACTATTTAACCGATCGCGATCAGGAAGAGGCGCTGCGCAATTGGTGGCGCGAGAACTGGAAGTGGATTCTGGCGGGCATTGCCCTCGGCCTGGGACTGCTGGCCGCCTACCAGTACTGGCAAACCTACCGCGCCCAGGAGGCCGATGCGGCCGCCAAGGTGTACGCCGACATGCAGAAGGCATTGGCGGCCAACGACCTCGATAAGGCCGGCAAGTTGCTGACCGATCTGTCCAGCGAGCACGCGAAGTCCGGCTATACCCAGCAGGGTCACCTGTTGCTGGCCAAGCGCGACGCCGAGGCGGGCAAGTTCGACGACGCCATGAAGCACCTGCGTGCGGTCATCGACACGTCTAGCGATGAAGAGCTGGGACAGGTCGCACGTCTGCGCCTGGCGCGCCTGCTGATCCAGACTGGCAAGCACGACGAGGCGCTGCAATTGCTCGACGTCGCGAAGGCCGGCGCATTCTCTGCGCAGGCCCGCGAGATCCGCGGCGACGCGCTGGTCGCGAAGGGCGACTCGCAAGGCGCACGCGCGGAATATGCCGCGGCCCTTGCTCCCGACGCGACGGGCCAGGTCGATCGTCCGACGGTCGAGCTGAAGCTGCGTGACGTCGGCGGCGACGTCCCGGCCGCTCCGGCCAAGCCTGCGGCTGCGGCAGCGAAGGGAGACTCCTGATGTTCGCTGCGAATCGAGTTCGCGTGCTGCTGGCTGCGCTCGGCGCTGCCGGCTTCCTCACGCTGGTCGGTTGTGCCGACAAAGAGATCGATCCGCCGGCAGAGCTGGTCGATATCGTTCCGAAGCGCATCGTGCATCGCGAGTGGACTGCGAGCCTGGGCGGAGACTCCGCGAGCTTGCGCCTCGCGTTGCGGCCGATGGTGGTCGAAGGCAAGGTCTACGCCGCTTCGCACGACGGTGAGGTGATTGCGATGTCGGCCGAAAACGGCCGTAAGCTGTGGACGGTGAAGACCAAGCTGGCGCTGTCGGCTGGACCGGAAGTCGACGGCGGCCTGGTCGTGCTCGGCTCGAGCGACGGCGACATCATTGCGCTCGACGCCAACGACGGCAAAGAGCGCTGGCGCAAATCCATCGGCAGCGAAATATTGGCGCGGCCGCTCATCGCCAAGGACGTCGTCGTGATTCGCACGGTCGACGGTCACGTCGAAGGGTTGGCGAGCGCGGATGGCGGGCAGCGCTGGGCCGTCGACGAGCAGGTCCCGCGGCTCACGCTGCGCGGTACCGCGCCGCCGATCCTGGCAGGCGATCGCGTCATCTGCGGCTTCGACAGCGGCAAGGTGCTGGCAATCGATCCGCGCAACGGCGACGTCATGTGGGACGCGATCGTCAATGCTCCGCACGGCCGCACTGAGCTCGAGCGGCTCGCCGACATTGATGCGCCGGCACGCGTCTCCGGCGACGACATCTTCGTGGTCGGCTTCCAGGGTCGCGTCGCGATGCTCGCGCTCGACTCTGGGCAGATCTGGTGGGCACGCGACGCTTCCAGCTATCGCGGCTTCACCATGGACGACGACAACCTGTATCTCACCAACTCCGACAGCGTCGTGATCGCGATGAAGCGCAGCGACGGCGCGGTGCTGTGGGAACAGGACGCCATGAAGCGCCGCGGCCTCAGTGCGCCGGCGCTGGACGGCGAATCGCTGGTCGTCGGCGACTTCGAGGGCTACGTGCACTGGCTCGACAAGGCGACCGGCGAGATCGTCGCGCGGCAGAAGACGGACGGCGAGCGCATCACCAATGCGGCAGTCACCGCCGATGGCGGCGTGTTCGTGCAGACGGATTCCGGCAAGCTCGTGGCGTTCAAGACCCAGCCGAAAGCGAAGCCCTCGCCGGACACGATGCCGCCGAAAGCGGCCGAACCGAAGCCGGCAGACGAGCCGCAGCCGGCCGACGAGCCGCAGCCTGAAGAACAGTCGAAGCCCGAAGCGCAACCGAATGGCGGATAGATGAAATGCTGCCCGTCATCGCGCTCGTCGGACGGCCGAATGTCGGCAAGTCGACGCTCTTCAACTTCCTCACCGGCACCCGCGACGCGCTCGTCGCGGATCTGCCCGGCCTGACGCGCGATCGCAAGTACGGTTACGGCAGAGTCGGCGAGATTCCGTATCTGGTGGTCGACACCGGCGGCCTCGTCCACGACGCGCGCGGCGTAGAAATCCTGATGGCGCAGCAGACGCTGCGCGCCGTCGAGGAAGCCGATCGCGTTCTGTTCCTCACCGACGCGCGCGAGGGCCTGACGCCTTCCGATCATTTCATCGCGCAGACGCTGCGCAAGCTCGGCAAGCAGGTCATCGTCGTCGCCAACAAGGCCGAGGGACTGGATGCCGCGTCCGCAGCGGCGGAGTTTCATCAGCTCGGTCTCGGCGATCCGCAATCCATTTCGTCCGCGCACGGCGACAACGTGCGCGCGTTGATGGAGCGGACGCTCGCCGGCCTGGAGCACTCGGCGGAGGGCGATGCCGCGGGACCCGACGACATTCGCGTCGCGGTGATCGGACGCCCGAACGTCGGCAAGTCGACGCTCATCAACCGGCTGCTCGGCGAGGAACGACTGATCGCATTCGATCAGCCCGGCACGACGCGCGATGCGGTGTTCGTGCCGTTCGAGCGCGACGGGCGTCGCTACACGCTGATCGACACTGCCGGCGTGCGGCGCCGTGCGCGAGTCGAAGAAGCAGTCGAGAAGTTCAGCGTCATCAAGGCGCTCCAGGCCGTCGACTCGGCGAACGTCGTGATCGGCGTCATCGACGCGCACGACGCCGTGACGGAGCAGGACGCAAGCCTGTTCGGCCTGGTCGCGGAGCGTGGCCGCTCGCTGATCATCGCCGTGAACAAATGGGACAACATTCCCATGGACAAGCGCGACGAGATTCGCGCCGGCCTCGACCTGCGACTGCCGTTCCTGGATTTCGCGCCGGTGCACTTCATTTCGGCGTTGCACGGCACTGGTGTCGGCGAGCTGATGCGGGCGGTGAGTCACGCATACGATGCCTCGATGCGCGAGATGGCGACACCGGAGCTGACACGCGTGCTGGAGTTGGCGATTCAACAGCATCAGCCGCCGCTGGTCCGCGGCCGGCGCATCAAGCTGCGCTATGCGCACCAGGGCGGCCGCAATCCGCCGATCATCGTCGTGCACGGCAACCAGGTGCAGCACGTGCCGGAAGCCTATCGGCGCTACCTCGCGAACCTGTTCCGCAAGCACTTCCGGCTCGAAGGCGCGCCGGTGCGCGTCGAGTTCCGTGCCGACGACAATCCGTTCAAAGGCCGGCGCAATCCGCTCACGCCGCGCCAGGTGCGCTCACGCAAGCGCCTGCTGAAGCGCGTGAAGCGGTAGACTGATACCGCCATGGCAGCCGCTCGAAAAATCCTGAAACTGCAACGGCCGTTCCCCATGCAGCGGGGCGGCGAGTTGCAGAATGTCGAAGTCGCCTACGAGACGTGGGGCGACCCGGCCGCGCGCCACGAGCGCGCCGTGATGATCTTCACCGGCCTGTCGCCCTCGGCTCATGCTGCCTCCTCGACCGAGGATCCCTCGCAGGGCTGGTGGGAAGACATGATCGGGCCGGGCCGGCCGATCGACACGCGGCGCTTCTTCGTCATCTGCATCAATTCGCTCGGCAGCCCGTTCGGCTCGACGTCGCCGATCTCGATCAATCCCACGACCGGCCAGCCCTATCGGCTGACGTTCCCGGTGCTCACGGTCGAAGACATGGCGCGTGCGGGACATGAAGTCGCGGTCGCGCTCGGCATCAAGCAGCTCGCCGCGGTCATTGGTCCGTCGCTCGGCGGCATGACTGTCCTTGCCTATTGCGCGCTGTTCCCCGGCGAGACGCGCAGCGTCGTGTCGATCTCCGCGGCTGCACGCTCAGTGCCGTTCTCGATTGCGCTGCGCTCGCTGCAGCGGGAGATGATCCGGCGCGATCCGGCCTGGCAGGAAGGCAACTACACCGCCGATGCGCTGCCGGTGCAGGGGCCGCGCCTTGCTCGCAAGCTCGGCATGATCACTTACCGCTCGGCGCAGGAGTGGGCGATGCGTTTCGGGCGCGAGCGCGCCAGCGCCGAGCGCAAACCCGGCGATCCGTTCGGCATCGACTTCGAAGTGGAGTCGTACCTGGAGAGCCACGCGGCGAAGTTCGTCGGCCAGTTCGATCCGAACTGTTACCTGTACATCTCGCGCGCGATGGATCTGTTCGATCTCGCCGATCACGGCGGCACGGTGCAGGCGGCGCTGAAGCGCTTCACCGTCGAGCGTGCGCTCGTCATCGGCGTCGAGACGGACCTGTTGTTTCCGATCCAGCAGCAGCAGGAGCTGGCCGAGGGTCTCGCCGCCGGCGGTCGTGACGTGCAGTTCGTACGCATGCCTTCGCTGCAGGGCCACGACTCGTTCCTGGTGGACATGGATCGCTTCCGCCCCGTCATCGGCGACTTCCTGCAGCCCAAGCGCAAAGGCCCACCGGAAGGTCTGTAGGTCACTCCGGCAAGAACAGCGCCGGATCCACCATCGCCCGATTCAGCGCCACTCCCCAGTGCAAGTGCGGTCCGGTCACTCGACCGGTCGCCCCGACCGTTCCGAGCAGATCGCCCGCTGCGAGACGGTCGCCGACCTTCACTTTGATCTCGTCGAGATGGCAGTACATCGTCACGAGCCCGTAGCCGTGATCGATGAACAGCGTGTTGCCGTTGAAGAAGAAATTGCCGGCCTCGACCACCGTGCCCGCTGCCGGCGCGTGGATCGGCGTGCCCTTCACCGCAGCGATGTCCATGCCGGAATGCGGATTGCGCGGCTGGCCGTTGAAGAATCGCCGCGAGCCGTATGAATCCGATCGCTCACCTTCGATCGGCGCCTGCAGCGCGAATACTGGCGTCCCGCCCGTCGTGAACTTCGACAGAGCAACGTCGGAGCGCCTGGTCTCGGACTCGATGCGCTTGAGATCTTCCGGATTGGGCTCGACCTGCCGCTGATTCTTGATCGTCAGGTGCTGCGTACGGTAGTGCTTGTCGGTAACCTGGAACGCCACATCGACGGTCTGCTTGCCCGTCGCGACCTTCAGCGTGTGCGTCCCCAGCTTCGTGGACAGCGGCAGACCGACGATCGCGAGCCAGCGATCGCCGCTGCGAATCACGGCAGTGCGCCGTGCGTCGATGAGGGCCGTCGGTGCCAGGTCGCCACCGGGAATTTCGATGAGTGCGATGCCGCCGGGCACTCGGCTTTCGCGCGGCAGGTCGCTCGCCTGCGCGACACTCACGAGCGCGGCGGACAAGATCAAGGCACGGATCATTGCTCGTCGCTCATTTCTCTTCGGCTGGGGGCAGGCGCAGGTCCAGCTCCGGATTCGTCGTGCGCTCGATGCGCGCACGGACCGAGCCCTTCGTCAGCCGCGCTTCGATGATCTGCCCGGCCCGAACGTCCTGGGCGTCCGTGATGACCGTGCCTTTCGAGTCGGTGACGATCGCGTAGCCGCGTTCGAGCGTCGCGAGCGGGCTGACCGCATCGAGCGTCCGCGACGCGACGGCGAGACGCTTGCCGAACCTCTCGATGCTCTGTTGCACGCAGCTCTCGATGCTGGCGCGCGCGATTTCCAGACGCCGGCGAGCATTCGCGACCCGCAGCGCAGGAGAATGCTGGCGCAGCTCCGCCGCAAGCTGCAGCAGAGTCCGCCGCCGCTCGCCGAGGTTCGAGCGAACGACGCGAATCAGTCGCTGTTCGAGATCGTCCAGGCGCTGCGCGCGCTGGCGCAGCTCCACGCCGGGGTGCAGTTGCGCGAGCCGTCGTTGCAGCCACGAAGCGCGATCCTGCCGCGTCTTGAGCGAGCGGGTCAGCGCGGCCGCCAGGCGACTGGTCAACCGCAGGACATTTCTCAGCCACTCGCTGGAGTCGGGAACGGCCAGCTCCGCCGCGCCGGAAGGCGTCGGTGCGCGCACGTCGGCGACGAAATCGGCAATCGTGAAATCGACTTCATGACCGATACCGGTGACGATCGGCACCGTGCAGTGGTAGATCGCGCGCGCCACGCTCTCTTCATTGAACGCCCACAGATCTTCGAGCGAGCCGCCGCCGCGGACCAGGATCAGCACGTCGCATTCCGCGCGCGCTGAGGCGCGCCGGATCGTCCTGGCGATCTGCGCCGCTGCCACACCCCCTTGCACCTGTACCGGGTAGAGCAGCACAGGAATCGTGCAAAAACGCCGGCGCAGAATGTGCAGGACGTCGCGCAGCGCGGCGCCGGTCGGCGAGGTGATGACGCCGATTCGCCGCGGCAGGCGCGGCAGCGGCCGCTTGTGCTCGATGGCGAACAGGCCCTCGGCAGCGAGCTTGGTCTTGAGCAGCTCGAAGCGCTGGCGCAGCGCGCCTTCGCCGGCCTCTTCTATGTAGTCGGCGATGAACTGATAGTCGCCACGCTGCTCGTACAGGCTGACGCGGCCCCGCACCAGCACGTGCGAGCCGTCCCGCGGCGAGAACCGGGCCATGAGATTGCGCTGGCGGAACATCGCGCAGCGGAGCTGGGCCGCTTCGTCCTTGAGCGAGAAGTACCAGTGGCCGGAGGAGGGGCGCGACAGGTTCGAGATCTCGCCCTCCAGCCACAGCGCCGGCAGGCCGCGCTCCAGCAGCACGCGGGCCTCGCGGTTCAGACGCGACGGGGTGTAGATGTCGCGAGTTTCCGCCGGCGGCGGTGGCAGCGGGGCTGCCGAAGAATCCAGCTCCAGGTCCGAAGGCGGCATGGAAAAGAAGGCTACAGGCTGGCCGTATTCATGTACAATGGCGCGCTTTCATCGATAACGCGGGTTCCAAGCCATGCGCATTCTCGAGGAAGCACTCACCTTCGACGACGTGCTCCTGGTCCCGGCACACTCCGACTTCGTGCCGCGCGACGCCGACCTGAGCACGCAACTCACCCGCTCGATCCGCCTGAATCTGCCGATTCTGTCGTCCGCCATGGACACGGTCACGGAAGCCCGCCTGGCGATCACGATCGCGCAGGAGGGCGGACTCGGCGTCATCCACAAGAACATGAGCATCGAGGCCCAGGCGCGCGAAGTGCAGCGGGTCAAGAAGTTCGAGAGCGGCGTGATCCACGAGCCGATCACGATCACGCCCGACAAGACGATCCGCGAGGTGCTGGAGCTGACGCGCTCCAAGAACATTTCGGGGGTGCCAGTGGTCGTCGGCTCCAAGGCTGTCGGTATCGTCACGCACCGCGACCTGCGGTTCGAGACCAAGCTCGATGCGCCCGTGTCCACCGTCATGACACCGCAGGAGCGGCTCGTCACCGTGCGCGAGAACGCGCCGAAGGACGAGGTCCTGGCGCTGCTGCACAAGCATCGCATCGAGAAGGTGCTGGTGGTCGATCAGAACTTCAATCTGAAGGGCATGATCACGGTCAAAGACTTCCAGAAGGCGACTGAGTTCCCGCGCGCGGCCAAGGATGAGCGCGGCGCGCTGCGAGTCGGCGCGGCAGTCGGCACTGGCGCTGACACGCTGAAGCGCGTCGAAGCGCTGCGCGAATCGCGTGTCGATGTGATCGTCGTCGACACGGCGCATGGCCACTCCAGCAACGTGCTGAACATGGTTCGCGAGATCAAGCGGGCTTGGAAGGATCAGCAGGTCATCGCGGGTAACATCGTCACGGCCGAAGCGGCCAAGGCGCTGGTCGAAGCCGGCGCGGATGGCATCAAGGTCGGTATCGGTCCCGGTTCGATCTGTACGACTCGCATCGTGGCGGGCGTCGGCGTGCCGCAGATCACCGCGGTCGCGAATGTCGCAGCCGCGCTGAAAGGTTCCGGCGTTCCGCTGATTGCTGACGGCGGTATTCGTTTCTCGGGTGACATCGCCAAGGCGCTGGTCGCCGGCGCGCACTGCGTGATGATCGGCGGCCTGTTCGCCGGCACCGAAGAATCGCCCGGCGAGGTCGAGCTGTACCAGGGCGCGTCTTATAAGTCCTATCGCGGCATGGGCTCGCTCGGCGCGATGGCACAGTCGCACGGTTCGAAGGATCGCTACTTCCAGGATGCGACCGAGGAATTGGAGAAGCTGGTGCCGGAAGGCGTCGAGGGCCGCGTGCCGTACAAGGGCTCGCTCGTCACGATCCTGCATCAGCTCGCGGGCGGCCTGCGCGCCGCGATGGGTTACACCGGCAGCCGCACGATCGAAGAGATGCGCACGCGGCCGTCGTTCGTGCGAATCACCAGCGCGGGCGTGCGCGAGAGCCACGTACACGATGTGACGATCACCAAAGAGGCGCCGAACTACCGTGTCCGCTGAAATGGCCAATCGGCCCGCCGCTTCCGCGACTGCGTTGCACTCACCGGACATCCACGCGCATCGGATCCTGATTCTCGATTTCGGCGCGCAGTACACGCAGCTCATTGCACGCCGCGTGCGCGAGAGCGGCGTCTACTGCGAGATTCATCCGTGGGACATGAGCGACGCCGACGTTCGCGCCTTCGGCGCGCGCGGCGTCATTCTCTCCGGCGGTCCGGAGTCGACGACGGAGTCGAAAGCGCCGATTGCGCCGCAAGCAGTGTTCGAGCTCGGCGTGCCGGTTCTCGGCATCTGTTACGGCATGCAGACGATGGCCATGCAGCTCGGCGGTCGCGTCACTCCCAGCACCGATCGTGAGTTCGGCTACGCGCAGGTCACCGTGTCGGCGCCATGCAAGCTGCTGGATGGCTTGCGCGACCACAGCGACAGCGAGGGCAGGGCGCTGTTCGATGTTTGGATGAGTCACGGCGATCGCGTCGATGCTGTGCCGCCGGGATTCGTTGCCTGCGGATTCACGAACAATGTGCCGCTCGCCGCGATGGTCGATGAGTCGCGCCGCTTCTATGGCGTGCAGTTCCATCCCGAAGTCACGCACACGTTGCAGGGCCTGAAAATCCTCGAGCGCTTCGTGCGCGAGATCTCCGGCTGCGAGGCGCGTTGGCAGCCCGGCAACATCATCACCGATTCCATTGCGCGCGTACGCGAGATGGTCGGTCGCGACAAAGTGCTGCTCGGCCTGTCCGGCGGCGTCGACTCCTCTGTCGTCGGTGCGCTGCTGCATCGTGCGATCGGCGAGCAACTCGTGTGTGTGTTCGTCGATCACGGTCTGCTCCGCCTGGCGGAAGGCGACCAGGTGATGGAGACGTTCGCGAAGCACATGGGCGTGAAGGTGATTCGGGTCAATGCCGAAGCGCGCTTCCTCGACGCGTTGCGAGGCGAGGCCGATCCGGAGCGCAAGCGCAAGATCATCGGCCGGCTGTTCGTCGAAGTGTTCGAGGAAGAGGCCGCGAAGTTGCCCGGCATCCGCTGGCTCGCGCAAGGCACGATCTATCCGGACGTGATCGAGTCCGCCGGCGCGAAGACCGGCAAGGCGCACGTCATCAAGAGCCACCACAATGTCGGCGGCCTGCCGGAGAAGATGAACCTGAAGCTGCTCGAGCCGTTGCGCGAGTTGTTCAAGGACGAAGTGCGCAAGCTGGGTGTCGAGCTCGGCTTGCCGCGCGAGATGGTGTATCGACACCCGTTCCCGGGTCCGGGCCTGGGTGTGCGCATTCTGGGCGAAGTGACGAAGCAGTATGCGGATCTGCTGCGCAAGGCAGATGCGATCTATATCGAAGAGCTGCGCAAGCACGATCTGTACGATCGCACCAGTCAGGCGTTCGCCGTGTTCCTGCCGGTGCGCTCGGTCGCAGTGCTGGGCGACGCGCGTCGCTATGACTACGTGATCGCGCTGCGCTCGGTCGAGACCATCGACTTCATGACCGCACGCTGGTCGCGACTGCCGTATGAATTCCTGGAGCTCGTCTCCCGCCGCATCATCAATGAAGTGAACGGCATCTCGCGCGTCACGTACGACATTTCGAGCAAGCCCCCCGCGACGATCGAGTGGGAGTGACTTTCATCGAAAGCCGGCCGACAGCCGTGCAAACCACGCTGGGCCGTTGAAGCCCATCTGCACCGACTCGTAGGTGAAATTCGTGTCGGTCTCGTTCGCGTCCTGCGGCGACGGCTTGGCGTCGAAGACGTTCGTGCCGCCGATCGTGAGCAGTAACGTGCTGCCGAGCTCGTAGCCGAGGCTCACATCGACGGCCATGCGCGGTGAATACCGTTGATCGGGTACCGATGCGCCGGAGAACGTGCCGAGGGTGATCGAACCGAAGTACGTGAGTTTCAACGCCGCATCCCACGGCCCGACCGAGTACATCGTGTTCAGGATCGCCTTCGACTTCGGCGCGGCGCCTTCGATGAACAGGCGCTCGCGCCGCGATAGAAAGTTGTCGATCCCTTCGGCGCGCAACACGGACGTCGGGTTCACCGCGGTGATCGTGTTGGTGTTGAAGTTGACGCCGAGATAGGAGCTCAGAGTGCCCGCGCCGATGTCGGCGGAGTGATTGACCGTCAGCTCCAGGCCCTTGGTGCGGGTATCGACAGCGTTCACCAGGAACTGCGCTCGTGCGACGTTCATCGACTCCAGGACCGCACGCAACGCTGCAGTCTCCGGACTCGTGAGATCGGCGGTGTCGATTCCCTGGATCAGGACGATCCGGTCGCGCACGTCGACCACATAGGCGTCGAGCGTGATCGAGACATTGGCGGCCGGCGTGTACGCGAATCCCAGCGATGCATTGCGAGACCTTTCCTGCCGCAGATTGGCGACTCCCGCCGCTACTGCGATCGGGCTGCCGCTCGGCGCGATGACGATATCGAGCGGCACACCCTGCACGAAGTTCGTGATCGTGGAGCTGAAGTACTGCTGCTGCAGCGAGGGCGCGCGGAAGCCGCCGCTGACCGATCCTCGCAACAGCAATGCATCGTTGATCTTGTATGAAGACGCCAGCTTGCCGATATGCGCTGCGCCGAAATCGCTGTAGTGCTCGAAGCGGGCCGCAGCGGCGAGCAGCAGCTCGTGCGTGAGCTGCGTTTCGACGTCCAGGTAAGCGCCCCCAGCCTGTCGACTCTTGTCGATCACATCCTCAGGCCTGAAGCCGGGAAATCCCTGGCTGCCTGCATTGCCGCCACCGGGACCGTCATAGTCGTCCCAGGAGCCACGCTCGCCGGCGCGAATCGCGTACGCCTCGCGCCGGCTCTCGACGCCGAAAGCCACATTGATCCCTTCGATCGCGTCGGGAAAGTAGCGCGTCACGTCGAGACCGAGCGTCTCTTGCGTGAAGCTGAAGCCGCCGGCGTCGAACGAGGCAGGCGAGATCCCGCGGCCTCCGGCCAGGAGATCTGCATTCGCGAGCGAGGCATTCAGCGTCGAGCCGATGACGTAGTCCATCCGGTTGCGGCCATGCGTAGCGTTCACGTCCACGCTCCAACCCGCCAGGTTCGTGCGCCCGCCGACAGTGAGGGAATGATCCTCCACTTCCGTGCCGATGCGCGGCGCGAAGCCGTTCGGATACATCTGCGCCGAATTGCGGGCCGGGATATGCGTCGGCCGCCCACACGGCGGATCGATACCGGTGCGGTCGTAGGCGCTCGCATCGCCGCGGCGCTCCTGCGCGCCGCCATGGAAATAGATCTCGCCGCGCTCGCCGGTCCCGACTGCGCCGTTCATGTATAGAGTCCGGTTCTCCACGGCAGCGTCGCCGATCTCGCGATGCGGACGGCACGGATCCCGGTTGCGATTCGACGGGTTGCGCTGCAGGTACTCTGCGGTGACATTCATGAAGCCGCGCTCGCCGATGCCAAAGCCATAGTTGGCAGCCAGCTGGTTGTTGCGGCCGTCGCCCTCGGCGTACTCGCCGGACGAAACGATGACATCGAGCCCCTGGCTGCGCTTCAAACCGATGTTGATCACTCCGGCGATGGCGTCGGAGCCGTATTGAGCGGCCGCGCCGTCGCGCAGCACATCGATGCGCTCGATGGCCAGCGCTGGAATGGTGTTGAGGTCGGTGCCGGTATTGCCTCGCGCGCGGCTGCCGTAGACATTGACCAGCGCCACGGAGTGTTGACGCTTGCCGTTCACGAGCACCAGCGTCTGGTCGGGCCCCAGGCCGCGCAGCGTTGCGGAGTCAATATGGTCGGCGCCGTCGGCGCCGACCTGGCGATTGGAGTTGAATGAGGGAGCGCTGAATTGCAGGAGCTGTCCGACATCGAAGCGCCCGGAGCTGTGCAGCAGCCGGGCTACGGGGATCTGGTCGATCGGCACCGGTGTTTCGGCGGCGGAGCGGTCCAGACGTCGGGTGCCGACGACGATGATCTCTCCCAGGTTGCCCATTGGGTCGAGCTCGTCGGCCGGAGTTCGCGCCGCGCTGCGCCGGTCGCCGCGCTGGAAATATTCCCCGATGCCCCCGCCGGCAACCAGGCCCTGAACGGCCGCGTCGCCTGCAACTGCAGCGCCTTCAATGCCAGCCGAGTGCACCGCGTGAATTGCAACGGCGGCATTTCCCACGATGCGAAAAGTGAGGCCGGAGCCCGCCAGAAGCAGTTTCAGTGCATCGCCGCGTGTATACGCTCCCTCGAGGGGCGGCGCGTTCACCGACTCCGCAAGCCGGCTCTCGACGATCACCTGAAGTTGCGCCTGCTCGGAAAACCGCAGCAGCGAAACCCCGAGCGTCTGCGCCGGGATGTCGAATTGGACCACCCGCGAGAGGTCGACGGTTGCCGATGCAACGTACGGCGCGACGCACAAAGCTGCCGTCGCGAGGACGAGTGCCAGCAGGGAAGGCCGGCCTCTCTTCTTGTATTTCGGTTGCGGACGAGCCACCAGGGCGCTCCTATCCTGCCCGCGAGTCAACAAATTGTTGACGCCTCATTGCCAAAATTTGCAGTTCCAGCGTCTAAGGGGAAGCATATCGGTGCGGCCAACATAAAGCACTGGCAGGGTCTGTCGACTCATGACCAATCGAATGCCTCAGGACTCCCACGCCGAACTCTCCGGCGATGTCGCCGGCGACGGCCACGCCCAGCGCATTTCGCGCCTGTTCAGCGAGCACAACGAGTCGCTCATCCAGTTCCTGGCTACGCGGCTGCGCTCCGTCCAGGAAGCGAAGGAGGTCGCACAGGAAGCCTATGTGCGCCTGCTCAGCCTCGAGGATTCCGGCGCCGTCAGTTTTCTGCGCGCGTTCCTGTTCAAGACCGCCGCCAATCTCGCGGTCGACCGGATCCGTAGCCGCAATCGCCAGCGCCAGGCACTCGATGCCGGCCTGTGCGATGAAAGTCGCGAAGCGCCGACGCCGGATCGGGAAGCCGCGACCGCGCAAGAGATGGAGATCGTTCGGCGCCTGATCGGCGAGCTGCCACCGAAGTGCCGGCGCGCCTTCCTCCTGCACCGGGTGCAGGGCGCCGAATTTTCGGAGATTGCAAAAGAGATGGGGCTGTCCGAGCGGATGGTTCGACACTACGTGCTGCGAGCCGTGCTCTATTGCCGCACCGGACTCGATGCAGCACAGAGTTGCCAGGAGTCGGGACGTGGTTAGCCGAATCATCGAAGACGCAGAGCGTGACGCCGTGCTGCACGAGGCCGCGCAGTGGTCTCTCGAACTATCGTCCGGCGACATTCCTGCGGAACGGATCGCTCAGTGGCAGCAGTGGCTTGCTGCGAGCGAAACCCATCGGGCAGCCTTCGACCGCATCCTGTCGACCTGGAGTGCGGTCGATCGCTGCGCGACGGGAACCGCCGCGTGGCCCTCCGATGCGGAAGTCGATTGCGATGCCTACGACGGTTCAGTTTCGGTGTCGGCCTGGCGGTCCCGAGTGGCAACGAAGCGTGCCAGCCGCCGGCGCCCCTGGCTCACCATCGGCTTGGCCGCTGCCGCTGCCGTGACTGCACTGGCGATCCTGCCAGTCATCCGGTCCATGCAGTTCGCACAGCCTGTCGTGACCGTCGTAGAAACCGCTAGCGGCGAGCATCGCGATGTACCGCTGAGCGACGGCTCGATCATCAGCGCCGGCGCGCAGTCGATGCTTTGGGCGACGCTCGCCCGCGACTCGCGTGAAGTCACGCTGGAGCGCGGCGAAGCATTCTTTCGCGTAGCGAAGGATCCGGAACGTCCCTTTATCGTCAAGGTCGGCACTACGACTGTCGCAGCCGTGGGCACGGCTTTCAACGTTCGGCGCGCGGGCGACCGCGTAGTCGTCGGCGTTTCCGAGGGAATCGTAAAAGTGGATGAACGCTCTGCGGGCGCGCACCAGCAACGAACGGTGATTCGTACTGCGCGCCTCCGTGTGGGGCAGCAACTCAGCATCGATGCGTCGGACGGCAGCGCCAGCGTGCAGACTGTCGACGCAATCGGCATCGCCGCCTGGCGCAAGGGTCGTCTGCAATACCGCAACGAGCCGCTGCGCTCGGTGATTGCCGACCTGGCTCGCTATTCCGCGCGCGAAATCGTCATCGCGAATCCGCAGGTTGCGGATCTGCGCATCACTGGCACGGTGTTTGCTGGCGATGTGGACAGCTGGCTGCAGAGTCTCGAAACCGCGCTGCCGGTGCGCGTCGTGCGAGCGCCCGACGGCTCTGCGCGCCTCGAGTCTCGATGAGTCGGAATGCAATGTTCGGATAGTCACTAAGGGGGAAATGTCGTGAATACTGAACTGAAGAAAGCATTGATGGCCGCCATTCGCTCGCCGAACGAGCACCTTGCGGCGACGCGTCTCGTGGCGAGCGCGCTTCTGGCGGTTGGAGCGGTTTCGACGAGTCCGGCGCAGGCTCAGAACGCGCCGCCTGGAGCAGCCGCCAACAAGTCCGGCGTGCTCGAAGAAGTCGTGATCACGGGTACTCGCCGACAGGATCGAAGCGTGACCGACTCCGCTTCGCCGGTCGACGTCATTCAAGGCTCCGACATCAGCGCGCAGCCGAGTGCCAACATGCTCGAGACGGTGAAGAACCTCGTCCCGTCGTTCTTCGTCGGTCAAAACACCATCTCCGACGCTTCGACGTTCGTGCGTGCACCGTCGCTGCGTGGCCTGCCGTCCGACCAGGTGCTGGTCATGCTCAACGGCAAGCGCTTCAATCGATCGGCCCTCGTCCAGGTCTACAACGGCGGCGACACGGGCCTGTCGTTCGGATCGCACGGGTCGGACATCTCGTCCATTCCGTCGATCGCGATCAAGCGGCTCGAAGTGCTGCGCGACGGCGCGACGGCGCAGTACGGCTCGGATGCGATCGCAGGCGTGCTGAACTACGGATTGCGCGACGACGCCGGCTTCGACGTGCTCGCGCGCTACGGTCAGTACAAGGAAGACAGCGACGGCGAGAGCCAGCAGATCGCCGCCAATTTCGGCTGGGCGTTCGACGAGCGCACCTTCGTCAACCTCTCGGGTGAGTACGTCGATGACGGGCAGACGAGCCGCGGCGTCACCCGTCCGACAGCCTTTGCCTTTGCGCAGGAGAATCCCAGCCTGGCGAACCGGCTGCCGCACTACCCGTTGCCGGCGCAGATCTGGGGCAATTCGCCGAGCCATGGCTACAAGTTCCTGCTCAACTCGGCGCTGGGTGTCGGCGAGAACAGCAAGGTCTACCTGTTCGGCAACTATGCGGAAAACCACGCGGATCAGAGCTTCAACTTCCGCTCCTCGCTGGTGGGGACCCGGACATTCGTGGACGAGGCTGGCAACAGCGTCCAGTTGGGCGGCCGTGAATTTTTCCAGCATCCCTACTATCAGACCCTGTGCCCGGCCAACAATGCCACCTGCCCGGCGGGTGGCTACGTTCAAGACACCAACGTCTTCAACTTGTCGTCGATCTATCCCGCCGGCTTCACGCCGCGCTTCGTCGGCGATACCAAGCAAACCTACGCGACGCTCGGCTACAAGGGGGAGGGGAGCTCCGGCCTGCGCTATGACTTTTCGGTGTCCAACAGCCGCAACTCTCTCGACCTGTCGATGTACAACTCGATCAGCCCGTCCTACGGCGCGGCCTCGCAGACGAGCTTCAAGTTCGGTGAGCTGATCCAGAAGGAGCTGGACGTCAATGTCGATCTCGCTTACCCGATCGACGCCGGTCTGGCGAGCCCGTTGACCCTCTCGGGCGGCGCGGAGTATCGCGACGAGAAATACGAGGCGACCCAGGGCGATCCGCAGTCCTTTGGCGCCGGGCCGTACGCCACGCCGCACCCGCTCTTCATCCAGACGGCGCCCGGCGTGTTCACCAATACCGGTCAATTCACGGCCGTCGAAGCTCCGTCGGCGAGCGGCTATGGCGGCACGAGCCCGACCTATGCAGGCACCGACAGCGAGACCAGCTATGGTGTTTATGTCGGCCTCGAAGGCGACCTGACGAAGCGGCTCAGCGCCGGCGCTGCCGTGCGGTACGAAGACTACGAGAATTCCGGCAACGCAACCGTCTTCAAGCTGAACGGAATCTTCAAGGTGACCGACGGCTTTGCCCTTCGCGCCACGGTCGGTACCGGGTTCCATGCGCCTTCGCCCGGCCAGAACAACGTCCAGGTCCTGACGACGAATTTCATCGCAGGCGTCTCTACGCAGACGGGCACCTACCCGGTCACGAGCGCGATCGCCCAATTCTACGGCGCCCAGTCGCTGAAGCCGGAGAAGTCGGAGAACTACGGCATCGGCATGGTGATCGATCCGACGGACAACCTCACGCTGACGGCGGACCTGTACCGCATCGACGTGAGCGACCGCATCTACATCTCGCAGACCTTCCATGTGACGGCTGCCGACATCGCCGCCCTTCCCGAGCTCCAGGCCGTCGGAGTAGGCGGTGACGTGCAGTACTTCACCAATTCGCTGGACACGAAGACGACCGGCGTGGACCTGATCGGCACCTGGCGCAGCGAGCTTGGCGCGGGCGGCCTCAACCTGACGCTCGCCTACAACTACAACAAGAACGAGGTGACGAAGTTCGACCCGGCGGCGATCGGGCCGGCGCAGATCAAGACTGCTGAGCTCCTGGCGCCCAATCACCGGGCGAACCTGCAGGCAGGCTGGACGCTCAACAATTTTGGCGTCAACTTGGTCGAGCGCTACTACAGCACCTGGAGCGCCGAGGCAGACTATCCAGGTCAGGTGTTCAGCGCGAAGTACACGACCGACCTGGACTTCCGCTACACGTTCTTTGAGAAATACACGCTGACCGCTGGCGCCAGCAACCTGTTCGATGAACGCCCGGACAAGATCAAGCAGTCCGCGACCAATCCGGTGTTCCCGATCGTGGGTGGCCTTGCGGACGGTCAGGTGTATCCGCGCAATGGCGGTCCCTTCGGGATCAATGGGACCTTCTGGTACGCGTCGCTCAGAGTCAACTTCGATTGAGCGGTTGAGTCCGACCCACGGGCGGGAAGGCAGCGGCCTTCCCGCCCGTTTCTTTCACTGGTGAAGCACTTCATGCGCACACGACTTGTGAATCTCGCGGCGGGCGTGCTGCTCCTGCTGACGGCATTCGGCGCGGTGGCTGCCTCGCAGGTGCCGCCCGGCGCGGAGCACGGGATGGTCGTCTCTTCGCATCGGCTCGCGAGCGAAGTCGGCGTCGCAGAGCTCCGCAAAGGCGGCAACGCGGTCGATGCGGCAATCGCAACGGCTTACGCACTGGCTGTCACGTTTCCTGAGGCCGGAAATCTCGGCGGCGGCGGCTTCATGCTGATCCGGATGGCCGACGGCCGCGAAACCTTCATCGATTTTCGCGAGACGGCGCCGGCCGCGGCGACGCGCACCATGTTTCTGGATGCGAGCGGGAAGCCGGTGCCGCTGCTGTCGACGCGAGGATATCTGGCGGCCGGCATTCCCGGCACCGTCGCCGGCCTCGAGCTCGCCCGCGGCAGTTATGGCACGCGGCCGCGAGCGGAACTGGTGGGTCCTGCGATCAAGCTCGCCGCGCAAGGCTTTGTACTCGAGCAGGGCGATGTCGAAATGCTCGCCGAGGGCGCAGAGGATTTCCGGAAAGACGGCCCCGCCAGCGCGATCTTTCTCAAGAACGGCAAACCCTACGACGCCGGCGAGCGCCTCGTGCAGAAGGACCTGGCGCGCATGCTGCGTATCGTCGCGAAGGACGGGGCTGACGGATTCTATCGCGGCGAGCCGGCACGCCTGATGGTCCAGGCCAGCCGACAAGGGGCGGGCATCTTTGCGCTGGCGGACTTCGAAAGCTACCGTCCGGTCGAGCGCCGGCCGCTCGAGTGCAACTACCGCGGCTATCGCGTGATGTCGGGGCCGCCGCCGAGCTCCGGCGGCGTCGTGTTGTGCGAGTCGCTGAATCTCCTGTCGGGGTGGCCGGTGGATCCGGCCGACTTCCATTCGGCGCAGTCAGTGCACTACATGACGGAGTCGCTGCGTCGCGCCTTCCGCGATCGCAACCTCGAGCTCGGTGACCCGGACTTCGTCCGCGCCGATGTGCAGCGGCTCATATCTCCCGAGTATGCCGAGACCCTGCGGCGCGGGATCGATCCGAACAAAGCAACGCCATCCCAGTCGCTGGCGGGCGCGGGCTTCGCCATCGAGGGCCGCAGGACGACGCACATTTCCATCGTCGACGCGGCGGGAAATGCCGTCTCGCTCACCTATACGCTGAACGACTGGTTCGGCGCTAGAGTGGTTCCCGCCGGCACGGGAATTCTGCTCAACGACGAGATGGACGATTTTTCGGCGAAGCCGGGAGCGCCCAACATGTACGGACTCGTGGAGGGAGAAAACAACGCCATTGCGCCGGGCAAGCGGCCGTTGTCTTCGATGACGCCCACGCTCGTCACGCGCGACGGGCAACTCGTGCTCGTCATCGGCACGCCGGGCGGGAGTCATATTCCGACCGCGATCCTCCAGGCGATGGTCAATCTGATCGACTATCGGATGAGCATTACCGAAGCGGTCGATGCACCGCGTATCCATGCTCAGTGGATGCCCGACAAGCTCTTCTATGAGCCGCGTGCGTTGAGTGCAGAGACCCGGGCTGCTCTCGCCGCCAAGGGGCATGAGCTCGAGGTCATGGATTACTGGAATCATGTCGCAGCAATTCTGGTCGGCGGACCTGCGATCGGCGCTGCGCCGCGCGGGCGATATCGGCTCTATGGGGCGATCGACCCGCGCTTGCCCGTGGGAAGCGTCGCGGGTTATTGAGTGACGCGAGCTCTAGCAGTTCTGCTCGTGTTGGGCGCTCCGGCCCTGGCGGCCGAGCAGGCCAGCGGCCCTGCCGATCGCGCGTATCTCAACGGCGTCGTGTTCACGGCCGACGACCGCAATTCAACCGCCAGCGCGCTCGCGATTGGCGACGGACGAATCCTCTACGTCGGCAGCAACGCGGGGCTTGCGCGTCACATCGGTCCGGCGACAGTGAAGGTGGATCTCCAGGGACGCTTCGTCATGCCCGGTCTCATCGACGGGCACATGCATCCTCTGGAAGCCGGTGGCACATTGCTGAAGTGCAATCTCAACTACGCGTCGCTGACCGTGGCGGAGATGCAGCGCGGAATTGCTGCGTGTGTCGAGCAGACCAAAGCGGCGGAGCCGCACGAGTGGCTCGAAGTGGTCAGCTGGTTTCAGGAGAACATGCGTCCCGCCGGCGTGACGACCAACCGTGCGACGCTCGATGCGCTCGATACCAAGCGGCCGATCATCGTGCGTTCCTCCTTCGGCCACACGGTGCTTGCAAACTCGCGCGCGCTCGAACTCGCCAGGATCACCGCCGCGACTCCGGATCCCGTTGGCGGCAAGATCTGGCGGGATGCTGCGGGCGAGCCGACCGGCCTGCTCGAAGACGCGGCCCACCATGTGTTCGATTCGCTGATTCCCAAGCCGACGGCGGCTCAGGACGTCGAGGCCGCGGCCAAAGCGCTGGATGCCATGAAGCGGCAGGGCGTGACCAGTTTTCTGGACGCCAGTGCGGAGCGTGAGGATATCGTTGCCTTCGCGACGCTAGGCAAGACCGGCAGACTCACGGCGCGTGCGCACTTCGCGCCTTTGATCAGGCCGACGGAAGTGGACAACCTGACGGCTGCGGTAGCGCGAGTGGTCGCGTTTCGCAAGGAATTCGACGAAGGCCCGATCGCGCGATCACCTGGCATCACGGTGCGCAACGCGAAGTTGTTCCTCGACGGCGTGATCTCTGCTCCCGCGTTCACGGGCGCGATGCTGGAGCCTTATCGTCGCAATGCCGGGACCGCTGACAAGCCGCACTGGGTACCCGGCACGAGTCGCGGTCCCGACGTGTACTTTCCCGCTGACGCCCTCGCAACAGTTCTCATCGCACTCGGCCGCGCAGGCATCGATCCGCACCTGCACGCGGATGGCGACGGCGCCGTGCGCGCGGGACTCGACGGCGCAGCGGCGCTCCGCAAAGCGCTGCCGGCTGCGGACATTCGCCCAGCCATCGCACACAACGAAATCGTCGCGCCGGCCGACTTCAAGCGCTACGGGCTGCTGAATGTCATCCCCGTTCTGTCCTTTCAGTGGGAGAAGCCGGCGGGCGACACGCTCGGCGTCAAGGACTACTTCGGTGCGCAGCGGATGAAGATCCTCGAACCCGCAGGCTTGCTGGCCGAGGCGGGCGCACGGATTGCATTTGGCAGCGACTGGCCCGTGGATGCTCTGGATCAATGGTTCGCGTTCAAAGTCGGCGTGACGCGCACGAATGCTCCCGAGGCTCCAGCTGAGTTTCGCGGCAGACTCGGCGACGACCCTGGGCTGTCACGCGAGACGGTGCTGCGCGCCGCGACCATCAATGCGGCGTATGAGCTGCACCAGGATGATTCAACCGGATCGCTCGAAGCCGGCAAGCTGGCCGATCTCATCGTGCTCGATCGCAATCCGCTCACGGTGCCGGCCGAAGAGATCGCCAGGACCAAGGTGATCGAGACCGTAGTCGGTGGAGCGGTCGTCTACACGGCGCGCTAGCGGACCGGTATGTTCAACCCGCGCTTGATCGGCTCGAAGATGAACAGCGTCTCGTAGCGCTTGACGTTCGGCGCGTCGAGGAACAGACCGTCGATGGCTTTGCGACAGGACGGCATGCTGCTTGCGGCGACGATCACCAGGTAATCCCAGGCACCCGCCAGGTCGTAGCACTGCTGGACTTCCGCGGCGGCGATCAGTCGCTGGCGAAATGCGCCATGCAACTTCTTCGATTCGCGCTCCAGCGTCACCAGTACGCAAGCGAGCACGGTCCCCGCGACGGCATCCGGATCGAGCACGGCGATCTGTTTGGCGATCACGCCGCTCGACCGATAGCGGGATAGTCGGCGTTGCACGGCGCTCGCTGACAAGCCAACGAGATCGCCCAACTCGTAGAGCGGACGGGCAGCGTCGTTCTGCAGCAGATCGAGCAGCTTGCGATCGAGCTCGTCCAGGTGAAAAACGGGGTTGCGCGGCACGCAATATTGTTGCGTCGGCACGCGCAAAGAATCAATCGCGTCGCGACCGCGGTCCGTAGACTTTGCGGCATGAAGCATCGCTTGTCGCTCCAGAACATCGTCGCTGCGTCCGCCGCCATCGACCCGGCGTTTCGGGACACTCCGCAGTACGAAGCCGAGACGCTACAGGCTGAGCTGGGTTGCAGGCTCGTGGTGAAAGTGGAGACGCTCAACCCGGTCCGCTCGTTCAAGGCGCGCGGCGCGCAGTTCCTGGTCTCGCAGATGACCGGCTCGCCGCATCTGGTCTGTGCGACCGCCGGCAACTTCGGCCAGGGCATGGCGTATGCGGCCCGCAAGCGTGGCTGGCCGATCACGATCTTCGTCGGCGCGCATGCCAATCCGATGAAGGTCGCGCGCATGCGTGGCCTCGGTGCGATGGTGCGACAGGGCAGCGACGATCCGGACGAGCTGCATGTCGAGGCGGAGACATTCGCGCGCAAGAATGGCTTCCAGCTCGTTCAGGACGGCCGCGAAGCGGCGATCGCCGAAGGAGCGGGCACGATTGCGGTCGAACTGCTGCGTTGGCCGAGATGTTTCGATGATGTTGTCGTCCCGCTGGGTGACGGCGCGCTGCTGGGTGGCATGGCGCGCTGGATCAAGGCGCAGTGTCCGAAGACGCGGGTCATCGGCGTGTGCGCATCGGCGTCGCCGGCGATGGAGCGCTCGTGGCGCAGTCAGAAGGTCGTGAGCGCTCCCAGCGACGGCACGATCGCTGCGGGCATTGCCGTCGGCACGCCATTCGAGGAAGCGGTGACGGATCTGACGGGCCTGATCGACGACGTGCTGTTGGTCCCAGACAGCTCGCTGATCACCGCGATGCGCCTCGCGCACAAAGAGCTTGGCCTCGTGCTCGAACCCGCCGGTGCAGCCGGTCTCGCCGCCTTGCTCGACCATCGCGAGCAATTTCGCGACCGCCTCGTCGCCACCGTCCTCACCGGCGGCAACGTCAGCCCTGAAAATATGCACGCGTGGTTCGATCGTTGACCTGTAGGTCGGGCTTTAGCCCGACACCACCGATTGGCCTGAGCCGGCCCCCATAAATGGCTCTTCTTCATGCCTCACACCCGAGGCACCTTCTGCACATGCGCGCAGTTCTCCTCATGCTGTCTCTCCTCGCATCCTCGGCTATCGCCGAAGATCTCACCGCCGTCCACGATTTCGATTTCCTGTTCGGCGACTGGCAAGTGCATCACCGTCGCCTGAAGACACGGCTTGCCAACAGCACCGAGTGGATCGAATTCGACGGCACGCAAAGCACACGCCCGGCACTCGGCGGCGCCGGCAACGTCAGCGAGAACTGGTTCGACATGCCTGGCGGCGCGTACCGCGGCGTCAGCGTGCGCTCGTTCGATGCGAAGTCCGGGCAATGGGCGATCTGGTGGCTCGACGGCCGCGATCCCGTCCACTCTCTCGACCCATCCCTCAAAGGACGCTTCGAGGGCGCGGGTACGTTCTACGCCGACGACACCTTCAACGGCCGTCCGCTTCGCGTCCGCTACATCTGGTCGCAGATCACGCCGACCAGCGCGCACTGGGAACAAGCCTTTTCGCCTGACGGCGGCCGGACCTGGGAAACGAATTGGGTGAGCGATTTCAAACGGGCCACGAAGAGAGCACAGCACATGGAGAAGACCGGCATCAGCGGCCCGCACGACTTCGACTTTCTGTTCGGCGAGTGGCGCGTGCAGCATCGCCGTCTGAAGGAGCGGCTGGCGAACAATCACGAATGGGTCGAGTTCGACGGCACCTGCAGCGCCCGGCCGGTGATGAACGGCTCGGGCAACGTCGACGAGAACCAGCTCAATCTCCCCGGCGACCCCTATCGCGGCGTCAGCCTGCGCGCGTACGACCCGAAGACCGCGCAGTGGGCAATCTGGTGGGTCGATTCGCGCTCACCGCACGCCGCGCTGGATCCGTCAGTCAAAGGCAAGTTCGTCGACGGCGTCGGCACGTTCTACGCAGATGACACGCTGCGCGGCAAGCCGATCCGCGTCCGCTACATCTGGTCGAAGATCACGCCGACCAGCGCGCGCTGGGAACAGGCGTTCTCGCCCGACGGTGGCAAGACGTGGGAAGTGAACTGGACGATGCAGTTCCAGCGCATATCGTGACCGCTCGGCGCGTTACCATAGGAGACAATGACCAAGCACGCGCGCTCCGTCTTTTCAGTCGACGTGACCGGCCTCGAAGCGGGTCGGGACCAGCCGGCGTATGTGCGCATCTGCGATCGCCTGCGTGCCGCGATCAGCAGCGGAGCACTCGCTCCGAATGCGCGTCTGCCGTCGAGCCGCACGCTCGCCAAGGATCTCGGCGTCGCGCGCAACACCGTCGACTGGGCGTTGGGGCAACTCGTCGCTGACGGTTACATCGTACGACGGCGTGGCGCCGGTACATTCGTCGTACCGCAATTGCCGGAGCGCGATGCGCCGCCGCTTGCACCGGCGCGAGCCGCACAATCGAAGCCTCGCGTCGCACCGTTGCGATTGTCGGAGCGTGCCGAGGCGCTGCGCAGCTATCCGGGCAACTACCACCCCGAGACGATGGCTCCGTTCAAGCCATCGCTGCCTCCAGGAGATCTCTTCCCGCGCAAGGTGTGGAATCGATTGCTGAGTCGCGAGGCCGGTCGCGCCGGCGACGAGTACTGGGGTTACGGCGCGAGCAACGGCTTGCCTGCTTTGCGTGAGGCAATCGCCGAGCATGCGGCAGCGATGCGAGCGACGCGTTGCTCGCCGGATCAAATCATCGTCGTGACGAGCACGCAACAAGCCGTCGAGCTCGCTGGCAAAGTGCTCGCCGATCCGAACGATCGTGCATGGGCCGAGATGCCGGGATATCAGCCGGTGCAACATTGTCTGCGCGCCGCGGGATTGCGCGTCGTGCACGTGCCGGTGGACGAGCAGGGACTGGACGTCAGCGCAGGCCGCTTGATCGAGCCGCATGCGCGCGTCGCATACGTCACGCCCGCGCATCAGTTGCCGCTCGGTTACGAGATGTCGCTCGAACGCAGGATGGCGTTGCTCGATTGGGCGGTCGAGCAGGAAGCCTACGTTCTCGAAGACGACTACGACGGCGACTATCGCTACGAAGGTCGCCCGATCGCGTCGCTGCAGGGCATGGATGCGAACGGACGCGTGATCTACATCGGCAGCTTCAACAAGATCCTGTTCCCAGCGCTGCGCATCGCATACGCGATCGTGCCCGAGCCGCTCGTCGGCGCGTTCGTCGATGCGAAGCACATCGCGGACGGTCACACAGCGCTCCTGAGCCAAGGCGTGCTCGCCGCGTTCATCCGCGACGGCCACCTGGCGCGTCACATCCGCAAGACACGCACGATCTACGACGAGCGTCGACGTGCATTCCTGGAAGAGGCCAAGGTGCTCGAGGATTTCATCGACTTCGGCCCGGCCCGGGGCGGCCTGCACGTGACCGGCACTTTCAAGGAGAATCGCGCGCTGCGTCTCGACGATCGCGCCGTGGCCGCAGAGTGCGCGCGCTCGGGGATAGAAGTGCATCCGCTTTCCAGGTACGGCGCGACGGGCCGCGGCGGTCTGGTGTTCGGATTTGCTGTCGCCTCGCGTGCTTCGGCCCGGTCGGGATTGCGGATCGTGCGGCGGGCGATCGTTACCATCGGCGGGCTGGATTCATGAGCGATTCGATATTCATGGCGCGGGCCCTCGAGCTGGCGCGCGAGGCGGAGCGGGCCGGCGAGGTGCCGGTCGGTGCCGTGATCGTCAAGGATGGGGAGATCGTCGGCGAAGGTTGGAACCGGCCGATCAGCACCAACGATCCGACGGCGCATGCAGAGATCGTGGCGATGCGCGCAGCGGCGCAGCGGCTCAGCACGTATCGGCTCCTCGACACGACGCTGTACGTCACGCTGGAGCCTTGCGCGATGTGCGCGGGTGCGATGGTGCACGCGCGAGTGAAGCGCCTCGTGTACGGGGCGACCGACCCACGTGCCGGTGCAGCAGGAACGATCTTCAACATCATTCAGCATCCGTCGTTGAACCACCGCGTCGAGTGTGAGGCGGGGCTGATGGGCGAGGAGTGCGGCACGATGCTGCGCGCGTTTTTCCAGGGCCGGAGGTAATGGCTCACTGACGATCGACAGAATGGTTCTAGGAATGAACCGGGCTGCCTCGCATAGTCCGTGAAACGGAGGCAGTCATGAACGCACTCAAGCTCATCGTGATTTTCGGCCTGCTGCCCGTGCTCGCGCAGGGTGCCGACACGCCTGTGCAGCGCGACGGCCAGCACGACTTCGATTGGGAAATCGGCACGTGGAAGACGCACCTCAAGCGTCTGAAAGGTCCGCTCACGGGCTCGACCACCTGGCTGGAATACGAGGGCACGACTGTCGTGCGCAAAGTCTGGGACGGCCGCGCGAACCTGGTCGAGCTCGAGGTCAAGGGTCCGGCCGGCGCGATCGAGGCGCTGTCGCTGCGTCTCTACAATCCCGAATCGCGGCAATGGAGCCTGAATTTTTCGAACAGCCGGGGCGGCACGATGACGATCCCCGCAATCGGCGAGTTCAGGAACGGCCGCGGCGAGTTCTACAACCAGGACACGCTCGACGGCCGCTCGATCTTCGTGAAGTTCGTCATCCATTGCGAATCGGCCGACGTCTGCCACTTCGAACAGTCGTTTTCCGGCGACGGTGGCAAGACCTGGGAGCCGAACTGGATCGCCACGGATACCAGAGTGTTAAATGCGTCGGGCTGAGGCCCGACCTGACAAGGTATGATCGCGCCCCGCTGGATTCCTACAGCAGGGAGCCCGTCCATGAACCTGACCGTTACCGAGATCCGCCTTCTTTCGAGCGGTGCCGTCTCCGTCGAAGTGAGCGCCTCCGCCCCGATGGACCGTCCGACGACCACGACCGGGGTCGATGCGGTGCGGTTTCAGGTGCACATTCCGAAGAACGAAGTACAGAACGACCTGGAAGCGCTCAAAGCACTGGCGCTCAAAGCCGTGAGAGGTTTCAAAGTAGGGTAGTGGCGGAGAGAGTGGGATTCGAACCCACGAACACCGGTGAAGATGTTACTGGAATTCCAGTCCAGCGCCTTCGACCGCTCGGCCATCTCTCCGCTTGAGGCCGCGCAGGTTACCTGTCCGGCGTCCGCCAGGCAATTGATCAGGCAAACCCGATCCCCGCCGACTGGATGGCCTCCATCACCTGGCCGTGGAATTGCTTCGACAGCGGGACCAGCGGCAACCGGATGCCATCTTTGATCAGGCCGAGGCGGGCGACGGCCCACTTGGCCGGAATCGGGTTCGTCTCCAGGAACATCGCTTTGTGCAGCCGCTGCAGCTGCGCGTCGAGCTTGCGGGCCAGCTCGCGATTGCCGGCCAGCGCGGCATCGATGACGTTCCGCACCTGCCGCGGCGCGACGTTCGCGCTCACCGACACGACGCCCTGGTAACCGGCCAGTACACATTCGCACGCGAGGTCGTCGTCGCCGCTCAGCAGCGCCAGGCGACCGGCGACCCGCGAGAAGTGCTCGCGATTGCGTTCGAGTGACGCCGCTTCCTTGATGCCGACGATGCTCGGCACGGCGGCCGCGAGCCGTTCGACCGTCTCGGGCTTCATGTCGCAGCAGGTCCGGCTCGGCACGTTGTACAGGATGATCGGAATCGAGACGTGCTCGGCGACCGTCTTGTAGTGCTGGAACAGGCCTTCCTGAGTCGGCTTGTTGTAATAAGGCGTGACCATGAGGCAGGCATCCGCGCCTGCTTCCTTCGCAAGCTGTGTCAGCTCAATCGCTTCGCGAGTGGAGTTCGCGCCGGTGCCGGCAATGACGGGGATCCGCTTGGCAGCGCGCCGTACCACTGTGCGCACGACGCCGATGTGCTCCTCGACGCTCAGCGTCGGCGATTCGCCGGTCGTGCCGACTGCGACGATGCCGTTGGTGCCGTTGGCGACGTGGAATTCGACCAGGCGCTCGAGCGCTTCGTCATCGACCGCGCCGTCGACCTTCATGGGCGTGACGAGCGCCACGATGCTGCCGCTGAACATGGCCCGGATCGTACTGGCCGGCAGCCTCGCGGTGCAAGGCAAGCAAGGCAAAAAAACCGCCGTTTTCACCTCGGGGCCGAGCCTGTAAACTTGCGCCCCGCCCACCTTTTCCACTCTCCCATTCGATGCAATTCATCGTCATCAGCGCACTCGGCAGCGACCGGACCGGCCTCGTCTACGACCTCACCCGCATCGTCCTCGACTGTAACGGCAACATCGTCGACAGCCGCATGACGGCGCTCGGCAGCGAGTTCGCGATGCTGTTGCTCGTGTCCGGCAACTGGCACACGCTCGCCAAGCTGGAAACCGAGCTCAAGAAGCTCGGCGATGCCGGCGGCTTCACGATCAGCGTGCGCCGCACGGAGCCGCGGGCCGCGCGCCGCGACGTCGTCACGTACTCGGTCGACGTGGTCTGTCTCGACCAGCCGGGCATCGTGCACAACCTGGCGGGGTTCTTCAGCTCGCGCGGCATCGACATCGCGGAGCTCTCGACGCGCAGCTATTCTGCCGCGCACACCGGCGCGCCGATGTTCGCGGTGCAGATGGTGGTGCACATTCCCGCCAAGATCCACATCGCGGCGCTGCGCGAGGAATTCATGGATCTGTGCGACCAGCTGAATCTCGATGCAATCCTCGAACCGGTGAAGGCATGACTGTTTCATTGAACAAGAAAGTTCCTGCATTCAGCAGCGCCGCGACAGGCGGCAAGAGCTGGAAACTGAGCGACGCGGCCGGCAAGAAGCTGGTCCTGTATTTCTATCCGAAGGACAACACCACCGGCTGCACGCTGGAAGGCCAGGCCTTCCGCGACCTGCATGCGGCGTTCAAGAAGGCCGGCACGATCGTCCTCGGCGTATCGCCGGACAGCGTCGCGTCGCACGAGAAGTTCAAGGACAAGATGGAATTCCCGTTCGATCTTCTTTCCGACGAGGACAAGAAGGTGTGCGAGCTTTTCGCTGTGTGGAAGGAGAAGAGCATGTACGGTCGCAAGTACATGGGCGTCGAGCGCAGCACGTTTCTGATCGACGGCGGCGGTGTGCTGCGGCAGGAGTGGCGCAAGGTGAAAGTCCCCGGCCACGCGGACGAAGTACTCGCAGCAGCGAAGGCGCTCTGACGTCATGCCCAGAGGCGAACTTCCCGAGACCCGGCGCGGGCGCGCTACTTCGCGCGACCGTCACCAGCGACGCATCTTCGTGCTCGACACCAACGTGTTGATGCACGACCCGACGGCGATCTTCCGCTTCGACGAGCACGACATCTATATCCCGATGATCGTGCTCGAAGAGCTCGACGCGGGTAAGAAAGGCTTGTCGGAAGCGGCACGCAACGTGCGACAGGTGAGCCGCTTCCTCGACGAGCTGATGGCGAGCGCCACGAAAGCGCAGATCGACAAAGGCCTGGAGTTGCCGAACGCGAAGTATACGAACGGCGGCAAGAAGCCGGCCTCGACCGGTCGGCTGTTCTTCCAGACCAAGGCGCTGGTCGGCGGATTGCCCGACACGCTGCCCGGCCACGGCGCGGACAACGCGATCCTCGGCCAGACGCTGGCGCTCAGGGACGAGTTCAAGGATGCGCGCATCACGCTGGTGTCGAAGGACATCAACCTGCGCATCAAGGCCGCGATCATCGGCGTGCATGCCGAGGATTACTACAGCGACAAGACGATCGAAGACGCGGACCTCCTTTACACGGGCGTGCAGGAGCTGCCGACGAACTTCTGGGAACGCCACGGCAAGAACATCAACTCGTGGCAGGAGCACTCGCGCACGTTCTATCGCGTGCAAGGCCCGATGGTGCGCGAGTGGCACGTCAACCAGTTCCTGTATCAGAAGGACTCGAACGGCCTGGAGGCGCTGGTCCGCAGCATCGACGGCAACGGCGCGGTGATGGAGCTGGTGCGTGACTATCGCAACGAGCGGCACAGCACCTGGGGCATCACGGCGCGCAACCGTGAGCAGAACTTCGCGCTCAATCTGCTGCTCGACCCGGAGATCGACTTCGTAACGATCCTCGGCCCGGCGGGCACCGGCAAAACGCTCCTCACGCTCGCGGCCGGCCTGGCGCAGACGCTGGAGAGCAATCGCTACAGCGAGATCATCATGACTCGCGTGACGATCCCGCTCGGCGAAGACATCGGCTTCCTGCCCGGCACCGAGGAAGAAAAGATGGAGCCGTGGATGGGCGCGCTGATGGACAACCTGGAAGTGCTGACGCAGAGCCAGGAAGGCGGCAACTGGGGTCGTGCCGCCACCAACGACCTTTTGCGCAATCGCATCAAGATCCGCTCGCTGAATTTCATGCGCGGCCGGACGTTCCTCAACCGCTTCCTGATTCTCGACGAGGCGCAGAACCTCACGCCGAAGCAGATGAAGGCGCTGGTGACGCGCGCCGGCCCGGGCACGAAGCTCGTCTGCCTGGGCAACATCGCGCAGATCGACACGCCGTACCTGACGGAGACCACGTCCGGCTTGACGTACGTCGTCAACCGCTTCCGCGGCTGGGCGCACAGCGGGCACATCACGCTGGTCCGCGGCGAGCGTTCACGCCTGGCCGATTACGCGTCGGACATCCTGTAATGCCGAAACGCCGTGAAACGCTGACCCAGCTCGGCCACCGCGTGGCCTGGCCGGAATCGCCGGACGAGGCCGAGTTGGAGCGCGTGCCGAATCCGCATCCCGACAAGGTCTACCTGGCGCGCTTCACCGCGCCCGAGTTCACCTCGCTATGCCCGGTCACAGGTCAGCCCGACTTCGCTCACCTGGTCATCGACTACGTGCCGCGGCGCTGGCTCCTCGAGAGCAAGTCGCTGAAGCTGTACCTCGGCTCGTTCCGCAATCACGGCGCCTTCCACGAGGACTGCACGCTGGCGATCGCGGCTCGGCTGGTCGACTTTCTCAAGCCGCGCTGGCTGCGTATCGGCGGCTACTGGTATCCGCGCGGCGGCATGCCGATCGATGTCTTCTGGCAGACGGGCCGGCCGCCGGCCGACCTGTGGATTCCCGACCCGGGCGTCGCGGCCTACAGAGGGCGGGGCTGAGTGCTTCCTGTTACTATCGCCCGCCTTTCAATCGCACGGCGACGCCCCCATCTGAACCCACTATGGCGGCTCGCGTCGGTTTCTCCGCGACGATCAGCCGCGAACCCCGCCAGGCCCGGAAGGGAGCAACGGTAACGGTGATATCGGGCGCCGGAGAGCTGCCGGCGCGGGCCGCCTCCAATTAGATAGACTCCGCTGCATGTCCTATCTCGCTCTCGCCCGTAAATGGCGGCCGCGCAACTTCAGCGAGCTGGCCGGCCAGGAACACGTCATGCGCGCGCTCGTCAACGCGCTCGAGACCGGTCGCGTGCACCATGCTTTCCTGTTCACGGGCACGCGTGGTGTAGGCAAAACGACCATCGCGCGCATCCTGGCGAAGTCGCTCAATTGCGAAACCGGCGTGACGCCGACGCCGTGCGGCAAGTGCAGCGCGTGCCGCGAGATCGATGAAGGTCGCTTCGTGGATCTGATGGAAGTCGATGCCGCCTCGCGCACGAAGGTCGATGACACGCGCGAGCTGCTCGACAACGTGCAGTACTCGCCGGCGCGCGGTCGCTACAAGGTCTATCTCATCGACGAAGTGCACATGCTCTCGACGCACTCCTTCAATGCGTTGCTCAAGACGCTGGAGGAGCCGCCGCCGCACGTGAAGTTCCTGCTCGCGACCACGGATCCGCAGAAGCTGCCGGTGACGGTTCTGTCGCGCTGCCTGCAGTTCAATCTCAAGCGCTTTCCGCCGGGGCTCATCTACAAGCGCCTGACGGAGATCGCGCAGGCGGAGAAGCTCGAGTTCGAGCCGGATGCGTTGCGCCTCGTGGCGCGCGCCGCGGAGGGCAGCATGCGCGACGCGTTGAGTCTGCTCGATCAGGTGATCGCATTCGGTGGCACGAAGCTGACTGCCGCCGATACGCGCATGATGCTAGGTACGCTGGATCGAACTCAGGTATTCGAGATCGTCGAGGCGCTGGTCGCGCGCGATGCGAAGAAGGTGCTGGCCTGCGTGGCAGCGCTCGACGAGCGCGCACCCGACTATCGCGAAGTGCTCGCCGATCTGGCCGCGCTGCTGCAGAAGCTGGCGCTGCTGCAGGCCGTGCCGGATCTGCAGCTCGATGAGGCGGAAGATATCGACACCTATAAACGGCTTGCGAGTGCGCTCAGTCCGGAAGACGCACAGCTCTTCTATCAGATCGCGATCGTCGGTCGTCGCGACCTGGAGCTCGCACCCGATGTGCGCGGCGGATTCGAGATGGTGCTGTTGCGCATGCTTGCATTCGGCATGACAGAGGGTGCGCCGGCGCAGGTGTCGAATGTTCAGACGGCGCCGGTCAAGGCGATCGCGGCAGCTTCGCCGAGTGCGTCGCCTGCGCCAGCGAAGCCCGCTGCCGCTGCACCGGCGACGGCGACCGCGCAGGATTGGTCTGCGAGGGTCGCGCAGATGAATCTGCAAGGCATGGTGAAAGAGCTGGCTGCGCACACCACGTTTGCCGGCAAGCAAGGCAACAAGGTGCAGCTCGTCCTGGATGCGGACGGCGAGCATTTCCGTCGGCCGCAGCTCGAAGAGAAGCTCGCTCAGGCTTTGAGCGCTCACTTCGGCGAGCCCGTGCGGCTGGAGCTGACTGTCGCCGACCGCGCGCTGGATACGCTGGCGCGTCAGCAGAAGGCGGCCGCAGACGATCGCGTGCAACAGGCGCGTGCAGCGATCGAGAACGACCCGAACGTGCGTGCGATGCGCGACATGTTCGGCGCGACTGTCCAGCCCGACTCCGTCCGTCCCACCGAATGATCTCGGAGCTTCCATGAAAGGCAACATCGGCAACATGATGAAACAGGCGCAGCAGCTGCAGGCGAACATGCAGCGCGCGCAGGCGGAGATCGCCGCACTCGAAGTGACGGGCGAGGCGGGCGGCGGCATGGCGAAGGTGACGATGACGGGCCGGCACGAGGTGCGCCGCGTGTCGCTCGACGCTTCGATCGTCAGCAGCGACGACAAGGACATGCTCGAAGACCTGATTGCCGCGGCCGTCAACGACGCCGTGCAGAAACTCGAGCGCGTGTCGCAAGAGAAGATGGCGAGCGTGATGGGCGGCATGCAACTGCCGCCCGGCATGAAGATGCCTTTCTAGTCAATGATCTATCCGCCGTCCCTGGTCCGCCTCATCGAAGCGTTGCGCTGCCTGCCCGGCGTCGGGCCGAAGTCGGCACAGCGCATGGCGTTTCATCTGCTGGAGAAGGATCGCAACGGTGCGGGCTTTCTAGGCGAGGCGCTGCAGAAGGCGCTCGACGGCGTCGGCCGCTGCCAGCGCTGTCGCATGTTCGCCGATGCCGAGCTGTGCCCCATCTGCTCGGCGTCTTCGCGCGATCAGACGTTGTTGTGCGTGGTCGAGTCGCCGGCGGATGTCGCGGCGATCGAGCAGTCAGGGAGCTACCGCGGCACGTACTTCGTGCTGATGGGCCATCTGTCACCGCTGGACGGGATCGGTCCTGATGAGTTGGGATTCGCGCAGCTCGAGGCACTACTCGCTGAGGGCAGCGTCAAGGAGGCGATCCTGGCGACGAACACCACTGTCGAAGGCGATGCAACTGCGCACGTGATTGCAGAGCTGGCGCAGCGGCACAAGGTGAGATCGAGCCGGATTGCGCACGGCGTGCCGGTCGGGGGCGAGCTGGAGTATGTAGACGGCGGTACCCTCGCGCATGCGCTGGCAGGGCGCCATTTGTTGTCAGGCTAAAGTCTGACTCTTCATCTGCGTCGTTCGTACTCCGGCGGCAGGCCACGCATGATGTTGATGAGGCGTTTGTAGCTCTCGTAGCGCCGCGGCGAAATGCGATTGGCAGCAACCGCTGCTGTCACCGCACAACCGGGCTCACGCAGATGCAGGCAGTTATTGAAGCGGCACTGTGGTGCGAGCGCGAGGATTTCCAGCCAGCCGACCTGAACCTGCGATTCCTCGACCGGTGGCGGCGCGTAGTCGCGCACGCCCGGTGAGTCGATCAACTCGCCGCTGCCGGGAATACGGAACAGGGCAGTTGAGACAGTCGTGTGACGACCTTCACCGGTCGACTCGGAAATCGTGCGCGTCGGTCGCGAAGATTCGGGCGCGAGGGCGTTGGTTAGCGTCGACTTGCCCATGCCGGATTGCCCGACGAACATCGTGACCGTTCCCGTCAGCCGCGTCTTCAGCGGCGTTACCGTATCCGCGCTGTGCGCCGAGAGACGGACCACTTCGTAGCCGGCGGTTTCGTACTCGCCGACGTAGGCCTGAAACTCAGCGTCCGCTGCATCGGACAAGTCAGACTTGTTGACGACCACGATTCCGGTGATCCCCGCAAGCGCGGCGCCGGCGAGGTAGCGGTCGGCGATGTAAGGGTCGGGCACCGGCTCTGGGGCGACGATCACGGCGAGCAGCGAGAGATTCGCGGCGAGCGGCTCTGTGCGCCCACGACTGTCGGTGCGCGCGAACGTCGTGCGACGGGGTATGACAGTCACGACCTTCGCGACGTCGCCGCTTGCGCGCGATGGCCCGCGGATCGTGACTTCGTCGCCGCACACGCACGTCAAGCGCTTGCCGAATAGCTCTGCGGGCAACGTCGCGCCGTCCGCTGTCGCGACAGTTACGCGACGACCGAACGACTCTATGACGCGCGCCGCTACTTCGGCAGCGTCGTCGTCGCTCATGGACGAACTGCGAGTTGCTGGAGCCGCGAGATCCGCACGAGCGCTGGCGGGTGAGAATCGTAGAACGCCGAGTGCAAGCGATCGGGAGTCAGCGTCGTGGCATTGTCGCGATACAGCTTCACCAGCGCTTCGGCGAGCTGACGCGCATCGGCGAACTTCGCGGCGAATTCGTCTGCTTCGAATTCGTGCTTGCGCGACCACCATGCACTGAGCGGCGTCGTGAAATAGGTGAAGACCGGCAGCACGAAGACGAACAGCAGCAGCGCGGTGTGAGCGGAGGGCGTCGCGATGCCGAACGCCTCGTAGAAATCCGGCCATTGGGTCAGGAAGCCGAGCACTGCAAGCCCGACGAGGCCAAGCCCCAGCGACAGCACGAGTCGCCAGCGCACGTGGTGCAGGCTGAAGTGACCGAGCTCGTGTGCGAGCACGGCTTCTACTTCCGCTATCTGCAGGCGTTCCAGCAGAGTGTCGAAGAAGACGATGCGTTTGCTGCGCCCGACGCCGGTGAAGTAGGCGTTGCCGTGTACCGAGCGCCGTGAGCCGTCCATCACGAAGACGCCGCGCGACGAGAACCCGCAGCGCTGCAGCAGCGCTTCGGTACGTTGCTTCAGCGTTTCATCGCTCAGCGGCGTGAATTTGTTGAACAGCGGCGCGATCAGCGTCGGCCAGGCCCACGTGATCAGCACGGTGAACCCGACCCACACGAACCATGCATACAACCACCACAATGTGCCGGCTCGCTGCATCAGGAACAGGATCACGAACACCAGCGGCCCGCCGAGCACCAGCCCGAGCAGCAGACCTTTGAGCAGGTCGCCGATGAACAGTCCGACCGTGGTGCGATTGAAGCCGAAGCGCGCTTCGACGCCGAACGTGCGCCAGATCGAGAGCGGCAGGCCGATGAGCGAAACGAGCAGAAATGTGGAGAGCACGACGGCAGTGCCGTGCCACACTGCGGGCAGATGCGCGGCTTGCCATGCGCGATCGATCGAGCTCAGTCCGCCGCCCAGAGTCAGCAGCAGCGCAATCGCCGCGTCCAGCAACGTGTCCCAACGGCTGACTTGCGCGCTCGCGACGGTGTAGTCGGCCGCCTTCTGATGAGCCGCGAGGTCGATTTGAGCGCGGAATGCGTCAGGCACCTGGTCGCGGTGGCGCTGGACGGCCGCGACCTGGCGCTGATTCAACCAGCTGCGCGTCAGCGTGGACGCTGCGAGCAGCAGCACGAACAATCCTGCGAACCAATGCATTGCCGAGTCTCCCGCGGCACTTTAGCTTCTGCTGGTATGATGCCGCAATGAGCGACAGAGATCCGTTGCGCCTGATCTGGATCGACCTGGAGATGACGGGCCTCAAGCCCGACAGCGATCACATCATCGAGATCGCCACCATCGTCACGGACAAGCACCTGAACACGCTGGCCGAGGGGCCGGTGCTGGCCATCCACCAGTCGGACGCCGTGCTCGACGCGATGGACGATTGGAACCGCCGCCAGCACGGGACTTCGGGCCTGGCGGCGCGGGTGCGCGCAAGCACCGTCACCGCGGCACAGGCAGAGCGCGCGACGATAGATTTCCTGGCGCACTGGATCGAGCCGGGCGTCTCGCCGATGTGCGGCAACAGCATCTGTCAGGACCGGCGCTTTCTCGCGCGCGAGATGTCGGAGCTGGAGCGGTACTTCCACTACCGCAATCTCGACGTGAGCACGCTCAAGGAGCTGGCGCGGCGCTGGGCGCCGGAGGCGTTCGCGGGTTTTCAGAAGAGCTCGACGCACCTGGCGCTGGACGACATCCGCGACTCCATTCGCGAGATGCAGCACTACCGACAGACCTTCCTGCGCGTACCGTGAAGCCCCAGTCCGAGGCTTGCGAGCGCAATCGCGAGCCCATCCTCGAGGTCTTGCGCCAGTGGTTCACTCAGCCGGGGACTGCGCTCGAGATCGGCGCGGGAACCGGGCAGCACGCGGTGCATTTCGCGGCCAATCTGCCGCATCTGCAGTGGCAGCCGACGGACTGCGAGGCGAATCTGCAGGGCATCGGTCTGTGGGTGAGCGAAGCAGCGCTGCCGAACCTGCGTGCGCCGCTGAAGCTCGATGTGCGCGACAGCGAGTGGCCGGTGCAGACGGTCGACTACGTCTTCAGTGCGAACACGGCGCACATCATGGGGTGGCCGGAAGTGGAGCTGATGTTCGCCGGCATCGCGCGCGTCCTGCGCACGCGAGGCGTGTTCGCCTTGTACGGTCCGTTCAATCGCGACGGACGGTTCACGAGCGAATCCAATCAGGCGTTCGACGCGTCACTGCGTGAGCGCGACCCGAAGATGGGATTGCGCGACGACAAAGCGTTGAAGGCGCTCGGGCGTCAGC
>DATENH010000200.1:0-5634 GCA_035275145.1 Steroidobacteraceae bacterium | reverse complement strand
GCACCCTGTCCTTCCGTCGGTTGAATCGGCGCCAGTCCGCAGGCACTCTTCCGGCTCGGCTTCCACCGGAGAAAACCACCATGCGGCGACCCGAGTCGAGACTGCAACCCGTTCGTAAAGGGCTGTTCGGCGGCGGCGGGGTGGCGAGACCGGTCAAGGTCTGATCACAATCCTGTCATCAATGCGGCTGTCATCTCAGTGATAGCCCGCGTCCGCGGCGACCTTGCCGCGGAACACCGAATATGACCACCACGTGTAGCCCAGCACTGCGGGCAACATGAACAGCGTGCCCGCCAGCACGAAGCCCTGACTGGCCGGCGGCGCCGCGGCTTTCCAGATAGTCAGATCCGGCGGCAGCAGATTCGGCCAGATTCCCAGCACCAGTCCTGCGAAGCCCAGCGCGAAGAACGTCAGCGCCAGGATGAAGGGCAGGTATTCGGCGCGGCGCAGGACTGCGCGCCACAACCACACGGCATTCGCGAGTGCGAACAACGGTACCGGCGAGAGCCAGAGGAAGTTGCCGCTCTCGAACCACCGTGCCATCACCTGGCTGCTCAGGAACGGCAGCCACGTGCTGACCAGCCCCATGAATGCGACGACGACCACGACCAGGGGCCGGGTCAGCGCATACGCGACGTTTTGCAGCGCGCCCTGGGTCTTCATGATCAGCCACGTGCTGCCCAGGAGCGCATAGCCGAATACGACGGCGACGGCGGTCAGCATCGAGAACGGGCTGAACCACGCAAACGCACCACCGAGATATTTCCCGCCCTGCAGCGGCATGCCCTCGACGATCGCGCCTAGCATCAGCCCCTGCGCGAAGCCGGCGGCGATCGAGCCCGCCGCGAAACACACGCCCCAGATGCGTCGCGACGTCGTCGCCTTGAAACGGAATTCGAAGGAGACGCCGCGCAACACGAGCGCGACCAGCATCAGCAACACCGGTAAGTAGAGCGCCGACAACATGAGCGCATAGGCCTTCGGAAATGCGGCCAGCAGGCCGGCGCCGCCCAGGACGAGCCACGTCTCGTTGCCGTCCCAGATCGGCGCGGCGGTCGTCATCATGTGATCGAGCTGCTGTTCGTCCTCGGCGAACAACGACAGGATGCCGATGCCGAGCACGAAGCCGTCCATCAGCACGTACATCAGCACGGCGAAACCGATGATCGCGAACCAGACGATCGGCAATAGCGTCGCGCTGTCCATGCTCAACCGGCGTCCTCGATCGGCTCTTCCGGCAGCGAGAGCGGGTGAAGTGCGCTCTTCGCTTCGGGATGCAGCAGCGCCTGCTCGACCGGCTGCGGGCCTCGCCGCAGAAGTTTCAGCAGGTAGTACGTTCCGGCAATGAATACGAACAGATAGACGCTCGCGAAGACGATCAGCGACGTGAGCACGCTGCCGGCATCGATTGCGGTTGCAGCGTGCGACGTACGCAACAGACCGTAGACCACATAAGGCTGTCGCCCGATCTCCGTCGTGTACCAGCCCGCGAGCACCGCGACGAAACCCGCGGGCGTCATCAGCATCCAGGCACGCAACACGATCTTCGATTCGAACAATCGACCGCGGCGCCATTGCAGCGCCGACCACGCGACCAGCGCCAGCATCAGAATGCCGATGCCGACCATCGCGCGGAAAGCGAAGAACACCGGCGCGACCGGCGGCCGCAACTCGGGCCCGACCGTTTTCAATCCTGCGACCTCGCCGTCGATTTCGTGCGTGAGGATGAGGCTGCCGAGTTTCGGCACGCTCACTTCATAGCGATTCGTCTCGTGCGCCGGGTCGGGCCAGGCGAACAGGATCAGTGACGCGCCGCGCACCGTTTCCCAGTGCCCTTCGATCGCGGCGAGCTTCACCGGCTGATGATCGCGCACCTTGAGTCCGTGCATGTCGCCCACCATGACCTGTAGCGGCACCGCAATCGCGGCGAAACAGATCGACAGCTTGAGCATGAGCTGTGCCGCTTCGCGATGACGTTGACGCAGCAAGTACACCGCACTGATGCCGCCGATCACGAAGCACGTCGTGATGAACGCAGCGAGTGTCATGTGCGCGAGGCGCAGCGGGAACGACGGATTGAATACGATGCTCCACCAGTTCTCCGGCTGGAACACGCCGTCGACGATCTTGTAGCCGGCCGGCGTCTGCATCCAGCTGTTGGCCGCGATGATCCAGAACGTCGAGATCAGCGTGCCGAGCGCCACCATGCAGGTTGCGAGGAAATGCAGCGTCGGCGAGACGCGTCGCCAGCCGAACAGCATCACGCCGAGGAACGTCGCTTCCAGGAAGAACGCCGTGAGCACTTCGTAGGCGAGCAGCGGTCCGAGGATGTTCCCGGCGCGCGTCGACAGCTCGGCCCAGTTGGTGCCGAACTGAAAGCTCATGACGATGCCCGAGACGACGCCGAGTGCGAACGACACGGCGAAGATCTTCAGCCAGAACACGTACAGATCGCGCCAGAGTGTGCGACGCGTCTTCAGGTACGCACCGGCCAGGAACGCCAGCCAGCTCGCCAGGCCGATCGTGAATGCCGGAAAGATGATGTGAAAGCTCATCACGAATCCGAACTGGATCCGCGACAGCAGCAGCACCGTGGGGTCCGACATGGCGGCGCGATTGTGGGCGCGCCTCATGCATGCAGCAACTGCGGAAACGCACGACAACGGCACGCGCGAAGGCTGACTTCGTGAAAGGCGGATGCCGGACGAGTACACTCGCACGGCACCCATCGACCAAGAACATCTTTCATGGGGAGTTTCTTATGCGGACCACCAGAACATCTCACGTGCTCCTGCTGTGCGGTCTGGCTTGCGCCGTCGCGGCCTGCGGCAAGAAGGAACAACCTGCGCCGGCTGCGCCCCAGAATGAAGCAGCGTCCACGGCGCTCGAAGGACAGGTCGACATCGTCGCGTGGCCGGGCTACATCGAGCGCGGCGAAAGCGACAAGAACTACGACTGGGTGACGAAGTTCGAGACCGACACCGGCTGCAAGGTCAACGTCAAGACCGCCGGTACCTCCGACGAGATGCTGTCGCTGATGAACCAGGGTGGCTACGACCTCGTCACCGCATCCGGCGACGCCTCGTTGCGCCTGATCCGCGGCGGCACGGTGCAGCCGGTCGATATCTCGAAAGTGACGTCGTACGACAGCGTCGATCCGCGCTTGAAGGAAGCACCGTGGCACTACGTCGACGGCAAGCACTACGGCGTGCCGTACCAGTGGGGCCCGAACGTCCTCATGTACAACACCAAAGTGTTCAAGAAACCGCCCACTTCGTGGAGCGTGGTGTTCGAGCCCGGCAAGCTGCCGGATGGCAAGCCGAACAAGGGCCGCGTGCAGGCGTACGACGGGCCGATCTACATCGCCGACGCCGCGCTCTACCTGATGACTAAGAAGCCGGACCTCGCCATCAAGGATCCGTACGAGCTCAACGAGCAGCAGTACACGGCAGCGCTCGACGTGCTGCGCGCCCAGCATCCGCTGATCCAGCGCTACTGGCACGACGCGAACGTGCAGGTGCAGGACATGACGAACGAAGGCGTGGTGGCATCGGGCTCGTGGCCGTTCCAGGTCAACACGCTCGTTGCGAACAAGCAGCCGATCGCCAGCACCGTCCCGGCCGAAGGCGCAACCGGGTGGGCGGACACGACGATGCTGCATGCAAGCGCCAAGCATCCGAACTGCGCGTACAAGTGGCTCGAGTGGTCGATCAGTCCGAAAGTGCAGGGTGATGTCGCAGCGTGGTTCGGCTCGGTGCCGGTCGTGCCAGCGGCGTGCAACGGCAACGAGCTGCTCGGCGCGGAAGGCTGCAAGACCAACGGCATCGACAACTTCGACAAGATCAAGTTCTGGCGCACGCCGGAAGCGAAATGCGCGAGCCAGAACGACGCGTGCATTCCGTACAGCCGCTGGGCGACCGACTATGTGGCGGTGATGGGCGGTAGGTGACCGCTGCGATCGAGTTTCGCGATGTCTCGCGCGTCTACGGTGAAGTGCGCGCCGTCGATCGCGTCTCGCTGACGGTGCAGCCCGGCGAGTTCTTCGCAATGCTCGGGCCGTCCGGCTCGGGCAAGACGACCTGCCTGCGGCTGGTCGCGGGTTTCGAGACGCCCGACAGCGGCAACGTGCTGCTGAACGGCCGCGACGTCACCGACGATCCGCCGTACGCGCGGCCCGTCAACACGGTGTTTCAGGACTACGCTCTGTTTCCGCACATGAGCGTGCTGGAGAACGTGGCTTACGGGCCGCGCGTGCGCGGTCAGCGCAAGCAGGACTGGCGCAAGCGTGCGCTGGAGATGCTGGAGCTGGTGCAGCTCGGGGCTCACGCCGAGCGTCGTCCCGCGCAGCTCTCCGGCGGTCAGCGTCAGCGGGTCTCATTGGCGCGTGCCCTGATCAATCAGCCGCCAGTGCTGTTGCTGGATGAGCCGCTCGGCGCGCTCGATCTGAAGCTGCGCGAAGAAATGCAGATCGAGCTGAAGAATCTGCAACGGCGGCTCGGCATCACGTTCGTATTCGTCACGCACGATCAGGGCGAGGCACTGTCGATGGCAGATCGCGTCGCCGTCTTCAATCACGGCAGGATCGAGCAACTCGACACGCCGCGCGCGCTCTATACTCGCCCGACGACAGCGTTCGTCGCGCGCTTCGTCGGTAGCGCGAATGTGGTGACCGGCGAGTTGGCCCGGCGTCTGAGTGGTCGCGCCGAACCGTTCGCTGTGCGTGCGGAAAATATTCGTTTGCGCGCACCGCAGGCCGCTGCGAATGGCGACACGATGAGTTGCCTCGGCGACGTCGCCGACGTGCAGTATCACGGCGCGATGAGTCGCTGGCAGGTCCGCCTCGAGAGCGGTGAAGTGTTCGCAGCGGCGGTGCCGGATACGACTACTAACGGCGACTTCCGCGTCGGCGCGCGCGTCCGGCTCGAATGGGCGCGCGGCGATGCCGTGCCGCTGACTGCCACGGAATCGCCGTGACCACGCTGTCGACCTTCCTCTATCGGCGCCCGACGCTGTACGTAGCGCTGCTGCTGATTCCGCCGCTACTGTGGTTCGGCACCGTATACCTGGGATCGCTGTTCACATTGCTCGCACAGAGCATCTACTCGATCGACGAGTTCACGGCGAAGATCGTCTACGAGCCGACGCTTGCGACGTACAAGCAGGTCATCACGCAACGAGCCAATGTCGACATCATCCTGCGCACGCTGTCGATGGCGGTCGCCGTCACGATTGCCTGTGCCGCGATCGCGCTGCCGATCGCGAACTACATGGTCCGCTACGCGTCGGCGCGCACGCGAGCGTTGTTCTACGTCGGCGTGATGCTGCCGATGTGGATGAGTTATCTGGTGAAGGTGTACGCGTGGCGCTTGATTCTCGCGAAGCAAGGCATTCTCAGTTGGTTGCTCGATACGGTCGGGCTCGGCGCAGCGCTCGACGCGGTGTTGCGAATTCCGGGCATCGGCGGCCCGTCGCTGTCGGCGTCGTACCTCGGCATGTTCATCGTGTTCGTCTATATGTGGCTGCCGTTCATGATCCTGCCGCTCGCGGCAGCGCTGGAGAAAGTGCCGGAGTCGTTGCTGCAGGCGTCCGCGGATCTCGGTGCGCGCCCCGCGCAGACGTTCCGAACTGTCACGT
>DATENH010000199.1:0-14067 GCA_035275145.1 Steroidobacteraceae bacterium | reverse complement strand
TGTCACGTTGCCGCTCGCGCTGCCGGGTCTCGCGGCGGGATCGGTGTTCACGTTCTCGCTGACGCTCGGCGACTACATCATTCCGAGCGTCGTCGGCGCGCCGGGTTACTTCATCGGCATGATGGTGTATCAGCAGCAGGGAACGGCCGGGAATATTCCGCTCGCCGCGGCGTTCTCGGTCGTGCCGATCGTGTTGATCATGGTGTATCTCACCCTGGCGAAACGTGCGGGAGCGTTCGATGCGCTTTAGTCGGGCTAAAGCCCGACCTACCGGTCAATGGAAGCGGCCGTCGCTGGCCGCACGCCTTGCTGCGTACGCCGTGCTCGCGTTCATGCATCTGCCGGTGCTCGTGATCGTCCTCTATGCGTTCACCACGGCCGATCGCACTTACGAATTTCCGCCGCCGGGTCTGACGCTGCACTGGTTTGCGGCAGCGTTCGCGCGCGCCGACATCTGGGAGTCAATGCGGCTGTCGATATCGGTGGCCGCTGTTGCGACGCTGCTCGCCATCGTTCTCGGATCCTTGACTGCCCTCGGCATGGCGCGCGGCACTTTCCGCGGCAAGGAAGGCATCACCGTGCTGCTCGTGCTGCCGATCGCGCTGCCCGGCATCATCACCGGCATCGCGTTGCTCGCGGCGATCAAGAGCGCGCGAATCGATCCCGGCTTCTGGACGATCGTCGCGGGTCACGCGACGTTTTGCATCGTCATCGTCTACAACAACGTGGTTGCGCGCCTGCGCCGGCTGCCGCAGAGCTGGATCGAAGCTTCGATGGATCTCGGCGCGGATGGCTGGCAGACCTTCCGGCACATCGTGCTGCCGCAGAGCGCCACCGCGCTGCTGGCCGGCGGCATGCTGGCGTTCGCGTTGTCGTTCGACGAAATCATCGTCACGCTGTTCACGGCCGGCCACGACCGCACGCTGCCGATCTGGTTCTTCAACGAGCTGTTCCGGCCGCGCGAGCGGCCGATCACCAACGTCGTCGCGGTCGTGGTGATGATCGTGACCTTCATCCCGATCCTGCTGGCGTACCGTCTCACTCGGCGAGGTTCCGCATGAATACGAAGTTGCTCATCAACGGCAAGCTGGTTCCCGGCAAGGGCGCCAAGGAAGACGTGCTCGATCCTGCAACGGGGCAGCCGCTCGTGACGGTCGCAGAAGCTTCGCCGGAGCAGATCGAAAGTGCTGTGGCCGCGGCGTCGAAGGCATTTCCAGCGTGGAGCGCTACGGTGCCGAAGGACCGCGCGGCGCTGTTGCTGAAGATCGCGGAGCGCATCGAGTCCGAGGCTGCAGACTATGCGCGGCTGGAATCGCGGAACTGCGGCAAGCCTTTTACGGCGGTCATGAACGACGAGATTCCGGCGATCGTCGATGTGTTCCGCTTCTTCGCAGGCGCGGCGCGCACGCTGCACGGCGCCGTTGCGGGCGAGTACCTGCCTGGATTCACCAGCATGATTCGGCGCGATCCGGTGGGCGTCGTCGCGTCGATCGCGCCGTGGAACTACCCGTTGATGATGGCTGCGTGGAAGCTGTCGCCGGCGCTCGCAGGCGGCAACACGATCGTGCTGAAGCCGTCCGAGCAGACGCCGCTGACGACACTGAAGCTGGCGACGCTGCTGGCGGAGCTGTTTCCGCCGGGCGTCGTCAACATCGTGCATGGCCGGGGCCCGACAGTGGGTGCGTCGCTCATCTCGCAGCCGAAGGTCGCGATGGTTTCGCTGACCGGCGACGTGTCGACAGGCGAGAAAGTCCTGCAGGCGGCGGCGAAGGGCGCGAAGCGCACGCACCTGGAGCTGGGTGGCAAGGCGCCGGTGATCGTGTTCGACGATGCGGACCGCGACGCTGTCGTCAGCGGCGTGCGGACCTTCGGCTTCTACAATGCGGGGCAGGATTGCACGGCCGCGTGTCGCATCTACGCCGGGCCGAAGATCTACGACAAGCTCGTCGCAGATCTGACCAGCGCCGCGGCGTCCATCAAGGTCGGCAAGCAAGACGAGGAGGGCGTCGAGATGGGCCCGCTGATCAGCGCGAAACAACGCTCGCGCGTGGCCGGGTTCGTCAATCGCGCGGACAAGAGCCGTCACATCGAGATCACGACCGGCGGCAAGTCGCGCGGCGGCGGCGGCTTCTTCTTCGAGCCGACGGTGATCGCTGGCGCGAAACAAAGTGACGAGATCGTGCGGCGCGAAGTGTTCGGCCCGGTGGTCTCGGTCACGCGCTTCAAAGATGCGGACCAGGCGATCGAATGGGCCAACGATTCGGACTACGGGTTGGCCTCGTCGGTGTGGACCAACGACGTTGGCAAGGCGATGCGGGTGGCGGCGCGACTGCAGTACGGCTGCACGTGGATCAACACGCATTTCATGCTGGTGAGCGAGATGCCGCACGGTGGGCTGAAGCGGTCGGGGTATGGAAAGGATCTGTCGGTGTATGCCTTGGAGGACTACACCGTGCCGCGACATGTGATGGTCAAGCTGTAGGTCGGGCTTCAGCCCGACTCAGAGGCTGCGTCCCCAGCCAGCGCGCGGGCAACTCCAGCGCGCTCACCAGCGACACCAGCACCGCCGCACCATACGGCACCGCCTGGATCAGCAGCACCGCGACCCACACCGACACGTCCGGGCCTTTCATCTCCTCCGGCAGGCGCGTCAGGCCCCACGCGGCGCTCAACATCGCAATCAACATCAGACTTTCCGTGCGCGCAGCGGCGATTCCCTCTGCAAGCGCGTGCGGTCGCTTGCTCTTCGGCGTGCGGAAGAACGGCTGATTGCGGGTGAAGAACGCCTTCACCACCGCGACCCCGATCGTATGCGACAGCGCGAGACCCGCGATCGCCGCCGCCAGCGTCTGACGGATGTTGGCGCCGACGCGCGCAGCGTACAGATGCGCGAGCTTCACCAGCTTGAACGTGAACAACGCCAGCGGCACCGCCGAGAACATGATGAGCGGCGGATCGATGCGGTGAGGCGCGACGATCATCGCAAACGACCAAAGCAGCGCTGCAATCGTGAACAACAGGTTGAGGCCGTCCGCGAGCCACGGTAGCCAGCCCGCGACGAAGTGATAGCGCTGCCCGCGCGTCAGGCGCTGGTCGGCACGAGAGAACAGCGCGCGCGCGTGCGCACGGAGAATCTGCACGGCGCCGTACGCCCAGCGGAACCGCTGCTTCTTGTAGTCCGTGAAAGTTTCCGGCATCAGGCCGCGGCCGTAGCTGCGCGGCAGGTACTGCGCCTCGTAGCCATGCTCGAACAACCGCAGCCCGAGCTCGGCGTCCTCGGTGATGCACCACTCGGCCCAGCCGCCGGCCTCGAGCAAGGCTTGCCTCTGCACCAGGGTCATCGTGCCGTGCTGAATGATCGCGTTGCGCTCGTTGCGCGTGATCATTCCGATCAGGAAGAAGCCGCGATACTCGGCGTAGCACATCGCCTTGAAGGCGCTCTCGCTGCCGTCGCGATAGTCCTGCGGCGCCTGCATTATCGCGACCTTCGGCTCGGCGAGGCCCGGCGCCAGGTCGCGCAGCCAGGCCGGCTCGACCTGATAGTCGCTGTCGATGACCGCGACGACCTGTGCGTCCGGTGCACAGCGCGCGAGCGCGAAGTTGAGCGCGCCGGACTTGAAGCCCGCCAGCGGATCGACGTGGAAGAAGCGGAAGCGCGCACCGAGCCGTTTGCAATGCTGCTCGACGGGCCGCCAGACCGCTTCGTCCTTGGTGTTGTTGTCGACGACGATCACTTCGTAGTCGGGATAGTCGAGCCGCGCCAGCGCGTCGAGCGTCTCGATCAACATCTGCGGCGGCTCGTTGTATGCCGGCACGTGAATGGACACCTTAGGCAGCGCGGCGCCCGCAGTACCGATCTCGAGCGGCCGGCGCCGCGGAGTCGCCCAGTGCGCCTCGGCCCATTCATGTGCCTCGGCGATCAGCACTGCGATCACGACGAACATGCCGAGCATCAGCGGCCCGCCGATCAGCACGCTGCGCAACGTCACGTACTGCTGCGAGTAGTCGTAGATGATCCACACCGCGGCGGCAGTTACTGCATAGACGACGATCGCTAGCAGAGTGCGACCGCGCGCGTCGAGCGTGCGGCTGTGCACGTAGAGCAAAGCGAGCACCATCGACGCGAGCACGACCGAGATCGCGGCGAGCGTCTGCCACTCCGGGATCCGCACGATCGGCTCGACGAACGCGAACTTCGGTTCGCGATCCACGTCGTACACGCCCCAGTACGCGCCGACCGCGCCTTCGTACTGCACTTTCCAGGGCTGATCGAACGCCTCCATGATGTAGTAGAGGTAGCCCTCGTCGCGCGCGCGTTGCAGGAAGCGCCGCAAGAACATCGCTTCGTTGCTGGTCGACGCGACGGCTCCCTCGCGCATGCGTCCGGCAGAGGGCCAGCCGACCTCGGCGATGACGATCTGCTTGTCGGGATAAGCGTGCTCCAGCTCGGCGACGCGCGTCGCCAGATAGTCGACAGCCTGCTCGACGGGAATGCCTTCCCAGTACGGCAGCAAGTGAACCGCGATGTAATCGACATGCTCGACCAACTGCGGATTCTCGAGCCAGACGTGCCACGGCTCGGCAGTGCTCACCGGCTGCTCGACGGCAGCGCGGACGCGATCGAGCTGCCGCGACAGATCGGCGACGCTCAGGTCGTTGCGCAGGATCACCTCGTTGCCGATCACCAGGCGGATGACGTTCGGATGTCGGTTCGCGATGTCGATCGCGGCGGCGATCTCTGCTTCGTTGGTCGTGAGATTGCGGTCGACCCAGGCGCCGAGCGCGACCTTGAGCTGGTGCCGGGCGGCGATATCCGCAATCTGCCCGAGGCTCTTGAGCGAGGAGTACGTGCGCACCGCCGTGACTTTGCCGGCGAGGAGTCGCAGATCGGCGTCAATCTGCTCGGGGGTGGGCAAAACCTGCGGCACGGGATCCTGGCCCGAGCCGAACGGCGAGAACGCCATGCCCTGCACGTGGTCGGGCCACGGCGGCTCGGGGCTGGGCCGGTTCAGCCAGGCCCAAAGCGCGAACGTCAGCGCCGCGAAAACGGCTGCGACGACAATGCTGGACGCTCTCATCGTGTTAACGTAGCGGCGAGTGGCGAGGAGTATACGAGATGCGCAAGTCGACATTCTTGGGACGGATGTTTTCGGGATCTGCCGCGGCCGCGGCGGCGCTGTGCCTGTCGTTGCCCGCCCAAGCCGCCGATGAGCCGAAGTACAACAACTTCGAGCTCACGCCGTTCGTCGGCTACCTGGCCGGCGGCGAATTCGAGGATCCCACCGACGGCAGCGATCGCGATCTCGATGCCGGCACGGATTTCGGTTTCTTCGCCGATGCAGCCGCGGATTGGTGGCGGCACTACGAGATGATCTATACGCGCCAGAGCACCAAGGTGAAAGGCGTCGAGCCGTTCGACCTGGACGTAGAGTATCTGCAGTTCGGCGGCACGGTCAGCTATCCGGACGCGGAATACACTCACGTCATCCCGTACATCGGCATGACAGTCGGCGCCGCGCGCTTCAGCCCGGATGGTCCGGGTCTCAACGACGAAACGAAGTTCGCGTTCACGCTGGGCGGCGGCCTGCGCATACCGATCAACGAGCGCTTCGGCGTGCGCCTGGACTTGCGCGCATTCGGCACCGTGCTGAGCTCCGACAGTGAGTTCTTCTGCGTCTCGTCGTCGGGTCTGACGTGCCGCGTCCAGACGAAGGGCGACTTCTTGCTGCAGTACTCGGCGAACCTCGGCGTCACGATCGGGTTCTGACCGAGGAGCATGCTGGCGGTCGAGCGAGTCAATAAGTCGTTCGCCGGCGCGCGCTCGCGCGTCGTGCTCAACGACGTTTCGTTGCAGCTTGCCGCCGGCGAATACATCGCCGTGATGGGCGAGTCGGGCGCCGGCAAGTCCACGCTACTCAATCTCATCGCCGGGCTCGACGTCCCGGACTCGGGTCGCATCGCGGTCGCCGGTCAGGACCTGGCCGCGCTCGACGATGCCGGCCGCACGCGATTGCGGCGTGCGCGCATGGGATTCATCTTCCAGGCGTTTCATCTGCTGCCGCATCTGTCGGTCGCTCGCAATGTGGGATTGCCGCTAGCGCTCAACGGCGCAGCGAGCACCGAGATCGCTGCGCGCGTCGAGGAAATGCTCGCGGCTGTCGGCATGCTCGATCGCCAGCACGACTCGCCGAATCAGCTCTCGGGCGGCGAAATGCAGCGCGTCGCCATCGCACGTGCGCTGGCGCATCGGCCGAGCCTGGTGCTGGCAGACGAGCCGACAGGCAATCTCGACGCCGATTCCGCCGCTGAAGTGCTCGCGCTGCTGCGGACGCAGCTCGCGCGCGACCACGCTGCGGGGATTCTCGTCACGCACTCAGACGTCGCGGCTGCCACTGCACAGCGCGTCTTCCGCTTGACGCAACGGGGACTGCACGAGCGTCCGGCGGCATGACATGCAAGCATTGCCTCTCATCGACGCCGCACTCACCGGGCCGTTGCGTCGCTCACCTGGCCGCAACGCGCTGCTGGTGGTTGCGATCGCGCTGGGCGTCGCACTCGGTTTTGCGATCTACCTGATCAACCGCTCCGCGGCCGACGAAGTGTCGCTGGCCGCGCGCAGTCTGTATGGGCTGGCCGATCTGGCGATCGAGAGCACTGCAGGCCTCGATGAGAATCTCTATCCGCGCGTCGCTGCGGTCCCGGGCGTTGCAGTCGCGAGTCCCGTCGTGGAAGTGGAAGGCAAGCTGGCGGATCGCCGCAGCTCGCTGACGCTGCTCGGTGTCGATGCGTTCCGGTCGCGTCAATTGCAGTCGTCGCTCGCCGCACTTGCCGGAACGATGTCGAGCGGTCTCGACGCGTTCGATCCGCAGGCAGTGTTCCTGAGCGCCAGCGCTGCGCGCGAGCTGAAGCGGGACACGGGCGACACGCTGGAAATCCAGGTCGGCGAGCAGACGGAGCTGCTGCGCGTCGCCGGCGTCCTGCCGCAGGCCGGGCTCGAGGATCGCGCGGGCGTGATGGACATCGCCGCTGCCCAATGGAAGTTCGGGCGTCTCGGCAAGCTGTCGCGCATCAACGTACGGCTGGCCAGCGGAGCACCCGCGGAGCGAGTGCGCGCCGCGATCGCTGCACTGTTGCCGCCTGACGCGAGAGTCACGACGCCGGGCGAGGCGAGCAACGAAGCACTGCGCTTGTCTCGCGCCTATCGATCGAATCTCACGGCCCTCGCGCTGGTGGCGTTGTTCACGGGCGGTTTCTTCGTGTACTCGACGCAGTCGCTCGCGACGTTGCGGCGGCGGCGCGAGTTCGCGGTGATGCACGCGCTGGGGGTCACTCGTGGGCAGCAACTCGCGCTCGTGCTCGCGGGCAGCGCCATCATCGGCACGTTCGGCGCGGTGCTCGGCGTGATGCTCGGCCTGGCCGCGGCGCGCATCGGGCTCGGTGCGATCGGTGGCGACCTGGGCGCCGGCTATTTTCGCGGGCTCGCCGCCCAATTCGAAGTGCGCGGCTGGGAGATCGCGGCATTCTGCGTGCTCGGCGTCGCGGTTGCGGTCATCGGAGCGCTGCGCCCGGCAATCGAAGCTGCGCGTGTACCGACCGCGGCCGCGTTGAAGGCGGGAGACGTGACGAGTGGCGAGCTGCGTACGCACGGCCGCATCGTCACGGTTGTGTTACTGCTTGCCGCGCTCGTATTGCTGTTGCCTCCGATCGCCGGCCTGCCGTTGCCCGGCTTCATCGCAATTGCGATGTTGATGATCGGTGCGGTGATTGCGATGCCGTCGGTAGTCCGCATGGTGTTGCGCCATGCGCCGTTCGCGCGCGCGATTCCATACCAGGTCGCCATCGCGCAGATCGCCGGCACTGCTCGTTACGCCACGCTCAGCGTCTCCGCGATTCTCGTGAGCTTCAGTCTCATGGTGTCGATGGCGATCATGGTGACGTCGTTCCGCACTTCGCTCGATCAGTGGACACAGCGCATCCTGCCTGCGGATGTCTACGTGCGCCTCGGCTATGTCGACCAGTCGGCGCATCTCGATGCCGGCACCGCGCAGCGGCTGGGCGCGCTGCCGGGCGTCGCGCATTTCGAGACCGGTCGCTTCGCCCGAGCGCAGCTTGCACTCAACTCACAGCCCGTGACGCTGATTGCGCGCAGCGCCAATCACATGCCGATTGCGAGCGCGCTGTGGCTGATCGAAACCGCGCAATCGCAATCGCGCGGCGATGCGGTGGCGGCGTGGGTCAGTGAAGCGGCGGCGGATCTCTACGGCATCCGCGCCGGCGCAACATTCGTGCTGTTCCTGCAGGGACAACCGCTCGATGCATTCGCCGCTGGCATCTGGCGCGACTACGAGCATCAGAACGGCGCCGTGGTGATCGACAGCGCGGACTACGCGCGAGTGACGGGCGATACCGCCGTCAACACCGTAAGCCTGTGGCTGCAGCCTGGCATCGATCCGCACACGCTCGAAAACGCGATTCGCGACTTGTTGCCAGCGACGCAGTACGACCTGCGCACGCCGCCGGATCTGCGCCGCCTGTCGCTGCAGGCCTTCGATCGAACGTTCGCGATCACTTATCTGCTCGAGCTCGTCGCCGTGCTGATCGGTTTGTTCGGCATCGCTGCAGGGATCAGTGCGCAAGTCCTGGCGCGGCGCAGCGAGTTCGGCGTGCTGCGACACCTCGGTTTCACCCGAGCGCAGATCGCGGCGATGCTGGCGATCGAAGGTGCAGTGCTCGGTGCCGTCGGTGTGCTGGTCGGCTTGCTGACCGGCGGCCTCGTCGGCTTGATTCTTATCTATGTGGTCAATCGACAGTCCTTCCATTGGAGCATGGACCTCGCCGCGCCCGGCTGGCTGCTCGCTGCGCTGAGCGCCATATTGATCGGCGCCGCTGCCGGCATCGCAGTCATCAGCGGTCGACAGGCAATGAGCGCCGACGTCGTGAAAGCGGTGAAGGAGGATTGGTGAGGGGCATTGCGCAGACTTTGCTCGCACTCATGCTCGTCATGAGCGCGGCGCCGAGTGTCGGCGCCCCGGAGTTCCCGGCCGTCGTGCCGGATTACGCGATCGAGCTGCCGCGCGATGAAGGCAGTCATCCGCAGTTCCGCACCGAATGGTGGTACCTGACGGGCTGGGTCGAAAGCGAAGGCGGCGAGCCGTTCGGCTTTCAGGTGACGTTCTTCCGCAATCGGCCCGGCGTCGATGAAGACAATCCGTCGCGGTTCGTCGCGCGCCAGGTGCTGTTCGCTCACCTAACAGTCAGCGATCAGCGGCATGGCGCGTTGATGCGTGCAGAGAAGTCTGCACGCGCAGGCTTCGGACTGGCGGAAGCAACGGAGGGCTCGCTTGGAGTCAAGATCGACGACTGGTCGTTGCGACAAGACGGCGAGCGCTACTTTGCAGTGGCATCGACGAGCGAGTTCGCGCTTCAGCTCGAATGCACCCGCGCGCAGCCGCCGCTGCTGAATGGCCAGAACGGTTTCAGCCAGAAAGGTCCGCAGCAGGAGTTTGCGAGTTACTACTACAGCCTGCCGCAGCTACGAACGAGCGGGCGCATCACCATCGGCGGCCGCGAGCATCGCGTGCACGGTGTCGCCTGGTTCGATCACGAATGGTCGAGCCGCATGCTCGACGAGCATGCGCGCGGCTGGGACTGGATCGGCCTGAATCTCGACGGCGGCGGCGCGCTGATGGTTCAGCGGATTCGCGCTGATGCCGATCAGCAGTACTGGGACAGCGCGACGCTGCGCGAGCCCGGAGCTCCGGACCGCACTTATGCGCCGGACGAGATCGCATGGTCGCCGCTGCGGCGCTGGCGCTCGCCGCGCACCGGCGTCACTTATCCCGTCGAATGGAAAATCACAGTCGGCGGGCGCACGATACTGCTGCGCCCGCTGCTGGACGATCAGGAGAACGATGCACGCGCGAGCACCGGGACGCTCTACTGGGAAGGCGCGGTGCGTGCGTTCGACGAGCGCGGTCGCGCGATCGGCCGCGGCTATCTCGAGCTGACGGGTTACGGCGAGCGACTCAGGCTGTAGAAGATCGGGGAGCGCACATGTCACGTCTCTATCAGGAAGGTCAACGCGAGCTGCAGCGCGAGTTCGACACCGAGCGCCTCGCGGATCGTCTCGAGCAGGTGACCTGGCACACGCGGCTCACAGCCGAAGATCGCGAGTTCATCGAGCGTCGCGACATGTTCTTCATCGCGACCGCGGACGCGGAGGGTCGGCCGAACTGTTCGTACAAGGGCGGCGATCCGGGCTTCGTGCGCGTGCTCGACGAGACCACGCTCGTGTTCCCGAACTACGACGGCAACGGCATGTACCTGTCGTTCGGCAACGCACGGATGAATCCGCACGTCGGCCTGCTGTTCATCGACTTCGAGGCGGGCAAGCGCATTCGCGTCAACGGCAGCGCGACGCTGGAGTCCGTGACTGCGGTCGAGCCGCCTTACCCGCAGGCGCAGTTCATCGTGAGAGTGCAGGTGCGCGAAGTGTTTCCGAACTGCCCGCGCTACATCCACAAGTACCAGCTCGTGGAGCGCTCGAAGTTCGTGCCGCACGCAGGCGTTCCCACGCCGGTGCCGGCGTGGAAACGTTATGAGTGGGCCAAGGACGTGCTGCCGGCGGGCGATCCGGCGCAGGAAGAGTGAACGTCAGCCGACTTTCGCGCCGGGCTTTGCGACCCAGACTTTGCACCAGCCGTTCGCGTTGACGAGCTTGCCCGGGAAGATATTGCAGGGCCGCCACTCGTCGCCTTCCTTGCCCTGCAGCTGCAGGCAGTTCGCGCAGTGCGCGCCCGTCTTGTACTGAGGCACTTTGTTCGGGTCGACTTTCTTGGCGTCGTGCACGTAGCCCATCGCCACTGCGAGCGAATCCTTCTCGTCGAGATGCGGCGGCGCTCCCTGCGCGGCGGCGTCGGCGACGATTCCGGCAGCCGGCAATGCAGCGAGTCCGGCCAACGCGGTCTTCAGAACTGTACGACGATCGTAGCGACGGTCGGTCATGATCGGTCCTCGTTCTCGCGGTCGAGTTGAAAGGAAGGGTAAGTTACGGCGCGCATGATAAACGGCGACTGAAAACGGGGTAAATGGCTGCAAAGTTTCACAGCAACGATTTTTCTTACACGAGCGGGCGCGGCGCGACGATCAGCCCGTCTTCGTCCGCGTACAACCAGTCGTCCTGACGAAAGTTCACACCGGCGAAGCGCACCGGCACGTCGCGCTGTCCTTCGCCACGCTTGTCCGTCCTCAGCGGGCACGTGGTGAGCGCTTTCACACCCAAGGGGAGCCGTGCAATTGCGAATGAGTCGCGAATGCAACCGTACACCACGACTCCGCTCCAGCCGTTATCGACAGCTTGCTGCGCGAGCATGTCGCCGAGCACCGCGCGTCGCAGCGAACCCCCCGCGTCGATGACGAGCACGCGTCCGCGGCCTGGCTCGGCGACGAGGTCGCGCACGCGCGAGTTGTCTTCGAAGCATTTGATGGTCGCGACCTGGCCGGCGAAGCGCGGCTGGCCGCCGTAATCGCGAAACAGAGGCTCGCCGATCTGCAGCTCGGCGGCGAAGCGATCGCACAGTTCGGCGGTTTGAAAATCCAAGCGTCAACTCCGGCAACGGGCCGATCGGCCCGGTGCGGAGTATCGGTGCAACCTGGGAGCGTGCGCTACTTGGTGAGCTTGCCGAGCATGCGCGACAGCAGCGAATCGTTCTTCGGCAGCTTGCGGATGCCGCTCTCCGACAGCTGGACCTCGCGCGCCTCGTCGAGCAACTGCTCCGCAAGGCTCTTCTTCTCGATCGGCGGCAGCGCCTTGTGCTTGCCGGTGTTGCCGGTCTTGCTATGGGCGCGCTTGGTATTCGAACCCGTGGACTTCGCGGCGCTCTTCAACGCCTTGTGCCGGCCGGTCGCACTGGTCTTGAACGAGCCGGTATCGAGCGCCTTGAACGAGCCGGTCGCGCCCGTGTCGACGCCGTTTTCGACTTCCATCGTCACGGTCGGCACCACCGGGCGGGCCGTCGTGCGCGCGTTGTTGAGCTCGACGACTTTCGCTTCGTGCGCCTGCGCCGCCGGCTTCTTCGTCGACGGCGGATCCTTGAAGCGCGCGTGCTCGGCGACGCTCACGCGAATGATGGTCGGCGCGCCGAAGAACGTATTCAGGTAGCCGCTGACTGCTTCGGCGGACACGGCTTCCTTGAAGAAGCCGAGGCGCAGCGAGTGCACGATCTTGCCGCTACCCGCAGTCGCAACCGAGTACAGGCGATATGCCTCGAAGATGTCGAGGCGCGGCATCGCGTCCAGGTTCACCGGCTGATCGGACACGGCGAGCTGCACCGCGAACCATTTTTCCTGCTTCTCGTCTTCCATTTCCGCGCTCGTCAGCGCGCGGATGGTCTGCGTGCTGTCGAGCTCCGGTGGCGGCGCAGACGAAGTGATGCGAATCGCTGCCGGCGCGCTTACACCTGCGGCGGGCTTGGCTGCAGCAATAGGTGCAGCCGGTGTGTGCGTCGGCTTCGCAGCTTTCTCAGCAACCTTCGCGGGCACCTTCGATGAGGGTGTAGCGATGGGCTTCGCCGCAACGGGCGCCTTGTCGGTCTTCGGCTTGGCCGAAGCGGCGGGCTCTGTCTCGAGATGAATCCCGCTGTCTTTGATTTCCACGCCCTTGCCGACATGGAACGGTGTGGCGGGCGCCTTGGAGTGCCCCTGTGTGGCGGCTGGCGGCGGATCGGAGAAGGTCAAGTCGAGAGTGCGCACTCGCATGCTGCTCGCGGTATCGACCTTGATTGCAGCCGGCGTCGTTGCAGGCGGAGCAGTCGGCTTGACGGCCGGCTTTGCAACGACCGGCGCAGCGGGCTTCGCAACGACAGGGGCTGCCGGCTTGGCAGCCGGCGTCTTGGGTGCGAGCTTGAGTGCGGGATGCTTGGCCGTATCGGAAGTGGCTTTGTCGGCAGCCGGCATTGCCTTCATGACGCCCGTGGCTGCGGACTTTGCAAGCGCGGCATCCGCTGCCGGCGTCAGCGACGGCGGCTCCCAACTGAAATCGTCGAGACCGTCGGTCGTCCCGACTGCGGCTTTCGACGCAGGCGCAGAGCTCGCAGCTTTCGGCGCGGGCTTCGACGCGGCCGCCGTCTCCGGCTCCCACGTCAACTCGATGACTTCGGAGTCGGCAGCCGGTTTCTTGGCAGCGGGCAGTGATTGTTTGGCCGGTGCAGCGGGGGCTGCTTGCTTGGCAGTTACTGCAGGAGCAGCAGGCCTGGACTGAACGACAGCAGCGGCCGGCTTGGACTGAACAACCGCCGCGGGCTTGGACTGAACCGCGGCGGCCGGTTTCGGTTGCACGGGGGCGGCAGGTTTCGGTTGAGCCGCAGCGAGCTTCGGCTGAGCGGCCGTTGCCGATTCGGGCAAATAGCCGCGCGCGAAGCGGCGATCCTCTTCGCACAGGCACGTAGTGAACGCAGTCGGATATTGCTGGCGAACGACAGTCAGCACGCTCTCGGCGTGCGATTCGGTGGTGAAGAACCCGAGCCGCAAGCGATGGCGCGTGCGGCCATCCTCGACGCGGGCCACTTGATAGAGACGATAATTTTCCAGGCCGGGAATGTTGTTGCCGTCGAGTCGCACCGGTGCGATCGACGCACACAGATTGATGACGAACAAAGCCGAGCCGGTGCCGGTCGCCGTTCCAATCGGCGGTGGCGTCGCAGCTAGCTGAGCGTTGGTGCTCTTGTCCACGTGTTCTTCCCCATGCCCGAATGCAAAATCGACGAAGCCGAGCGCTCGCGGCCCGACAGGATTCATTTCGATGGGGGAAGGAGCGCGCTCGATGCGTTTCGCGCTCGTCACGAGGGGATTTCGCGATTCTCTTTTCTATCGACTCGCTCTCGAGAGTGGGCCGATGGCGAATCCGCTGCTGGGATCGAATCCCAGCCCCCGTGGCAACCCCGCTGTCTTAGGAAATGAATCCGTTAGACCGGAAGCTTTGCGTCCTCGCCTTTCGGCGAGTTTGCCCTTGGAACGGTTTGATAATCCGCTTCGTAGCGGGGATAAGTCAAGCGGTTTGGTCGCTTTCAG
>DATENH010000198.1:0-3094 GCA_035275145.1 Steroidobacteraceae bacterium | reverse complement strand
GCCGCTTCCTCTCGATCGCCAAGCTCCACCAGCAGACGCTGAAGGCGCTGCTGGAGAAAGGCCTCAAGGACCCGAAGACGCAGAAGCTGCGCAAGAAGCTCGCCGGCGAGTTCATGGAGCTGAAGCTGTCGCCGAAGATGTTCGACGCGCTCATCCAGCAGCTGCGCGACAACGTCGCCGAGATCCGCAACCTAGAGAAGCAGATCATGACGATCTGCGTGCGCGATGCCGGCATGCCGCGCAAGGACTTCATCCAGACGTTCCCGAAGAACGAGACCAACATCAAGTGGCTCGACAAGCACATCCGCGCCAAGCGCAAGCACTCCGCGGCGCTGCATCGCCTGCGCGAGGACATCGAGCGGCAGCAGAAGAAGCTGCAGTCGCTGGAAGAGCGCGTGCACCTGTCGATCGCGGATGTGAAAGAGATCAACCGCGAAGTGGCGGTCGGCGAGGCGAAGGCCCGTCGCGCCAAGAAGGAGATGGTCGAGGCGAACCTGCGCCTGGTGATCTCCATCGCCAAGAAATACACGAACCGCGGCCTGCAGTTCCTGGACCTGATCCAGGAGGGCAACATCGGCCTGATGAAGGCGGTCGACAAGTTCGAATACCGTCGCGGCTACAAGTTCTCGACCTACGCGACGTGGTGGATCCGGCAGGCGATCACGCGCTCGATCGCCGACCAGGCGCGCACCATCCGCATCCCGGTGCACATGATCGAGACGATCAACAAGCTCAACCGCATTTCCCGGCAGATGCTGCAGGAGATGGGTCGCGAGCCGACGCCGGAAGAGCTGGCGGTGCGCATGGAAATGCCGGAGGACAAGGTCCGCCGCGTCCTCAAGATCGCCAAAGAGCCGATCTCGATGGAAACGCCGATCGGCGACGACGAGGATTCGCACCTGGGGGATTTCATCGAGGACACCTCGGTGGACTCGCCGATCGACTCCGCGACGATGGAATCGCTGCGCGAGACCACGCATGCGGTGCTCGCCGGCCTGACCCCGCGCGAGGCGAAGGTCCTGCGCATGCGCTTCGGCATCGACATGAACACCGACCACACGCTGGAAGAGGTCGGCAAGCAGTTCGACGTCACGCGCGAGCGCATCCGCCAGATCGAAGCGAAGGCGCTGCGCAAGCTCCGTCATCCGAGCCGCAGTGAACAGCTCCGCAGCTTCCTGATGGAAGACTGAGAACCCTTTAATGTGGGAACAAAAGGGGCCGGTGGCGAAAGCTACCGGCCCTTTTTTCATGTTGGGAACTCCCCACAGGCGGAAGACGTCTGAAGTATCAGGAGTGGTTGTTTCGAGGTTGGACGATGGGCCTGTTCTTCTACTTCATACTGTTCGCGGTTGCCTGCCTCTACGGCTGGCTGTCGCGTTCGACGCGCGCCGGCTAGGGAGCTTTTTCAGCGCGCGCATCAGCTCGCCGCGGCGAGAAGTCACGGCAACGCCTTCCAACTTGAGCCACCGCGCGAGCTGCGTCAGCTCCGCCGCCAGCGGCTCCACGATCTGACTCACCCGCACGCCTTGCTCGGCGCTGCCACCGCGCACTTCCAATCGCCCGTCCTGCCGATTGGCCTTGAGATCGACGCGTCCCACCAGCCGATCCCCGAGCAGGAACGGCAGTACGTAGTAGCCGTGCAGGCGCTTGTGGATCGGCGTGTAGATCTCGAGGCGGAAATGAAAGTCGAACAAGCGCTCGGTGCGCTGGCGCTCCCAGATGAGCGAATCGAACGGCGATAGCAGCGCACTCACCTCCGCACGTCGCGGACACGCCGCGTCCTTGTGCAAATACGCCTGCTGCTTCCAGCCCTCCACGGCGACCGGTTGCAGCGTGCCCTCCTCCACGAGCTCCGCGACGCGCAGCGCTGCGTCTCCTGCTGGCAGACGGAAGTAATCGCGCAGGTCGCGCGCCGTCGCGACTCCGAGCGCCCGCGCCGAGACTGCCATCAGCTCGCGACGCGCCTCTTCCGGCGACGGCACGCTGACAGTGCGCACCCGCTCGGGCAATACACGTTCGGTGAGATCGTACAGGCGCTCGAAATTCCGGCGCCGCGCCGTGGTCACTTCGCCGGTCCAGAACAGCCACTCCATGATCTCCTTGCCCTGGCTCCAGCCCCACCAGCTGCCTTTCGACTTGCCGCAATCGGCGAGCTCGCTCGCGCCGAGCGCGCCGCGCTCGCGAATCTGCTCCAGCGCGGCGCTGACGAGATCCTTGTGCGAGGTCGCGTAGCGACGCATACGCTTCCACGTGCCCTCGCCATTGCGCGCCCGGTCCATGCGCCAGCGGAACAAGGGATAGAGCTCGATCGGCAGGAACGAAGCCTCGTGGCCCCAGTACTCGAACAGCGAGCGACTGCCGTCGTACGCAGCGCGCTCGAGCAATTCCGGCGCGTACGAGCCGCAGCGCGAGTAAATCGGCAAGTAATGCGACCGGACCAGCACGTTGACCGAGTCGATCTGCACCGCGCCGAGACGGTGCACGATCTTGCCGAGCGCCGGCGCATTCTTCGGCGCACCGGGCGCTGGCACGAACAATTGCGCCGCGAGCGCGATGCGCCGGGCTTCTGCGATGGAGAGGATTTGACTCAATGTCGACTGTCCGCCGTCGTTGCAGATTAAGTTAGCGCCCTTACGACAAATTCGTCATCGGCCTCACACCGTCGCTGTGAACTGCGTTGCACGCCGGCCTGCGCAGCTCTGGCAGCATGCCAGAAGGTTCAAAGCGAGGTGCCCGACGATGCGAGCATCCAAAGAAGTCACGATCGATCTGACGGCAGAAGACCTGCTGTCGCACCTGGTGCAGTCTCCTGCCAAGGTCGCAAAGTCACCGGCACCGCCGGCGGACTACGATGCTACCGTCGAAATCGAATTGACTGCCGAACAGATGGACGCGTTGCTGAGCGGACGCGGCCTCTGAGTCACATATTCGGCTTGCCCGGATAGCGGCGCATCAGCTCGGTGACGATCGCGTTCACCGTCACCTTCGGATTCGCCAGCGACTCCTCCGTCACCCGGCCCTCCGACACGCCCTCCCAGATGAGCTGCTTTTTTTCGGCATCGACGATGTCGAGGTTGATCGTGCCGACCTGGTA
>DATENH010000197.1:0-39360 GCA_035275145.1 Steroidobacteraceae bacterium | reverse complement strand
TCGAAGGAAAATTCGCCGGCCTCGTTGGTTTTGGCTTCGCCGCCGAACGATCCGCTGCCCTGGAGCCGGTACAAGCCGGCCCAGCCCGCGACCGAGGTCGCGCCATCGCTCGCGGCGAGTCGGCCGGAGACGAGGCCGCCGCCGCCCAGACCGATCTCCACCGGTGGGGTGTCATCGTCGACAGTGACGTCGAGCTCACGTCCGGCGTACTTCTGTGCGCTCACCTTGAGCGTAATTCGCCCGGGCGCAAGGCCATTCAATGTGAAGGTGCCGTCCATGCCCGAGCGTGCGCTGGGGCGCAGGCGAAAGTTGCCTTGGTAAAAGCCCTCGCCGGGCGGGTGGTAACCGATGTACGCGCCTGCGATTCCGGTATTCGAAGCCGAGTCATACACACGGCCTCGCACCGAGTAGCCGCGAACCAGCGGCATCACCACCTCGGATGTCGCCTTGCCTTTGACCAACTCGATCGAATCGAGAAAGAAGCGCTGATAGCCGGCAGCCTCCGCGATGAACATCCAGCGCCCCGGCGGCAACTGCGGCCACTCGAAGCGGCCATCGTCGGTACGGAATTTCTGTGGCCCTGGAGTCTTTTGATTCGTGCTTCGTCCCCATTCCGCGAACTTCAGCTCGAACTCGCGCACCGGCTCGCGGCTGGCGGCATCGATCACGCGACCTCGGAATGTGCTGAGCGACGCGGCTGGAATCTGCGGATCTGGTTTCTTGTCGGCGACCTCGGCGGGCGCACGTTCGGGTGCTGGTTCCGCAGCAACGGACGCTGTGCGAGCGACAGGCGCTTCCTGATGTGAACGGAGCAACCACCACGCGACGACCAGGCAAGCGACGACTGCCAGGCTGAGTGCAAACGCGCGACGACCGCTCATGACGATCACAGGATGATCCGCCAGACTACGTGCCGCAAGCCGTTGCGACTAGCTCATCACACATGAAAAAATTCTGCATGGCTGCTGGATCGACACAGCACGGTGGAGCAGGGCAACGAGCTCGGCACGTGGGTCTGCTATCGCATCGTCAACGCGTACTATCGGCGCGCCGCCGACAAGCAACAGGCGCTACGCGAGATCCTGGAGCTGTCCGATCCGCAGGCGTTTCTGGCGAAGAGCGGCTGGCAACAGGCAATGTAAGGGGATTCCTCCCCAGGCAATGTCGGCTGGCGGGGGTGTCGTTCGTCTTTCATGCAACCGGGTGACACTCCGCCGAGTTGTATCGGCCCCCGGGTCCAATCCAAGGAGCACCTCCATGTCGTACATCGACGGTTTCGTGATTGCAGTTCCGAAAGCCAACAAGCAGAAGTTCATCGACCACGCCAACAAGGGCGACAGCGTATTTGCCGAACTCGGCGCTACGCGCATCCTCGAATGCTGGGGTGACGATGTCCCGGACGGCAAGCTGACCGATTTCCGCCGCGCCGTGCAGGCGACCGCGGACGAGGCCGTGGTCTTTTCGTGGATCGAATGGCCCGACAAGGCGACGCGCGATGCGGCGATGGGCAAGATGGAAGATCTGATGAAGAACGATCCGCGCATGAGTCCCGAGAAGAACCCGATGCCGTTCGACGGCAAGCGGATGATCTACGGCGGCTTCGCGCCGGTCGTGACGCTGGAGAAATGAGTCGACGGAGGCGCCGGTGAGATCACCGGCGCCTCCGGATCACCACCTCCACACTTGATCGTATTCGCCGAACAGCCGCGGCATCTGCGCGCGTGACATGAGCACGATGCCTTCCAGAACCTTGCTCTCCAGCAGGCCGCGCTCGGCCAGATCTTCCTGCACGCAGTACACCGTCACGTCCTTGCGCATCAACGCGGCGAGGTCCTGAGCAAGCGCGGGCGGTTGCGCCTGTCGCCAGGCACCGAACGTCAATCCCGATGCATCCTGATCGGCGGCGACGTAGTTCACCGCATTGCCTGCGAGCAGTACGCCGAGCTCAGCGCCGGCGCCGCGCATCGCGTGCGCGATCCAGATCACCGTGTCGTCCTGTTCCTCGCTCGTCGCGCGATACGCAGTCTCGACGATCTGCAGCACTTTCATGTCTCGTTCCTCATTTCGTCGGAATGACGAGCGTGGCAGTCGATTGCTGTGCCATCTTCCAGCAGTCGGCGGGCGAGCCGCGCCGCACGCCTTCGATGGCTTCACCGACGCCGCGTTCGTCGACGCACAGCCCGCAGTTCACCCAGTTGAGATCCGCACCGCGCTCGCGAGCGTGCGCCATCAGTGCCGCGATCCAGTTCTTGCTCAATGGGTGATCTTCCTGCGCGACGTCACGGCCGTGCACGGCGTTCGGGTGTTGAGCCTGCTTCGCGAACGAAAGAGCGACGGCTCCTTCGTAAGCGAAGACATTCACGTCGTAGCCGCGATCGATCGCGGCGTGCAACAACCGAAAACCAGTCGTCGTGCGCGCGCTCTCGAATGGCGCGTCCATGAGCACGAAGGTCAGTATGTGTTTGGTCGCCATGATCGTGTCCTAATGCCAGAGTGCGTTCCAACCCGCGGCCATGCGTTCGACGATCGAGTCGATCGGCGCCGCGCGCACGCCACCGATCAGTCCGGCGGCTGCGATGCCTCGCTCGCGCAGCGAGAAATCGTCCGCCAGCACTTCGATCTTCGTCCCGATCACCTTGTCCAGCTCGACGCGGCGGGCGCCGCTGCGCGCGGCCAGCACGGCGTTTTGAACGAGAAACAGCGCGACGTCGTGACCGGCGGCGCGCAGCTGTATCGCCAGTTCGCAGGTGCGAGCAGCGCCCGTCGATTCGAACGGATCGCGAGATTCGATCAGCAGATAGCCAGGCATCGCGAGCTCCTTCAGTTGCAGGCTTGCAGCGAAGTGTCGGGGTTCGGCCCGTACCAGCGGCAGGCGTGGTTCTTGACGTTGTTGGTCTCGTCCGACTCGATGATCAGCCCGCGCACCGGCTGCGCCATCGTCGGCGGGTCGACGGTGCCGACGAGCACCAGATCCCAGTCCTGCATGTTGTTGGGCACGGTGACCGTTGCGACGCTCACGCGCTGACTGGTGTTCATGGCCAGCGCGGGCACATTCACGGTCCACTGCATCGAGGCACCCTGCTGCATCATCGTCAGCGGATTGCCGAAGGTCGCATCGACGAAGAACGTGCTCGCCGGCGCGTTGGCCTGGCCGATGTTCTCGATATCCGCCTGGATGTCGATCGACGTGCCGCTGACGAAGAACTTGAACTTGCGCACGTGCAAGTCCGGCCACTTGAGGATCAGGCGGCTCTCGTAGTTCGCCAGGAACGTGTGCGAGAGCTGGAACTTGTCCTTGAAGAAGCAGTTGCCGCGCCAGATGCCGAGATCCTCGTCGCGCCAGATGTCGCAGGCCTGCGCGCTGACTCCGCTCAGCAGCAACAGCGCGGCGGCGGCGAGACGCTGAGAACGCTTGTGCATGGTGATGTGCCCTGTAGTGAAGAATCCCGGTTGCCTGCACCGTAGCCGCAGTCGCTGCGTTCCGCTTCCCATGAACATCTGATGCACTTTCGTACGAGCCGCGCTCCCTCGTTCATGGGATGCCGGCGCGGCGCCGCCTTCGTAGGCTCTCTCCCGGGCAAAACGATCGGGAGTCATCATGAGAGTTGCGAATCTTTCCTGGGGGCTGTGCGCGACGGTGCTGATTGCGAGCGCCGCGCCGGCCGAAGAGCGCTTCGGTGCGCTCGACGACTCACCCAGCTTCATGCTCTATGTGCAGAAGCAGGTGGGTGTGTCGCATCACAAGAGCAGAGGTCCTTCGTTCGGCTTCGCCATCGAGCGGCCGACGCTGCTGGGCCAGTCCGATTCGCCGGCGTGGCGGCCGGTGAGCATGAAGCTGCTGGATCTGCGCTACGCGCCGGACGACGGCGGCTCGCTGTTCTTCAATGGGCTGCAGCTCACGGGCAAGCCCATCGACGGGCTGGGTTGGGAAAGCTACGGCGGCCCGCACGGCCCCTGGTTCTGGGGTGCGGCAGGTCTCGCGGGGCTCCTCATCGCCTTGTGCGCGACCGATAACGATCCGTGCGGCGACGACGACAACAATGACAACAACACCGACACGACGCGGACGCCGGGATGAGCCGCTCGATCCTGATCGCGCTGCTGCTGGCGATGTTGAGCGGCTGCATCACGTTGCCGCCCGACGTCGCCGGCGAGCTCGAGCCGGCGACGCAGGATCGACAGGATCATTTCCGCAAGTCATATCGCACCTTCGACGCGGAGTCGGCGAGCGAGGGCGACATCGACTTTCACGGGCTGCCCCTGCAATCGGGGCAGCTCGTCGTCAGCGACTCCGGCGACCCGGACAGCTTGCTGATGTCGATCCTCGGCGAGCAGTACACGCCGTATGGCCATGCGGGAATCCTGTCGATCGAAGGCGGCAAGGCTTATGTCTACGAGGGCTACGCATTGCTGTGGCCGTTCCTCAGCGGCCCGCCAACCGACGCGATGCACGGCCACATCCGTCGCGTCACGCTCGAGCAATACATCGAGCGACAGCGCATCACGGCGATCTTCGATCCCGAACCCGGCGTCGACAAAAGCGCTGTCGTGGCATTCGCCCGTGCGCGGCACGAGGACGGCACGGAGTTCGATCCCTATTTCGACTGGCGCGATCACACGCGTCTCTACTGCACCGAGTTTGCGGCGTTGGCGTTGCACGCGGGCGGGCGGCCACTGCCGACGCCGGTCCGGGTGCGCGACAACCCGTCGCTGCGCGTCGCGCTCGATTGGCTGAAGATGCAGGCCCCGGAGATCGTCACGGCTGGCTCATTGACCGAGGGTGCCGAGCGCACCGCGCTGATCAGTCAACAACTCAGTGCGCGCGAAGTGGCAGCGTACTTCGACGCCAAGCGCGAGCTGCACCGCCGGTTCACCAGCGATCAGAAGCTCGGCAACATCTGGTCCTGGTCGTGGCGCGGCCTGCAGCTCCGACCGCAGGTTGCAGCATTCCTGGAGGCAAGCGGGCAATGGCCGCACGAGACCGCTGAGGATCTCGCTGACGACTGGCTGGGCGCGTTCGTACAGGCAGACAGCCGGTGGAGTAAGCTTGGCCCCAGCAGATAGCTCGCGGGCGAACTATGACAATACCTCCGTGGAGTGTCGTACTGCTGGAGGACGACAAGGACACGCGGCACTTCTTCGAAAGCTGCGTGCGCGCTCATGCGCGCCTCACTTTGTCTGCATCGTTTGCCGCGCTCACACCTGCGCGCACCTGGTTCGAGACCAACACAGCCGACGTTCTGCTCACGGATCTGGCACTCCCTGACGGCCACGGTCTCACGCTGATCCGCGAGCTGGCCGAGCGGCAGCCGGCATGCGACATCCTCGTTGTCTCCGTATTCGGCGACGAGGATACGGTCATCGCGTGCGTCGAGGCGGGTGCAGTCGGTTACATTCACAAGGACTCGACGCCTGCCGACGTCGCGCAAGTGATCGTCGATGTGCGGCAGGGCGCGTCGCCGATCTCACCGATGATTGCGCGCAAGCTTCTCGAACGCTTGCGTCGCAAACCCGTTGCACGCGTACCGGCTCCGGCAGGCTTGTTGTCGCCGCGCGAATCGGAAGTGCTCGAGCTCATCGCCCGTGGTTACGGCTATGCCGAAATCGCGCGCCTGCAAGGCGTGACGATGCATACGGTGCAGAGCCACATCAAGAATCTCTACGGCAAGCTCGCTGTGCATTCGCGCAGCGAGGCGGTGTTCGAAGCCACGCGCATGGGACTGCTCGACAGCATGAAGCCCGGGAACTGACGCATGCCCGCGCGGGGACTCGCGGTGTATGGAGTTGTGTGCCTCGCAGCTTTTTGCGGAGCTGCGCAGGCGGCGCCTGCAGGAACGATCGAGCTGGATCGCGCGACGTTCGTCGCGACGGTGAACGGCTGGCCGCAACCGGCGCAGGAGATCCGCCTGCCGCTGCACTGGGACGTCATCTATCGCGGGCAATCGGGCACCGCTCGATTGACGTTGCCGTTTCCGCGCCCCGCAGCGAGGACCGTCGACGAGCCGTACATGCTCTTCATCCCGCGTATTGCGAACGCGTATTCGGTGGAGCTCAACGGCACCGTGCTCGCGACGGCGGGCGACCTGCAAGTGCATGGCGCTGCGTGGTCGGCGAAGCAACCGATCACAGTCGGCTTTCCAGCCTCGCTGCTGCGCGACCAGAACGAGTTGACGATCCAGCTCCGCGGCGACGCAGGCCGCCGCGCCGGCATCGCGCCGATCATGGTCGGCCCGGCGCGACTGGTCGAACCGCAGTACACCGTGGCCTATGCGTTTCGCGTGCTGGTGCCCTGGGTCGCGACGACATTCAGCGCGCTGGTCTCGGCGTTCTGTCTGCTGCTGTGGCTGCAACAGAGAGAAAAGCTTTACGCCTGGGCCTGCATCGGCGAAGCGGTGTGGGCACTGGTCGTTCTCGATATCACGATGGAATGGCTACCGCTGCGTTGGCACGCATGGGGTGCGCTGCTGTTCGCGCTGCGCGCCCTGTGGGTCTGGGCGCTCTACGTCATCATCGAGCAAGTGTTCGGCACGCGACCGGTACGCGAGCGCGCCGCTGTGCAGGGGCTGCTGTGGGCCGCGCCGTTCTGTGCCCTCATTCTCGCGATGACTGGATCTTCCTTGCCGGCGAGGTTGCTGCGCACGCTGTTGTCGTTGCTCAGCGCGATCATTTCGCTGCGCTTGACCTACGATCTGCGCAAGCGCGTGACGACGGAGCGCGTGTTGCTGGCGCTCGGTCTCATGGCGCTGCTGGTCGCCGGCGTTCACGACGCAGTCGCATCGCAATTCGTTACCAGCGCGTACAGCGAGCTTGCCTGGGCGAAGTATGTCGGCATGCTGCTCGGGCTCACGATCATGTGGGTAGTGAGCAAACGCTTCCGCCTGGCTCGTGCCGAAGCGCTGCAACTGCAGGAATCGCTCGCGCAGCGCGTCCAGCAGAAAGAGCAAGAGCTAAGGGAATCGTTCGAGCGTCTTTCGCAACTGGAACGTGCGCGTGCCGTGACTGCTGAGCGCGAACGGATCTTGCGCGACATGCACGACGGCGTCGGCGCGAATCTAGCGACAGCGATGCGTCAGCTCGAAAGCGGCGCGGCGCCGGCGGAAGAAGTCGCCGCAACGCTGCGCGAATCGCTCGATCATCTGAAACTGTCGATCGACGCCATGAATCTGCCGAGCGGCGACGTCAACGCGCTGCTCGCGAGCTTGCGCTATCGCCTGCAGCGTCGCATCTCGCAGGCAGGGCTGACCGTCGACTGGCAGGTCGATGAGTTGCCGCACTGGGAGCGGGGCAGCGACCAGGCGATGCGGCATCTGCAATTCCTGTTGCTGGAGGCGATCTCGAACGCTCTACAGCATGCGCAAGCGTCGACGTTGACGCTGAGCGCGCGCAGTGCGGGCTCGATGATCGAGATCAGCGTGCGGGATGACGGCCGCGGTGGCTGCATCGACGGCGGCGTCGGATTGCAATCGATGCGACAACGGGCGCAGGCGATCGGCGCCGAGCTCTCCGTCGAGAATGCAAATCCCGGAACCCGCGTTCGTATCGCGCTGTAGGTCGGGCTTCAGCCCGACAACGCCCGCTTCAACGCGTCGAGGTCGACCGGCTTCACCAGATGCGCATCGAATCCCGCCGCGGTCGACCGCTGCCGGTCTTCGACCTGCCCATAGCCACTCAGTGCGATCACACGCACCTTTGGAAAATCCGCCTTCAACCGTCGCGCAACTTCATAGCCGTCCAGTCCTGGCAGGCCGATGTCGAGCAACACAAGCTGCGGCTCGAACGCAGCAACCTGTTGCAGCGCTGCTTCGCCCGAGTATGCACATAGCGTCTGCCGCCCTTCGAACTGCAAGAGCATCGCCAGCGAGTCGGCTGCATCTCGATTGTCGTCCACGATCAGCACCCGCGACAGGGAGTCGGGCGTCTGCGGCAGGGCTGCTGCCGTGACCATCGGCCGCTCGACGATCGGCAGCCGCATCGTGACCGTAGCGCCTCGATCCCATCCTGGACTGCTCGCGACCACGGTGCCGCCGTGCATCTCGACGATTTGCTTGCAGACGGTCAGGCCGACGCCGAGTCCGCCCTGCGCGCGGTCGAGCCCACGCTCGGCCTGCGTGAACAGATCGAAGATGCGCGGCAGGAACTCCGGCGCGATGCCGATACCGTTGTCCTGGAACTCGACCACGACCTGCGAGCCGTCGACGTACGATCGAATGCAGATTTCCCCGCCGTCCGGCGTGTACTTCGCCGCGTTGACGAGCACGTTCGCCATGCACTGCCCGAGGCGCACCTTGTCTACCGACACGTGGATCGCACCAAGGGTCTGCGTGACCGTCAAGCGGTGCGCCTTGCTGCGGATCAGCGGCTCGGCAGTCTCGATCGCGAGCGAGATGCAGGCACTCACCTCGACGACTTCGCGTTTCAGCTCGATACGGCCCTGTGTGATCCGCGCGACGTCGAGCAGGTCGTCGAGCAATCGCCCGAGGTGCACGGCCTGCCGCTGAATGATGCCGACCAGCGTCTGCTCATTCTCGTGCGGCACCAGCCGCGAGAGCAGCTCTGCGGCAGTCGCGATCGGCGCGACGGGATTGCGCAGCTCGTGTGCGAGCATCGCCAGGAACTCGTCCTTGCGGCGATCGCTGTCTTGCAGCGCCGCCTGCAGCCGCCGCTGCTCCGTGACGTCCTGCACGGAGCTGATCACGCAGTCCTGACCGGCCGAGAACAGCGTGACGACGAGGTCGCGATCGGCAAATCTGCTCTCGTAGCGCACGATCTCGCCCGTCTCGAGCACATGGTTGCATTGCTCCACTCCCTTGGCAGCGCGGTCGGGCACGATCTCGCTCATCCGCCGCCCGATCAGCTGTTCGCGGGATCGGTTGAGCAGTGCGGTGACATTGCGATTCGCGCTCACATAGATCCAGTCCACGACCCGGCCCGAGCGATCGCGCTCGGCTTTCAGGATGGCCGTAAGGTCGGTCGGATGCTCGAAGATGGCCTGCAACTGCGCGTCGCGCTCGGCCAGCGCCTTCTGGTGTTCATCGTCCAGTTTTGCGCGCGCGCCGCTCAACGCGGCATTCAGAGACTTCAATTGGCCGCGACGCTGATGCAACTCGACCAGCACCGCGACTTTGCTGCGCAGGATCTCGGGAACGACCGGCACTGCGATGTAATCGATCGCGCCGAGCTCGTAGCCCTTCAGCCGATCGAGCTCGCTGACGTTCACGGCCGTTACGAAGATGATCGGAGTGCGCTCCATCCGCGGGTGCTCGCGGACCAGGCGCGCGACCTCGAAGCCATCCATCTCCGGCATGTGCACGTCGAGCAGGATCGCGGCGAACTCCTGCTCCAGCAGCCGTTCTAGGGCCTGGACCCCGGAAAGTGCGCGGACGCAGTGCACGCCGAGCCCCAGCAGGATCGCCTCATAGGAAAGCAGCCGGGCAGGCTGGTCATCGACCAGCAGGATGCTGGCCCGCGGGGCGGGCGGGTGCGGCTCGCCGACCGCCAGCGGGGCGCTGGCGACAGGGGCGTCTGGTTTCAGCGTGCTCATGGGTGACCGTGCTGCGCTAGTCCGAAGCGCTCGAGCCGTCGTGCGGGTCTGGCGTGCCGAAACAGCCAACGCGCCAGCCCGGTAAAAGATCCACGGTTCGGCTATGCAAGGCGGTTGTGGCCGGTTCTCAGCGCCGATGGCGATTGAGCCGGGGTATCCAACCCTAGGTGTAAACCCCATAGGAGGGTCGCCATGAGAATTCCAACGGGAGTGTTGCTAGGCCTGGTCGCCCTGACTGCCGGTGCGGCCGAGCATTACGGGGCGCCGCTGACACTGAAGAACCCGCTGACGCTCGAAGCCGCCGTGCAATCGCTCGGCGAGCGGCCGGCGGCTGACGTGCTGGTTCAATCGACCGTCGCGAAGGTCTGCGAGCAGCGCGGCTGCTGGATAGCCCTGCAGAGTGCCTCCAGCAAAATGCACGTGACCTTCAAGGACGAAGCGTTCTTCGTGCCGTCCACGCTGATCGGCAAGACCGTGCTGGTGGAAGGCAAGTTGAGCAAGAGCGGGCCGGGTTACGAGCTCGTCGCCAGCGGCCTGGAAGTGCAGAGCTGAGCGGGTCGCGCACGATGCTGTTGCGATTGCCTGTGGCAGCGAGCGCGCTGGACGCTGCGAGGTGGGGCCGGGAGAGCTGCATCCTCTGGGGACGGGTGCGTCACGCCGACTTCGGCCCCTGCACGCACACGCTGTCGATCCGGGCGGCCTGGGGCGGAGTGGAGTCCTGTCACGTCGACGGGCGCACGATCGGCGTCGACGACGACAACTTTCTCATCCTCAATCACGGCTGCATCTACTCGAGCAGCATCCGCAGCGCGCAGCCGGTCGAATCGCTCGCGATCTGTTTCGGTCCGCGGCTGGTCGAGCAGATTCATTTCGACGGCGGCAGCAGCCAGTTCCTCGAGCACTTGCGGCCGCACGATGCCATGGTCAGTCCGATGCTGCACTCCATTCGGCAAGCGCTGGCGGCGGGTTGCGAAGACGAAGCCTGGTACGACGAGCAACTGACCGTTCTGCTGGAGCGCATGCGCGCCCATCAGGAGCAGCTGCTCGATCGGGTCGACCGCCTGGCACTGATCCGCGCCAACACGCGCCGCGATGTCTATCGGCGCATCGCGCGCGCGACCGATCTGCTTCACAGCAAATATGGGAACGGGGTCGACCTGACCGAGCTCGCCAACTGCGCGGCGATGTCGAAGTATCACTTCCTGCGCCTGTTCAAGCTGGTCCACGGCCTCACGCCGCACACATATCTACAGCGCAAGCGCATCGGTGCTGCAGTCCGGCTGCTCGAATCGACGAGCCTCACCGTGCGTGAGGTGGCGGTCAAAGTCGGCTTCGCCGACGACTCGACGCTGGTGCGACAGATGCGCCGGTGGACCCACTGCACGCCCGGCCAGGTTCGCGCTGCCGCCGTCAATCCTCCTCGTCCGTCCCCTGCAGGGATTCATGCAGGTACAGCCGCGCCTTGCTCCAGTCCCGACGCACCGTCCGTTCCGATGTCGAGCGCATAGCAGCGATCTCCGCGAATGAGAAACCGCAGAAGAACTTCAGATCGACCAGCTCGGCCAACGCCGGATCGACACTGGCGAGCTCGTCCAGCGCGTCGCTCAAAGGCTGCAGCTCAGCGGCATCCGCTGCCATATCCGGCACGACGGTCGGGAGCGCAGTGATGTCGAATCCGCCGCCGCGTTTCTGGGCACGGCGCTCGCGCGCGTAGTCGATGATCAGTCCGCGCATCGCCCGCGACGCATAGGCCATGAAGTGCGAGCGATCCGGGAACTGCAGCGACTTGTGACGCGAGATATCCAGGTACGCCTCGTGGAGCAGAGTGGTCGGGCTCAGGCCCAGGTGCGGGCCGTTGCGTCGCAGAGCGCTCTGCGCGATCTGCCGGAGCTGGTCGTACAGCGAAGCAAACGAGGGGTCTTCGGTAACGTTCATCGCTGGGCCTTGCGGGACAGGTTGGCAGTGTGCCCGAACAACAGCGCACCTCTCAATGTTGCGGATTGCGCAGCGCCTGTGGCCGGGATCCGACCGGGGTTACGATTAGCGCCTCATGGCCCGGATCGACAAACACCGCTGGAGCGTCCTGAGCCCGCTGCTCGACGAGCTGCTCGACGCGGACGTCGGCGTGCGTGTGGCACGCCTCGCCCACATTCGAGATACGGACAGCGACCTGGCCGACGACCTTTCCGCACTGCTGCACCGACAGTCGGCGATCGACGAGCAGGGCTTCCTGGAAGGAGTCGCGACCCCGCTGCCCGCCGAGCCAACGCTGGCCGGGCGCACAGTCGGCAGTTACACGCTGGAGCGATCGCTCGGGCGCGGCGGGATGGGCGCCGTGTGGCTCGCTCATCGCAGCGATGGTCGCTATGCAGGGCGAGTGGCCATCAAGCTGCTGAATCTGTCGCTGCTGGGCCGTGGCGGCACGGAGCGCTTCAAGCGCGAGGGCAGTGCGCTCGCTCGACTCACGCATCCGAATATCGCGCGCCTCATCGACGCAGGGGTGACCGGCGACGGTCAACCCTATCTGGTCCTCGATTACGTCGAGGGCGAGCCGATCGATCGCTGGTGCGAGGATCGCAAGCTCGACGTGCAGGCGCGCGTGAGTTTGTTCCTGCAAGTGCTCGCTGCGGTCGCTCATGCGCACAGCAAGCTCATCCTGCATCGCGACCTGAAGCCCGCGAACATTCTCGTCACGTCCGAAGGCCGGGTGAAGCTGCTCGACTTCGGCATCGCGAAGCTGATGGACGACAAGCATCCGCACACCTCGCCCGCTCTCACGCGTGCCGGGCACGCTTTCACACCCGAGTACGCTGCACCCGAACAGGTGCAGGGAGCAGAGGTTACGACAGCGACCGACGTGTATGCGCTCGGCGTGCTGTTGTATTCATTGCTCACGTCGCGGCATCCGACCGCTGACCCGTCGCAGACACCGGTCGATCGGCTGCGTGCAGTCGTGGATATCGATCCGGTTCGACCAAGCGAGACCGTGCGTGCGCTGCGCGGCGATCTCGACAACATCATCGCCAAGGCGCTCAAGAAACTGCCGGCAGAGCGTTACGGCACTGTCGCGGCGCTCGGCGAGGATTTGCAACGCTATCTGAATCGGCAGCCGGTCAGCGCTCATGCCGATGCGCTTTCGTACCGCGTCGGACGATTCATCTCGCGCAATCGAACTGCGGTCGGGGCGGCAACGATCGCGCTGCTGGCCGTGGTAGTCGCCAGCGGCATTTCGATGTGGCAAGCGCACGAGGCGCGAATGCAGCGGGATCACGCGCGCGCTCTCTCGGCACGTAACAACGTGGTCGTTGAATTCGTGAGCAGCATGCTCACCGAGGTCGTTCCCGCCGAACAGCCGATTCGCATCGCCGACCTGCTGGAGCGCAGCCAGTCCGTTCTGCTGGGCGCTGAGACACGACCGGACATGCAGGCAGCGATTCTGAATATCCTCGCGACGTATTCCCTCAATGCCGGCGATGTCGCCAAAGCGCAGCCGCTGCTGACGCAGTCGCTGGAGTTGACGCGCAATACCTTCGACGTCGAGCTGCGGGCCGAATTGCTCTGCGGCGATGCGCTTGCAGCATCGATGCGCGGCGAGCAGCAGCAAGCGGCCGCGCAGATGAGTGAGGCACGCGCACTCGCGAGCGAAGACGCACCGACTCCGGCCAGATGTGTCGACGTCGCTGCGCGGCTGGCAGGACAATCGAGATGAACCGCGTCGTCGGCAACTACGCGCTCGAACGGCCGCTCGGCCACGGCGGCATGGGTTCGGTGTGGCTCGCGCGGCGCTGCGACGGACGCTTCGAGGGCCGCGCGGCGATCAAGTTCCTGGGCTTGTCGTTGGTCGATGCCGCCGGCATCGAGCGATTTCAGCAGGAAGGCGCGGTGCTCGCTCGCCTCGATCACCCGAACATCGCGCGGATGCTCGATGCGGGCGTGACCGATGATGGGCAGCCCTACCTCGTCCTGGAGTACGTCGAGGGCGAGGCTCTGGATCGATGGTGCAAGTCGCGCGCGCTCGACGTTCGCGCACGCGTGCGCCTGTTTATCGAGGTTCTGGCCGCCGTCGCCCACGCGCACAGCAGGCTGGTACTGCATCGCGACCTGAAGCCTGCGAATATTCTGGTCACGCCGGACGGCCAGGTGAAGCTGCTCGACTTCGGGACGGCCGAGATTTTCGGCATCGGCGCTGCTCCTGCCGAGCACACGCAGGCGTTCACTCTCGACTACGCGGCGCCTGAGCAGGTGCAACGGGAGGAGGTGTCGACGGCGACAGACGTCTATTCGCTTGGCGTGATCCTGTATGAGCTGCTGACCGGTCGGCATCCGACTTCGGCCCAGGCTCCGCTGAACAAGGTGACTGCGATCGTCGAGGCCGAGCCACCGCGCGCCAGCTCGCTGCCCGACGATCTCGACAACATCCTCGCCATGGCGTTACGCAAGACACCTGCGGCGCGCTACCAAACGGCCGCAGCGTTCGCCGATGATCTGCGTCGCTACCTCAAGGGCGACCCCGTGCGGGCGCGCGCCGATTCCGCGTGGTATCGCTTCAGCAAATTCGTCGCGCGCAACCGTATCGCAGCTTCCGCTGCAACGGTCGTCCTGACGGCGATTGCAGTGGCGGGCGTAATTTCGGTCCAGCAGAAGCACGAGGCGACCGTGCAACGCGACCGCGCACGCGCACTCTCTGCGCGTGCGAGCGCCGTGATCGAATTCGTGAATGCGACGCTGGCAGACGCCGCGCCGTCGCGCGGCCCGATCTCGATCGCCGATCTGATGGAGCGCAGCTATGCGAAGCTGAAGACTCGTGCGAATGCGCCTGAGCACGAAGCCGCCGTGCTGGCTTTGCTCGCGCAGTTCTTCGCGAACAATGCGAATCCCATGCGTGCCGAGCCGATGCTCACGCGTTCGCTCGAGCTCACGCGTGCCAGCACCGACAGCGCACTGCGGGCACAACTGCTCTGTCAGCGTGCGAGTGTGGTGACGGCGCTCGGTCAGAAAGACCAGGCGCGAGCCGATCTCGACGCTGGCTCCAAACTCGCCGGCGAGGACGATCTCGCCTCGGTCACTTGCTACGAAGTCGCGTCGTGGGTGGCGCAAGACAACAACGATGTCGACGGGACGCTCACGTACGCACAGCGTGCGCAGGAGCGATTGCGTCAGTCCGGAGTCGTCAGGCCCGATTGGGACGCGATGCTGCGCGCGCGCATCGGCGACGCTTATTACATGCGCGGTAATACCGCCGAGGCGGAGCGTCATTACGCCGACTCGTTGGCGCGCCTCGCCAAGGTAGGTCGCGGCGAGAGTATGGCGACCTACGCGGTCCGTGCCCGCTGGGCCAGGATCGCTGCTCAGACCGGTGACATGCAGCGCGCACTGGATGAGTACGAGCAACTGTTGCGGATCGTCGCGGCGAGCTCGCTGAACGGCAAGCCACCGGCCTATCTGGTGTTGAGTCGCGGCAGCTTGCTCGCACAGCTCGCCCGCTATCCGGAGGCGCTCGCTGCACTCGACGAATCGATTGCGCTCGCGAAGCGCAGCAACAACACACTCGATCTCATGTTCGCCGGAGTCGCGCGTGCGGATGTTCGCGTTTCGATGCACGACGTGACGACTGCGGCCCGCGAACTGCAGGATCTTCAGCCGCTCATCGCCGCGACGATCGCGGCGGACAGTACCGGAATGGAACGGGTGCTGCGCCTGCAAGCGCGGATCGCGGCAGCGGAAGGCGATCTGCCGAAGGCGCTCGCCAACTATTCCGAGCTCATCGCTCGCCCCGGAATCCAGAAAGTCACGCTGGCGCGTGCCCTCGCGGAGCGCGCCGATCTTTATCTCGAACAGGGAGCTCTGGATCTCGCACTCGCCGATGCTCAACGGGATCTGCAGGTCGCGCGCGAGCTGCAACTCGACAAGCAATACTCGGCCCACACGGGGCGTGCGCTGGCTGTGCTTGCGCGATGCCAGGAAGCGAGATCGGAGAGTGCTGCCGCGCGTGCCAGCGCCGCAGAGGCAGCGATCAACTTGGCGAAGACTCTCGGGGACGATCATCCCGATACGCAGCGGGCTCGCCGGACGGCTCGGCTTTGATCCGCAACGCGCTGCGGCCGTACGTCAGCACGCGCCACAGGTGTTCCATCGGACCGCGCTGGAACCGGCTCAGCCACCAGCGAGTCAGCGGCACCTGGATCACGAAGAAGATCGCGACTGCCAGCACGAGATCGAGTGCGGGACCGACGTCGCCCCACAGGCCGAAGCCCCAGTGATAGAAGAGCGTGACGCCGATCAGCGTCTGCAACAGGTAGTTGCTCAGCGGCATGCGGCCGGCGAGCGTGATCGGAGCAAGGCGTTGGCGCCAGCGCTGGTTGCATACGGCGCGCGCGATCGTGGCGACGTAGAAGATCATGATCGAGACGCGTCCGAAGATGTAGCCGGTCCCGGCCAGGATGCGCCACACGGAAGGCTCCATCGGATTCGCGGAGACCGAGCGCCAGACTACGAATGCGCTGCCGCAGATCAAGCCGAAGCCGAGCGCCCACCACTGGATGCGCCGGATCAGCGGCAGGTGTGCGGCGACGTTCTGGAAGAAGCGATGCCGGCCGAGCAGGAGGCCGAACAGCACTGTCGTGAAGAATTGGACGTACCCCGCAAGCATGCCCAGCCGCAGTGGATACTCGTAGAAAATGCGCATCACTTGCGTGCTGCGCCGGGCGGTGTCCAGGAAATTGCCGTGGCCGAAGGCAGCGTTGTCGGCAGTGATCGCCTGCTGGGTGACGGCAATGATCTCCTGAATGTCTTCCGGCGTCGTGATCGCCATCTTGAGCGTGCCGATCATGGTTGGATACAGCAGGCAAAGGACGATGAGCGCGACGATTGCGCGGTCCGGCAGCCGGTAAATTGCGAGCAATAGCAAGCCGAGCAACGCGTACATGTGCAGCACATCGCCGGCCCAGAACACGCACGCGTGGACGACGCCGAATACAAAGAGCCAGAACAGGCGGCGCAGATAGATGCGCGTCGCGCGCTCCGGCTCGCGCGCCTGCAAGCGCCCGAGCTGAATTGTGAACCCGATGGCGAATAGCATGCTGAACATGCTGTTGAACTTGCCGGAGAAAATGACGTCGCGGACAGTTTCCGTACCGCGATCCCACCAGTGCGGCCACATCGCCTCGTCGAAGCCGAGGAACAGCGAGGTGTTGAACGCCGGCATGTTCATGATGAAGATGCCGAGCAGGGCGAAGCCGCGGATCGTATCGAGCACCTCGATGCGTTCGCTGGCCGGAACCGGGACAGCCTGAGCGGTCATGACCCGTACACTAGATCGCGGCTGGCGTCCCTGTCATCCTGAACCGACGGGATGGCCGACCGAACACGATTAATAAGTTGAAAAGGACGATCAATGCGCGAATTCCTACGCTGTGCGACTGCCGTGCTGTGTCTTGCAGGGCTCGCTGGACCGACCCTATCGGCCGAAAGTACACCGACGCCGACACAGCTGCCGCGCACGGTGCGGCCGACGAGTTACGACATCACGATCGAGCCGGACGCTGCCGCGCTCACGTTTCACGGCACCGTCGCGATCGGTATCGAGGTCCTGGCGCCGGTCCAGAGCATGACGCTCAATGCCATCGACATGAAGTTCACGACGGTCGAGCTGGTCGACGCCAAAGGCAAGGGCCGCTACACGCATCCGAAGATCACGACAGACGAGGACGCGCAAACCGCGACGTTCGCCTTCGGTAAGACCATTCCATCGGGTCAGTACTGGCTGACGATCGACTACGCCGGCAAGATCGGCATGCAGGCCACCGGGTTGTTCGCGATCGACTACGACACGGCCGCGGGCCGCAAGCGAGCGCTGTACACGCAGTTCGAAGCCTCCGATGCGCGCCGCATGATCCCCTCGTGGGATGAGCCTGCTTACAAGGCGACGTTCGCACTGGAAGCGATCGTGCCGCAGGAGCAGATGGCGATCAGCAACATGCCCGTCGCCGAGCGGACCGACATCGCGGGCGGCCGCGCTCGCGTGCGCTTCCAGAAGACGCCGAAGATGTCGAGCTACCTGCTGTTCTTCGGCACCGGCGAGTTCGATCGCGCGACGGCCAAGCTCGGGTCCACGGAGCTCGGTGTAGTCACGCAGAAGGGCAAGGCGGACCAGGCGAAGTTTGCGCTGGACTCGTCCGTGCGCGTGCTGCGCGAGTACAACGATTACTTCGGTACGCCGTATCCGCTGCCGAAGCTCGACAACATCGCCTCGCCCGGCAGCAGCCGCTTCTTCAGCGCGATGGAGAACTGGGGTGCGATCTATACGTTCGAGTACGCCATCCTGCTCGATCCTTCGATCTCCACCGAGCGGGACAAGCAGGGCGCCTTCGGCGTGGCTGCCCATGAGATGGCGCACATGTGGTTCGGCGATCTGGTCACGATGCGCTGGTGGGACGACCTGTGGCTCAACGAAGGCTTCGCCTCGTGGATGGCGAGCCGCACGACGCAGCGTTTGTACCCGCAGTGGAATGCGATCCTGGGAACCGTGAGCGCGCGTGACCGCGCGATGGATCGCGACGCAATCGTCACCACGCATCCGATCGTGCAGAAGATCGAAACCGTCGAGCAGGCGGCGCAGGCGTTCGACGCCATCAGCTACTCGAAGGGCGAGGCCGTCATTCGCATGCTCGAAGGTTATGTGGGCGAAGACGCGTGGCGCGAAGGCGTTCGCGGCTACATGAAGGCGCATGCATACGCCAACACAGCTTCCGATGATTTGTGGCGTGCAGTCGAAGCGGCTGCGAAGCAACCGATCACGGCCATCGCGCACGACTTCACGCTGCAGCCCGGTGTGCCGATGATTCGCGTCGAGTCGGCAACCTGCCAGAACGGCAAGACGACGCTGCAGTTGACTCAAGGTGAATTCAGCAGAGACAAGCCAAACAAGAAACCGCTTGCGTGGCACGTGCCGGTGACAGCCAAGGCTCTCGGCGCGAAGACGCCGGCTCACCAGATCGTGACCGGCAAGGCGACGATGGCAGTCCCGGGTTGCGATCCGGTGATCGTGAATGCAGGGCAGAGCGGCTACTACCGCACGCTGTATGCGCCCGCGCACTTCGAGCAGATCGCGCAGCGGTTCGCGTCGCTCCCCGCGATCGATCAGCTCGGGATGCTGACGGATAGCTGGGCGCTCGGCCTCGCCGGGCAGCAGTCATCGCCGGATGTCTTGAAGCTGGCACTCGCGACGCCGCCGACCGCCGATCCGCAGGTCTGGGGCAAGATCGCGAACGTCCTCGGCGGTCTCAATTCGTACTACGACGATCTGGGCGATCGCCAGGCGCACCTGCGCACGTTCGGGATCGCGAGACTCGCGCCGGTGCTCGATCGCATCGGCTGGAACGCCGACCCGGCTGAGCTCGAAACGGTTGCGATCCTGCGCAACCAGCTCATCGACACCTTGAGCGATCTCGGCGACAGCAAAGTCATCGCCGAAGCGCGCCGCCGCTATGCGGCCGGCGACGAAAAGTCGATGCCGCCGGCGCTGCGCAAGACGATCCTGGGTGTCGTCGCGCGGCACGCCGATGCTGCCACCTGGGATCGTCTGCACGAGCAAGCGCGCACTGAGAAGACGCCGCTGGTGAAGGACTATCTCTACAGCCTGCTGGCAACGACTGAAGACAAGGCGCTAGCGCAGCGCGCGCTCGATCTGGCGCTGACCGACGAGCCCGGCACGACCAACGGTCCGCAGATGATCGCCGAGGCCGGCAAGCTCCATCCGGACATGACCTTCGATTTCGCAATCGCGCATATGGACGCGATCAACGAACGCGTCGATGCTTCGTCGCGCAGTGTCTACTTCCCGTTCCTGGCCGGAACGTCGCACGAGCCCACGACTCCGGCCAAGGTCGAGGCGTATGCGAAGGCGCGGCTGGCCCCCAGCGCGCGCCGCTCGGCGGAGACGACGGTCGCCAACATCCACGACCGGATCCGAGTGCGCAACGAACGGCTGCGGGCGATCGACGAGTGGCTCGCGAGCAGGAGTTGAAGGGGTACTCGCATGACTTCGGGCACGGCTCTCTTCAGGCAGGCGCGCGACACACTGATAGAGCATCGCACCGACTACGACCGGGCGGTCGCGACTTTCTCGTGGCCGCGGTTACAGCAGTTCAACTGGGCGCTCGACTGGTTCGATGTCATCGCCCGCAACAACCAGCGGCCGGCGCTGCGCATCGTCGGCGACGCCGGCCGCGACGTGAGCCTGTCGTTCGAGGAGCTGCGGCAGCGATCCAATCGTCTCGCAAATCATCTGCGCGCGCTCGGACTGCGTCGCGGCGATCGCATCTTGTTGATGCTCGGCAACGTGCCGAACCTGTGGGAGTTGATGCTGGCGGCGATCAAGCTGTCATGCCCGATCATTCCGACGACGACCTTGATGATGCCGAACGACCTGCGCGATCGCGTCGTTCGCGGCGGCGCGAAAGCGATCGTGACCGAAGCGTCGTATGCAGATCGCTTCGACTGGCTCGACGGCTCCCACCTCAAGTTGCTCGCGGCGGGGCAGGCGAGCGGCTGGCGATCGCTGGCCGATGCCGCTGCGGCGGGGACGGACTTCTCACCTGACGGACCGACGAATGCCACCGATTCCCTGCTGCTGTACTTCACTTCAGGCACGACCGCGAAACCGAAACTCGTGCAGCACACGCACGTGAGCTATCCCGTCGGCCATCTGACGACGATGTACTGGCTCGGCCTGCGGCCCGGCGACGTGCACTTGAATCTGAGCAGCCCCGGCTGGGCAAAGCACGCCTGGAGCTCGTTCTTCGCGCCGTGGAATGCCGAAGCCACGATCGTCGCGATGCAGACTGCGCGCTTCGACGCCGCACAGTTGCTGCGCGAGATCGTGAAGTGCGAGGTGACGAGCTTCTGCGCGCCCCCGACAGTCTGGCGCTCGATGATTCAGCTGCCGCTGAAGGAAGCGAAGGTGAAGCTGCGTGAGCTGCTGAGCGCCGGCGAGCCGCTGAATGCGGAAGTCATCGCACAGGTGCGTGCGGCGTGGGGTCTGACGATTCGCGACGGCTATGGCCAGACGGAAACGACCCTTCAGGTCGGCAACTTCCCCGGCCAACCCGTGAAAGCGGGTTCGATGGGGCGCGCCGCGCCCGGCTATCAGATCGCGCTGCTCGACGACGACGGTCATGCACATCAGGAAGGCGAGATCTGCGTGGCGCTGGCCGGCAAGCCCGTCGGCGTCATGCCCGGCTATCTGGACGACCCGGAGCGCACCGCCAATGTGATGCGTCATGGGCATTACCACACCGGCGACGTCGCGATGCGCGACGCCGACGGGCATTACACCTACGTCGGTCGCAACGACGACGTCTTCAAGTGCTCGGACTATCGCATCAGCCCGTTCGAGCTCGAGAGCTTGCTGATCGAGCACGAGTGCGTGATGGAAGCGGCGGTGGTGCCGAGCCCCGATCCGCAACGGCTCTCGGTGCCGAAGGCATTCGTGGTGCTGCGGCAGGGGTTCGAGCCGACCCGCGAGACTGCGCTCTCGATCCTGCGCTTCGTGCGCAAGAACAGCTCGCCGTTCAAGCGGGTGCGCCGGCTCGAATTCGCCGAGCTGCCGAAGACGGTGTCGGGTAAGATTCGCCGGGTCGAACTGCGCGCTTTGGAATTACAGCGCACGCTGGATGCGCGACGCCCACAGGAGTACTGGGAGGACGACTTCGTCGAATTGAAGCGGGAGTAGGCCCCCACGTTTGCGAAACTCACACGGCCCAAGACCCATCGAGTCCTGCGACGTGAGCGCCTGTTTGCGCTGATCGATCGGGCGCGCGAGCGGCCGCTCGTCTGGGTAACGGGTCCGCCGGGTGCAGGCAAATCGACGCTGGTCGCGAGCTACGTCGACGCGCACAAGGGCCGCACAGCCTGGTACCACCTCGATCCGGGCGACGACGACATCGGAACGTTCTTCTATTACCTCGCACAGTCGCTGCCCGCCGGCGGCAAGAACGCCCCGCAACTACCGCAGTTCACCGCTGAGCAGCGGGCCAATCTGGCTGGTTACAGTCGGCAGTTCTTTCGCCAGTTCTTCACACGGCCGACGCTGCTCGTGCTCGATAACTATCACGAGCTGGCGGAAGGGTCAGCCGTGCACGAGGTGCTCGACTGCGCCGTCGCCGAAGTGCCGGAAGCTTCCAACATCGCGGTGATCAGCCGCGGCGCGCCGCCACGGCGCTTCGCGCGTCACAAGGTTGCGGAGAAACTGGCGACCATCGAAGGTGACGCGCTACGTACTTCGCTCGAGGAGACACGCGCGATAGCAGCGCTGCGCCACGATCTCGATGAAGCCGCGATCGCGCGTGTCCATGAGCTGTCGCGCGGTTGGGCCGCCGGTCTCGCGCTCACGCTGGAGCGCGAGGAACAGATCCGCAGCGGCCGGATTGCGCGCGATCGGCAGGCGGGCACCGAAGAGCTGTTCGAGTTCTTCGCGATCCAGGTGTTCGATTCACTGCCGCAGGAGCTGCAGCGTTTCCTGCAGGTCGCGGCGCTGCTGCCCACGATGACGGCAGCAATGGCGCAGCGCCTGACCGGGCGCGAGGATGCTGAGGCGGTGCTCGAAGATCTTTACCGTCGTGGCTTGTTCACGGACCGGCGCGCCACGGAACCCCCGACCTATCAGTTCCACGACCTGTTCCGTGCATTTCTCACCCGCCGTCACGAGCAATCCGTTGCAGCGGACGCGTTGGCTGCCGAGCTGCATCTCGCGGGCACGCTGCTGCAGGGAGCGAATCAGGTGGACCATGCCGTGCGCCTGTTCCTGCGCGCCGGCGATTGGCCTGCCGCACGCGCGGCGATCCTGAGCACTGCAGGAATGCTGGTCGCTCAGGGTCGCAGTGCCTCGTTGCGTGACTGGGTCGCGGCGATGCCGGCCGACGTAGTGGCCGCCGACCCGTGGCTGAACTTGTGGGCGGGCACGGCCGAGCTGCGCACCAACCCGGCATCGGCACGCACTGGATTGAGCTCGGCATTCCAGCTGTTCGAGGCGAACGGCGACATGAGCGGTCAGACGCTGGCATGCGCGGCGATCATGCACAGCCACCTCTATCAGTTCACGGACATGAGGCCGCTCGATCCGTGGATCGACAAGCTCACCGACCTGCTCGCGCGTAGTCCGCAATTCCCCAGCCCGGGAGCGGAGCTGCAGGTGGTGACCGCGCTGCTGCTCTCCCACAGCTTCAGGCGTCCGCGACGTCAGCAGCTCGAGAAGTGTGTCGAGCGGATGCTCGAATTGATCGGCGCCGGCGTGCCCGATGCCGACGCGGCCAGCGCCTGCGGTGCGCTGATGATTCACTTTCTCAGCAGCGGCGACCTGGTTTCCGGCGAGCGCACCATCGCGCATCTGCGGGCACTGCACGAGCGCGGCCGCGTACCGCCGCCGATCCTTGCGCTGGGTGCGGTTCAGTTCGGTCGCCTGTATTGGGAGAAGTGCGAGCACGCTGCGAGCGTGCGCGCGTTCGAGGGGGCGCTGGAGCTGGTCGCATCTCACGGCATTTCGCTGCCGGTCGTCACGGTGCAGTCCCACCTGGGATTGGCGGTGTGCGCGATGGAGATGGAAGACCTGGCGACTGCCGACGTGCATCGCCAGCAAGTCGAGAAATGGTGGATGCCGCAGCGGCGCATGGACGAATTCGCCAGCAGCCGGCTGCGGTTCTGGCTCGCCTGCCGCCGCGGACATTGGGATGCGGCGCTCGAGCTGGCCGATCGACAGACTGAAACCGCGCGGGACTGCGGCGTCTTCTGGGCTGCATTCGAGGCTTGCATCCAGCGTGCGCTGGTGTGTGCAGAGCTGGATCGTCCTGCCGATTTCGAGGCTTCGCTCGCGCCGGTGCGGCCGATGTTCGTCGGTACAGGCTACGAGCACTTCACCTATCAGCTCGACCTCACCGAAGCGTACTACGCACTGCTGAAGGGAGACCGTGCGACGTGCCATGAAAAGCTGCGCAGTGGGCTGGAGCGCAGCCGCTACGACCTCGCCAAGCGCACGCTGCGCATGCACCCGATGATGCTGTCGAGGCTGTGCGCCGAAGCGATCGCGGCCGGGATCGAAGTCGAGTACGTGCAGCAGACGATCCGCTCGCTGCATCTGCGGCCGCCGTCGCGTGACGTGAAGGACTGGCCGTGGCCGCTGCGGATCTACACCTTCGGTCAGTTCGAAGTGCTGCGCGACGGCCGGCCGCTCGAATACTCGCGCAAGGCGCCGCGCAAGACGATGGCATTGCTGAAAGCGATCATCGCGTTCGGCGGCGCGAACGTGCGCGAGCAGAAGCTCGTCGACGCGTTCTGGTCGGACGAGGAGGGCGATGTCGCGACCCGCTCGCTCGGCGCGGCTTTGCATCGCCTGCGCAAACTGATCGGCGATGGCGAAGCGATCGTTCAGCAGGGCGGAGCATTGTCGCTGGACAAGGCGCGCGTGTGGGTCGACGCCTGGGCTTTCGAGGACTTGCTGGCACAACCGGACACGAGCGCTGCGGAGGTGATGACTCTCTATCGCGGCGCGTTCCTGGCTGAGGATGACGGCGAACCGTGGCCGGTGACGATGCGTGAGCGATTGCGCGGCCGCTTCATCCACGCGGTCGCGGAGATCGGCCGCCGCCTGGAGGAAGGCAATCGGCCCGACGAAGCGATCGAGTGCTATCTGCACGGCCTGGATGCGGATCCTGTCATCGAGCAGTTCTACCAGGGGCTCATGCGCTGCTACGCGGCGCTCGAACGACGCAGCGAAGCGCTGAGTGCGTATCAACGACTGAAGAGAATGCTGTCGATTTCTCTCGGCGTTGCGCCGTCGGCGCAAACCGAGCGCTTGTACCAGAGCCTGAAAAAACAGGCTGCCGCGAGCGGCGCCGGCGGTGCCTGACAGAATCTGTCAAATCGCCAACCCCCAAAATCCGATTCAGGCAGCTTTAAGCCACCTCTTTCTAGAGTGCTGTCCCATGGAAGGAGGAACGATCATGGCAACGCTGACCGAGATCGACATTTCGGAGTCGCGGAAGATTTTCGATTCCTGCGACCTCAACGGCGACGGCTTCATCGACACCGCCGAATTCTGGGTGTTGCTGGAGCGGCTCGACGGCGATGTCACCAGCGCCGAGTGCCAGCTCAATTTCGATGCCGCCGATACGGAAGGCGACGGCTACATCGGCTTCAAGGAATTCGTCGCCTGGTGGACGAACTAACGCGGCTGCATGAGCTGGTCGTGGATGAGCTGGTACGAGTCTGCGCCGACCGCCATCGGGCCCTGGAAGGGGCGGTCGAGACTGACGATCACGAATAGCACCATGGCCACGAAGCCCGCCAGTCCGACCATGAGCGTGATCTGGAAGCGGGCATCCTCGATGGGAAAGAACAGGCAGAGGAGCAGGCAGCCCATTGCGCCGGGCAGCAACACGAACCACATCACGCCCGGCAGCCGAGTATTCACTGCATCCAGGCGCGCGTTGCGCGCCTCGACCAAGCCGTTATAGGCATCCAGAGTCTGCGCATGCAGGATCTTCTGCGATTCCGAAGTGGGCTCGAAGGGAAAGAGCAGTCCCTGGAAGCGATTCAGCCATTCGACGCCCACGCGCGGAACTCGTCCCTGCCGCTGCACCGGCCAGGCCTGGTTGATCACCTGGATCGTGTAGCCGCGCAGCACCTCGCGCATCGCGTCGCGCTCGGATGCCGGGTAGCCGCCGAGATCACGCCACAAGATTGCGATGGCGGTCGCTTCCCTGGAAGCCGTGTCGGAGACCTGCGAGTGCCTGGTCCACACGCTTACCGCAGTCAGTGCGGCGACCAGTCCGTAGAGCACCATGGCGGACTGCATCGCTGCGGCACCCAGGAACAGTGATGCGTCGGTGTTGATGTGCAGCCGAGGCAGGATCCAGCGGCGCAGCGCCCACAGGCTCAGCAGCACGAAGCTGATGAGCCAGACGTTCAGCACGATGGCGAGCGCCCACAGCGGCAACGAGAGCAGGAAATCGATCATTGGGTCTAAGGCAGTCTCGCCGCTTTCGGGATCTTCTCCAGCGCATCGTCCCAGTTCGCCTTGCTGGCGCAGAAGATATGCGCATCCGGTCGAATGAGCACGTCCGTATCGAGGGTACCGGCAGGAACCTTCAATAGCGTGCCGTTCATCTGCAGGTCCGGCAGTGCCGAGCCGCAGATCGAGCAGAAGCAATGCCGGTGACGCGTGCCCGGCAGATTGAAGACCGTGACCTGGTCTTGACCGGACAGCCATCGCAGCGTAGCCGTCGACGAGAACAGATTCGCGGCGTGCGCCGAGCCGGTGTCCTTGCGGCAATGCCGACAATGACAGAGATAGAAGCTCTCGAAGTTTCCTTCGACTTCGAACCGGACGGTGCCACACAGGCAAGAACCGGAATGCATGCTCATCGCTGGTGTCCTGGACCATAGAGAACGCGGCCGGGCCGGGCAGCAGTCACTGCGCCGCTCTCGAATACCGGCTGGCCATTGATGACCACGAGCGATACGCCTTCGGCATACTGATGCGGCTTCTCGAACGTGGCGGTGTCGCGCACCGTGTCGGGATCGAAGACGACCAGATCCGCTTTGAGTCCTTCCTTCAGCAGCCCACGATCGGCAAGGCCGAGCCGCTTCGCCGGAGCGCCCGACATCTTGCGAACGGCATCTTCGAGCGTGATGACTTTCAGCTCGCGCACGTAGCGGCCAAGCACCCGCACGAACGTGCCGTACGAACGAGGATGCGGGCTCGCCTGCCCATAGATCGGAATCGAACCGTCGGAGGCGATCATCGTCATGGGGTGTTGCAGGATGCGCTGCAGGTCCTGCTCGTTGATGGCATGGAAGATGGCGAGGCATTCGCCTTGCTCCACCATCCACAGCGCCGTGTCGGCCGCATTCTCCACCGTCGGTTCGAGCTTGCGCGCGATCGTCACTTCGCTCAGCCGCTTGCCGGCGAGCGACGAATCCCACTCGCAAGCAGAGATCTGCACGTTGTTGGGATCGCCACCGCCGCGTTCCTCCTTGATGAGTCTGACCGTCTCTGCGCGGATACGCGAGCGGGTCGGCGCATCCTTCAACCTGTCCAGCATGCGCGGTCGACCGCCTTCGCTGGCCCACGCGGGCAGCAGTGCCGCCTGAATGCTGGTCGAGGATGCGGTGTACGGATACTGATCGATGGTGACGTCGACGCCGCGGGCGCGAGCTTCGTCGACCATGCGCAGCGTATCGACGCTCTTGCCCCAGTTCAACGCGCCGATGATCTTGTGATGCGTGATCTGCGTCGGCAGGCCGCCTTGCTCGCCGATCTCGATCGTCTCGCGCACGCTGTCCAGCACGTGTGTTGCTTCGTCGCGCATGTGAGAGATGTGGATACCGTGCAGCTTGCCGGCAACTTTTGCCAGCTCCACGACTTCGTCGGCCGGCGTGAACGCACCCGGTACATAGAACAGGCCGGTGCTCAAGCCGAAAGCGCCATCCAGCATTGCTTGCCGCACGATCTTGCGCATCCGCTCGAGCTCTTGCGGCGTGGCGCGGCGATCGACTGTGCCCATCACCGACTCGCGCACGGAGCCCTGGCCGACGAACATCGCGAAGTTCGGCACGATGCGCGTCTTCGCGATGCGGTCGAGGAAGGCTCCGATCGGTAACGGTGAGGAACCGTCGGGACCTTCGATGAGCGTCGTCACGCCCTGGCGCACGTAGTTGTCGGCGGTCGGTACTTTGAAAATGCCTTCGCGCGCGTGGACGTGGATATCGATGAATCCGGGCGCGATGACTTTGCCGCCGGCATCTACAACCTTCGTCGCCGGGCCGTCGATGCGCGGGGCGATCCGCACGATCGTGTCGCCGCGCACGGCGACGTCGCTCTGATACGCGGGCGCGCCGGTGCCGTCTATCACGCTGGCATTCTTGATGAGGAGATCGATGGCGTTCGTTTGCGACCAGGCTGTTTGGGCCACGCCAAACAGCAACACGAATGTGACAAGCGTCGCGACGGATGTCCTGTGCATGCGCGCGACAATAGCATGTAAGCTGCCGCACTCAGGTCGTGGGAGTGGACGCCATGAAATTCGAAACGTATCTCGCCTACGTCGCAGTCTGCTCGGTAGCCGTCATCATCCCCGGCCCGACCAATGCTCTGATCCTGGCAAACGGAATGCGCCACGGCGTGCGTGCGGGGCTGCTCAATGTCGCGGGCACGCAGGTCGGTGTCGGACTGATGATCGTCACCGTGGCGATCGGCCTCACCTCGATCGTGAACGCCGTCGGTCACTGGTTCGAGTGGATCAAGCTGGCCGGCGCGGTCTACCTGATCATCCTCGGCGGTACAGCGATGGTGCTCGCGGCGCTGTCCGATAGCACGTACGCGCTGATCTCTGGCCGTGTTGCCGGGCGTATCGATCCGAAGCGCGTAAGCGCCGCGTCGCGCGTTGGTGGCGTGTGCCTCATCGGCGGCGGGCTGTGGCTGGCGCTCTCGAGATCCAAGCCGTAGCGACCTCGGCGTTCGTCATCCGGTCTTGTAGAACAATCACTTAGAAGCCGGCCGCCGCGACTTAGCGAATCCGTAGCCAATAAATAGGGGCCCGCACTTCACAGTGCCGGCCCATGACGAAGCCCACTCGCAACGAACCCCGCAGCTACGTGGTGCGCGTGTACCGCCGCACCGCGCGCTGGTTTGCCGGCTATGTCGAGGACGTCCGCTCCGGCCAGGTGCGCCCCTTTCGCTCGGCGCACGAGCTCTGGTCGGCCATCGGCGGTCCCGAGCGCCCGGCGCGCAATTCCAACGCTTCCCGTAAGGAGTCGTAGATCATGAATCTGCTTCGCGCTCTCGCGCTTTCTTTACCCGCCGCGTTACTCGCGGCTTGCGGTTCGCAACAGCCGCCGGCTGACGACGTGCGTGTCGTGCGCACGATGACGGTCACCACCGACGGCGGCGCCAATCGGTCCGACTACTCGGGCGAAGTCCGCTCGCGCTACGAGAGCACCGTCGGCTTCCGTGTCGCGGGTCGCATCTCGCAGCGCCTCGTGGAAGTCGGCACGCGAGTGCATCGCAATCAGCCGCTCGCGAAACTCGACGCCGTCGATGCCGAGCTCAACGTCGGCTCGGCACGAGCGCAGCTCACCAGCGTGCGCAGCGAATACGCGCAGGTCGAGCTCGACTTCAAACGCGCGCAGCGCCTCTTCGAGCGTCGCTTCATCAGCCAGGCCGAATTCGATCGCGACCGCGTCCAAATGGACAGCACGCGCGCCAAGCTGACGGCGGCCGAAGCGGAGTTCGCGCTTGCGAGCAATCAGCACTCGTACACGGTACTGCTTGCTCCGCAGGATGGCGTGGTCACCGACCTGCGCGCCGAAGCGGGCGAAGTCGTTCAGGCCGGCCAGGCGATTGCAACCATTGCTGCCGACGGCGAGCGCGAAGTCGTCGTCGGCATTCCGGAGTCACGACTGGAGGAGATTCGCGCAGCCCGCCAGCTGCAAGTCGAGTTGTGGGCGCGGCCCGGCAAGCTGTATGCCGGGCGCGTCCGCGAGCTCGCGCCGATGACCGACAGCGCGACTCGTCAATACACCGCACGCGTCACGATCGTCGACTCCGATCCGACGATCGAGCTCGGCATGACGGCGCACCTGCACCTCGCCGGGCAACGCGCTGCAGACGTCTATCGATTGCCCCTGACGGCGCTGTATCAGAAAGACGGCAAGTCGTTCGTCTGGATCGTCGCGCCGGATTCCTCGCTCGTGCATTCGCGTGAAGTCGTGGTCGCCGACGTCGCGCAGGACGCGGTCGTGATCGCAAACGGTATCGCCGCCGGCGACACAGTCGTCACTGCCGGCGTGCATCTCTTGTTCGAAGGCCAGCACGTGCGGCGCGCAGCGCTGCGCGCCGCCGGGGAGGCTTGAGCCATGCGCGGACCGAATCTCTCCGAATGGGCCCTGCGCAATCAGCAGCTCGTCCTGTTCTTCATCATCGTGTTTGCGCTTGCAGGTGTGTATGCCTACGAGCACCTCGGGCGGAAGGAGGACCCCGAGTTCACTTTCAAGGCGATGCTGGTGCAGGCCTATTGGCCGGGCGCGTCGGCACGCGAAATGTCGGATCAAGTGACCGACAAGCTCGAGAAGAAACTGCAGGAGATCGCCGAGATCGACTACACGCGCAGCTATTCGCGAGCGGGTGAGGCGCAGATCACCGTGAGCCTGCTGGAATCGGTGCCGGCCGAGCAGGTGCCCGGCGTGTGGTACCAGGTGCGCAAGAAGATCGACGACCTGCGTCCGACGCTGCCGTCGGAGCTGCAGGGTCCGTTCTTCAACGACGAGTTCGGCGACACCTTCGGCAACATCTATGCGCTGACCTGGGACGGCTTCAGCTTCGCCGAGGCCAAGGATTTCGCCGAGATGGCGCGCTACGAGTTCCTGCAACTCGACGACGTCATGAAGGTGAGCTTCGTCGGCGAGCAGGACGAGAAGATCTTCATCGAGGCGTCCGGCGCCAAGCTCGCCGCGCTGGGCGTCGACCCTTCGGCCATCGTGTCGGCCTTGAGCTCGACCAACAGCGTCGACCAGGCGGGCACCGTCGAGAACACTGCTGAGCGCGTCAACGTGCGCGTGTCGGGCGCTTTCACCTCGCTGGGTGCCATCCGCGAGATGGGCATCCGTGCCGGCGATCGCACCTTCCGTCTCGGCGACATCGCGACCGTGCGTCGCGGCTACTCCGATCCGCCGACCATGAAGATGCGCTTCCAGGGCAAGGAAGCGATCGGCATCGCCGTCAGCATGCGCAAAGGCGGCGACGTGATCCGTCTCGGCCGCGAGATGAGCGAGACCGTCGCGCGTCTGCAGCGGGCGTTGCCGATCGGCGTAGCCATCGACGCGGTGTCGGATCAGCCCAAGGTCGTGCAGGACTCGATCGGTGAGTTCGTGAAGAGCCTGGCGGAAGCCGTGATCATCGTGCTGGCTGTCAGCTTCATCGCGCTGGGCATGCGCGTCGGGTTCGTGGTTGCGCTGTCGATTCCGTTGGTGCTCGCGATGACGTTCCTCGCGATGTACATGCTGGATATCGATCTGCAGCGCGTGTCGCTCGGTGCGCTCATCATCGCGCTCGGCCTGCTCGTCGACGACGCGATCATCGCGGTCGAGATGATGGCGCTGAAGCTGGAGCAGGGCTGGGACCGCATGCGCGCCGCGACTTACGCGTACACCAGCACGGCGTTTCCGATGCTCACCGGGACGCTGATCACTGCTGCAGGATTCCTGCCGATCGGTATGGCGAAGACCAATGCCGGCGAATACACGTTCTCGATCTTCCAGGTCGTGGGCATCTCGCTGATCTTGTCGTGGATCGTCGCGGTGATCTTCACGCCGTACATCGCGTACAAGCTGCTCCCTGACAACATGGCCAAGCACGGCCACGATAACGAAGACGCCGTGTATCAGCGTCCCGTCTATGCCCGCTTCCGCAGCGTCGTCGACTGGTGCGTCGGACATCGGCGCGCCGTGGTTGCCGCCACCGTCGGCTTGTTCGTGCTTTCCATCGCGCTGTTCAAGCTGGTCCCGCAACAGTTCTTCCCGGAGTCCGATCGTCCGGAACTGATGGTCGACCTGTGGCTGCCGCAGAGCGCTTCCTACGCTGCCACCGAGCGTGAAGTGCAGGCGATGGAAGCTGCTCTCGCGGGCAACGAAGACATCGTGTCCGTGACTGCATACGTCGGCGTCGGCAGCCCGCGCTTTTACCTGCCGCTCGACCAGCAGACGCCGAACATCAACTTCGGCCAGCTCGTGGTCATGACGCGGGGCGAGGCAAGCCGTGAGCGCGTGCTCGCTCAGATCGAGGATCTGTTCGAGCACGATTTCCCGCTGGTGCGCGGGCGTGTGTCGCGGCTCGAGAACGGGCCGCCGGTCGGCTATCCCGTGCAGTTCCGCGTCAGCGGCCCGGACGATCGCAAGGTGGCCGGCATCGCCGGGCAAGTTGCCGAGCTGATGCGCGCGCACCCGAACGTCCGCCGGGTCAACTCCGACGCGGGCGAGCAGGTGAAGGTGATGCGCGCCGAAATCGATCAGGACAAGGTGCGCATGCTCGGCCTGAGCTCGCGCGAGATCGCGCGCACGATGCAGATCGGCCTGTCGGGCTTCGCGACGACGCAGTTCCGCGAAGGCGACGAGTCCATCGAGGTCGTCGCGCGGCTGGAGCAGGCGGAGCGTACCGACCTCGGCAATCTCAAGGACGCGAAGCTGTATCTGTCCGACGGTCGCAGCGTGACGATGTCGCAAGTTGCGCGGCTGCAGCTCGACGCTGAAGACAGCATTCTGTGGCGGCGGAATCGTGTGCCGACCATCACCGTGCGCTCGGATGTGGAAGGCGCCGAGGGCAATGACGTGACGGCGGCTCTGCAGCCGCGCATCGCTGCACTCAGTAAGACGTTGCCGCTCGGCTACTCGATCGTAGTCGCGGGAAGCAGTGAAGCGAGTGCCACGTCGAGTGCGGCGATCATGGCTGTCGTGCCGGTCGCGCTCGTGCTGATCCTGGTGCTGCTGATGTTGCAGCTCCGCGATATGAAGAAGGCCGCGCTCGTGCTCGCCACGGGCCCGCTCGGTCTGATCGGCGTCACGGCGATCCTCGGGATCTTCCGCGTGCCGTTCGGATTCGTGGCGATGCTCGGCGTGATCGCGCTGTTCGGCATGATCCTGCGCAACTCGGTGATCCTGATCGCGCAGATCGACAGCGACCTGGCCCGCGGCTGCTCGCTGTGGGAAGCGATCGTCGAGTCGGCCGTGCGCCGGCTGCGGCCGATCTCACTGACCGCGCTCGCCGCGATCCTCGCGATGATTCCGCTGACCCGCTCGACGTTCTGGGGCCCCATGGCGTGGGCAATCATGGGCGGCCTGCTCGTGGCAACGCTGCTCACGCTGCTCTTCCTGCCCGCGCTGTACGCGATGTGCTACGGCGCCTCGCGCTCGCCGGTTGCCGATACCCAATCACCCGTTGCTGCTTCTTCCGAGGTTGTCCCATGCGCCGCCTGATCTCTCTCGCCCTGCTGATTTGCGCCGCTCCTGTCGGTGCGCTCGATCTCGTCGCGGCTCACCGCGCAGCGGTGGAGCACGACGCCGATTTCGCGGCGGAGGTCAGCGCGGCGGACGCAGGCCGCGAGTATGCGGCGCAGAGTCGCGCAACCCTGGCGCCGCGAGTGAACCTCACCGGGCAGGCCGGCAAGCTCGACATGAATACCCGGACGTCGGGAGATCTGTCGTCGCTGCTGAGCTCCGATACCAGCGGCAAGGTGTACAGCTACGGTGTGAGCATGTCGAGTCCGCTGTATCGGCCAGACCTCAAGGCGGATGCGCGCAATTTCGCGGCGCAGGCCGACATCGCAGCACTTACATTCAAAGGCGCGCAGCAGGATCTGATCCTGCGAGTGGCGCAAGCGTACTTCGGCGTCTTGCTTGCGCAGGACTCCCTGGCGTTTGCGATCGCGCAGAAGGATGCGGTCGCGGAACAGCTCGCCGCCGCCAAGGAGCGATTCGACAGCGGTCGCGCGCGTGTCACGGACGTCGCCGAAGCGCAGGCCAACTTCGACGCGCTGGCTGCCGCGCAGATTGCTGCCGAAAGCGATCTGGAAGTGGCTCGCGCTCGCTTCTTCGCGCTCACCGGCCGCGACGGGGAAGACCCGGACCGACTCGCGTCGAAGTCGACCGCGCGTCCGCCGCAGGACGCGCAGGAGTGGCGCGACCGTGCGCGTTCCGAGAGCATCGAAGTGCGCGTTCGCACGCTGCAGCTAGATATGGCGGATGCAGAGGTGGAGCGTACGCGCCTTGCCGGCCGCATCTCGCTCGACCTCGTTGCCAAGTACGAAGACTCGCGTCAGTACGGCGAACTGAACCCAATCGCGTATCCCGATCAGTCGAGCAAGCTCCAGGTCGGGGTACAGTTCAGCGTGCCGGTGTTCGCCGGCGGCGCTTTGCAATCGAAGGAGCGGCAGGCGATCGCGCAGCGCAATCAGGCTCGACAGGAGCTCGAGGCGACGCGTCGTCAGGTCGACGTCGATGTTCGCGAAGCCTACATGCAGGTCACCTCCGGCGCGCTGCGCGTGGCGGCACTGGAGCAGGGCCTCGTTTCCGCGCAGACGTCGCTCGAAGCCGCGGAGCTCGGTCGCGAGGTCGGCAATCGCACCAATCTCGACGTCCTGTCGTTGCAGCAGCAGGTCTATGACGTGAAGCGCGATCTCGCGGATGCGCGCTACGGCTACTTGCTCACGCAGCTCAAGCTGGCGGCACTCGCCGGCGAGCTGACCGAAAACCATCTTGCGGCGCTCGTGCGCTGAATCCTTTTCCCATCATCAAACCATCGAGGAGTTCCCCGTGATCAAGTTCAAAGTGTTGTTCATTGCCGCTGCTGCGGTACTCATCTCTGCCTGTGCCGCTTCCGGACCGAAGGTGCGCACCGATCGCGATCCGACTGCGAACCTGTCGTCGTACCAGACGTTCGGCTTCTACGACCAGTTGCTCGGCGATCGGGCTCGTTACTCGACCATCATGAGCAACCGGCTGCGGGCTGCGACGATTCAGCAGCTCACGAAGCTGGGCTACAGGTACGACGTGCGTTCGCCCCAGTTGCGCGTCAATTTCTTCCTGCAGGTCAGGGATCAGGCGGAGGTGCGCTCGACGCCTGCCACCGGTTTCCGTCCCGTCGCCTGGGCCGGGTTCCCGCGCGAGATCGAGACGGTCGGCTACAAGACCGGCACGCTGCGCATCGATCTCGTCGACGTCGCGCGCAGTGCGTCGGTGTGGCAAGGCGTGGCGGAAGGCAGGATTCCCGAGGAATCGCTGCGCAATCCGGGCCCGGCGGTCGATGAGGCGGTCCGCAGCATCTTTCGGCAGTTTCCCGACACGACCCGGATGTAATCCGGCAGGGCAGTCGGCAGCGCCGTTGTAGAGACAACGGTGACTGCCGCCGTCCTTGGTCCTAGGTCTAAAGACCTAGATGTATTCAGGCGGCGCCCGGACCAAGGCGCATCCACACGCGGGTATCCTCCGTATACGTACTAATACCGGTGGCCGCGAATGGGATCACGCTGCTCATGACGAATAACAAGGAAAAAGGGAGTGCGGTCGTGTGCGAGCTTTGCAGCCTCGACCTGGCGGGCACCGCGGGTCAGGCAGCAGACGAGCAGGGGCGTGAAGCCCTCGCGGCGATAGGCACCGCCCTGGTTCGTAACGATCGCGTCGCCCGCCGCAACCGCGACTACCTCGATCTCCACGGCGTCACCGCCATCAATCTGATCTCCACCCCGCGCGCCGGCAAGACCTCGCTCCTGGAATCCACCATCCCGACGCTCATCCGCGACTACCGGATCGCAGTCGTCGCGAGCGATCTGGCAGACGACGACGACATTCGCCGACTGCGAGCGCTCGGTGTGCCCACGATCCAGGTGATGACGGGCAGCGCTCGTCATCTCGATGCGCACATGGTGACCCGGGCATTGCGCGATATCGTCACGCCCGAGCTCGACCTGCTGTTCATCGAGAGCGACGGCAATCTCACTTGCCCGGCGAGCCTGAGTCTCGGACAACACCACAACGTCGCACTGCTGTCCGTGCCGGACGGTGACGACCGGCCGCAACGCGAGCCGGCGCTGTTCCGCGCGGCCGACCTGGTGTTGCTGACGAAGACGGATCTGCTGGCGGGCGCGCCGCAGTTCGACGACCTGCGGCTGCACCGAAATCTGCGAACGATCGGCTGCGACGCGCCGGTGCTCGGCATCTCCAGTCGCCGCGGCACAGGCATCGATGTGTTCTGCGAATGGCTGCGCGCGAAGGAAGCACTGCAGTCCTTGAACGTCGCGTCGCGCTCGCCCGAGCCGCAACCGCAACCTCTCAATCCTCACGTTCGCTACAACTGAGAATGCAGTTGATAGGCGAGCCAGCTGTAGCCGCGCGCCAGTAGCGGCCGGCGGCGCCAGCGCTCCAATTGCAGCTCCGAGCTGCGCTTCAGGTCGACGACGAACGCTGCGCGCAGTTCTTCTGCCGTTTTCTCATCGAGAATCCCGACGCCAACTTCCTCGTTGAGCGCCAGCGAGCGCGCGTCGAAGTTGGTCGAGCCGACGTGCGACCACCTGCGATCGACGATGACGATCTTCTGGTGCGGCAAGGTGGGCTCGAACTCGTAGACGCGCACGCCGGCTTCGAGCAGCGATCGATAGAGATAAGAGCCGGCGACACGCACGAAGGGACTGTCGGTCTTGCGGCCGGGAACCATCAGGTGCACGGCGACGCCGCGCTTCACCATCTTCGCGAACAGCTCGCACACGCCGTCGTCGGGCGCGAAGTAGGGGTTCTGGATGATCACTTCCTCGCGCGCCGATGCGATCGCGACGGTGTAGAGCAACGCGACCTTGGAGCCCACTTCCTCCGACGCGCTGCTGACGACGTGCGCGGCGACCTTGCCTCTGGACTTGGGCCCGGGATAGCAGCCGTCACCGGCTGGAACGCAGTTCGTTTCTTCGATCCAGTTCTCCAGGAACACCGATTGCAGCGCGCCTGCGACGGGACCTTCCAGGCGCACGGCCGTGTCGCGCCAGTGATCCTGGTCTTCCCCGTCGCCCAGCCATTGATCGGCGATGCCGTGGCCGAACGTGTAGCCGATCGCACCGTCGACGATAAGGATCTTGCGGTGCGTGCGATGATTGAAGCGGCGCAGGTTCCACCACGCCGGCCGGCAGTACTCGTTCAACTCGACGCCGGCGTCGCGCAGCTCCCGCAAGCGTGCGCCGGTCGCTCCGGAGCCGCCGAGCGCGTCGATGAGCAGGCGCACCTTTACGCCCTGCCGTGCCTTGGCACAGAGCGCCTCGACGAACTGCCGCTCGACTTCGCCGGCCGTCCACACAAAAGTTTCCAGGTGGATCGTGTGCTGCGCCGCCCGGATGTCCGCGAGCATCGCGGGGAACAGCGCGCCGTTCTGCAGCACAGAGCAGCGATTACCTTCGTGCACTGCGCCGCCCGTCAGCACTGCCAAAGATTGCATGCTTTCGCACAACGAAGGCAGCTCGTCGAGCTGCAAATGTAGATAAGGAGTGCGCCGCCGATGCGTCAGCATGAAGGCCAGCAGCGCGATCACTGCGCCGGCGAGCATCCAACCCAAAACATGGACCAGGGTAATTGCCATTCCCATATACGAAATACAGCGCGTCGCTGTTCCCCTACCGGACGTAGGGGCGCAACCAGCGAGTGCGCCGATGCGTTGCGAGGCAATGATCACCGACCTCTGGTACAAGAACGCGATCGTCTACAGCCTCGACCTCGAAACGTTCATGGATGGCAACGGCGACGGCTGCGGCGACTTCCACGGACTGATGCAGCGCCTGGACTATCTCGATTCGCTCGGCATCGACGTCATCTGGCTCGCGCCGTTCCAGCCCTCGCCGAACCGCGACAACGGTTACGACATCAGCGATTTCTACGGCGTCGATCCGCGCCACGGCTCGAGCGGCGAGTTCGTCGAGTTCATGAACCAGGCGAACAAGCGCGGCATCGGCGTGATCGTCGACCTGGTCGTCAACCACACCTCCGACAAGCACCCGTGGTTCCAGGCTGCGCGGCGCGATGCGAAATCGCCGCTGCGTGACTGGTACATCTGGTCGAAGAAGCGGCCGCCGGGCTGGAACAAGGGCATGGTGTTCCCGGGCGTGCAGAAGTCGGTGTGGACGTACGACAAGCTGGCGCGCGAGTACTTCTATCACGTGTTTTACGACTTCCAGCCCGACCTCAACATGGACAATCCCGACGTGCGGGCCGAGGTCATGCGCATCATGGGTTACTGGCTCGAGCTCGGCGTCGCCGGCTTCCGCGTCGATGCGGTGCCTTTCGTCATCCAGGGCTCGCCGCTAAACGGCAAGCAGCCGAAGCTGCACTTCGACTGGCTGGAAGAGATGCGGCGCTTCCTGCAATGGCGCTCGCGCGATTCGATCCTGCTCGGCGAGGCGAACGTGCTGCCGCGGGACAACCGGCGCTACTTCGGCGAGGAGGGCGAAGGCATCCAGATGATGTTCAACTTCTTCGTCAACCAGCACCTGTTCTACGCGCTGGCGTCGGAAGACGTGCGGCCGCTCGCCGAGGCGCTGCGCCGGACCCTGGAGATTCCGAACACGTCGCAATGGGCGCAGTTCCTGCGCAATCACGACGAGCTCGATCTCGGCCGGCTCACCGAGCGCCAGCGCGAGCTCGTGTTCCGACGCTTCGGTCCCGAGCCGAAGATGCAGCTCTATGATCGCGGCATCCGGCGCCGGCTCGCACCGATGCTCGGCGACCGCCGCAACATGGAGCTCGCGTACAGCATGCTGTTCGCGTTGCCGGGCACGCCGGTGATCCGCTACGGCGACGAGATCGGGATGGGCGAGAATCTCGCGCTGCCCGAGCGCCAAGCCGTGCGAACCCCGATGCAGTGGAGCGGGGAACACAACGGCGGTTTCTCGCTGGCCAAGCGATTGCCGAATCCCGTCATCACCGACGGTGTGTATGGCTGCGAGCAGGTCAACGTCGAGAAGCAGCGGCGCGATCCCCAGTCGTTCCTCAACTGGCTGGTCCGCATGATCCGCCAGCGCAAAGAGACCCCTGAAATCGGCTGGGGCGAGTGCTCGATCCTGCCGACCGGACACAAGAGCGTGCTCGGCCTGATGTACGAGTGGCGCGGCAATCGCGTCGTGCTGCTCCACAACTTTTCGCGGCAGCCGCTCGAGATCGTCCTGCGTATGAAAGGCGAGGGCGGCGACATGCTGACCAACCTGCTGGCCGAGAACGAAAGCCACGCACAGCAGGACGGCGCGCACCGGATCGCGCTCGAAGAGTTCGGCTATCGCTGGTTCCGCGTCGGCGGCCTGGGCTACGCGCTGCGACGTCATCCCGGCCGGCCGCAAGCACAGAATCCGTCCTGAGCGCGCGGCTGGCACTGTCCTCGGGACGAGGATAGAGTCTGGCGATGAGCGCACAACAGGGTCATTTCATCGACGGACGTTTGCGAGCCGGCACATCCGGTCGCGCAGGCAAGGTGTTCGATCCGGCAACCGGCCGCGTGAGCGCGAACGTCGCGTTCGCTTCCCAGGAAGAGACGCGCGCTGCAATTCAAGCTGCACGCAGTGCGCTGCCCGCCTGGGCCGAGACGCCGCCGTTACAACGTGCGCGCGTGTTGTTTCGATTCAAAGCGCTGCTCGATGCGCACATCGACGATCTCGCGGCGCTCATCACGAGCGAGCATGGCAAGGTGCTCGCCGATGCGCGCGGCGAAGTGACTCGCGGCATCGAGGTGGTCGAATTCGCGTGCGGAATTCCGCAACTGCTCAAGGGCGAGTTCTCGGACAACGTCGGCAGCGGCGTCGACTGCTGGTCGCTGCGACAGCCAGTCGGCGTGTGTGCCGGCATCACGCCGTTCAATTTCCCGGCGATGGTGCCGCTGTGGATGTTTCCGGTGGCGATCGCCTGCGGCAACACGTTTGTCCTGAAGCCGTCGGAGAAGGATCCCTCCTGCGGCTTGCGGCTCGCTGAGCTGCTAGCGGAGGCCGGGTTGCCGCCGGGCGTCTTCAATGTCGTGAACGGAGATCGTGAGGCAGTCGATACGCTGCTCACCGACGCGGAAGTGGCTGCCGTGAGCTTCGTCGGTTCGACGCCCGTCGCGAAGCATGTGTACGAAACCGCGGCTCGCACGGGCAAGCGAGTGCAGGCACTCGGCGGCGCGAAGAATCACATGGTCGTGATGCCCGATGCGGATACCAAGCTTGCCGCGCAGGCGTTGATGGGCGCGGCGTACGGTTCGGCGGGCGAGCGCTGCATGGCGA